>NZ_JALNTH010000006.1:175570-291954 GCF_023161935.1 Pseudoalteromonas sp. 2CM28B
CGGTAAATTCACCTTCACTTAGCTCATTCGGTACATCCACACTAAAGGTGCCATCGGCTTGCACTTCGGTAGTAATGGTTTGTGGGTTACCAGCTTCATCCGTCACAGTGATCGTAACAACTGTGCCCTCTGGCTCGCCCGTGGCAGACCCTGAAATAGTGGGTGTGGTGTCGTTTGTATCACCCACCGGATCTATTATTACTGTAGGCGCTGCGGTATCTATAACGCCTGTAGTTGTGGCTGAGGCTTCATTTCCAGCTGCATCAGTGGCTGTGGCCGTGATTGTAAACTCCCCCTCAGCAATTGCAGTCGTTGCACCTACTTGCCAAGAACCATCTTCTGCCACAACTGCCGTCAAGGTTTGCGAATCACCATTAGAGTCTGTTACTGATACAGTGATCAAGCTACCTGGCTCTACATCAGTTGTGGTACCACTAAATACAGGTGTTGAATCGTTAGAGTCAGTAAAGTCATTTACACTAATAGTTGGTGCGGTTAAATCTATAGTGCCAGTTTGTGAGTCTTGCGCGCTATTACCAGCACTATCACTTACATTTGCCACCACACTAAACTCACCCTCAGCTAATGCTTGTGGGACATCTATACTCCATGTGCCATCACCATTTATAGCAGTGACAAATTGCTGCTCAGCGCCAGCATCATCAGTCACAATCACTGTAACCACACTACCCGCTGCTAAACCTTGAGTAGAGCCGCTTATAGTAGGCGTTGTATCGTTTGTATCACCAATATTATCTATAGTTACGCTAGGTGCGGTTAAATCTATGGTGCCAGTAACCGTTGCTGTACTGCTATTGCCTGCTTCGTCACTTACACTCGCAGTAACTGTAAAGTCACCTTCGCTAAGCTCATTAAGTATATCGGCGCTATAGTTTCCATCGGCATTAGTAACCGCTGTAATAGTTTGTTGATTACCGTCACTATCTGTTATTAATAAGGTAACCTCAGTACCTTGAGGTACATCTACTACGCTACCTGTCACAGTCGGTGTTGTATCGTTTGTATCTGTAATTGGGTTAATAGTAATTGCAGGATCAGTTAAATCAATTTCCCCTACTTCTGTTGCAGAGGCTGTATTGCCAGCAGCATCGGTTACTGTTGCAACCACCGTAAATTGACCCTCTACCAACTCCTCGGTTGCTTCGATTGACCACGACCCATCAGCATTTGTGGTTACTTGCACAGTTTCTGTTGCGCCATCGCTGCCTGTAAAGGTAACAGTAACAACCGCACCTGCGTCAACATCTTGCGTAGTACCACTAATTGTTGGAGTGGTATCATTAGTATCAATAATAAAATTAATACTTACGGTTAAATCTACATTACCGACCGTACTTGCTTGTGCCTCATTACCCGCATCGTCTATTACGGCTGCAACTACGGTAAAATCCCCTTCAGGCAGAGGCTCTGTAACTTGAGCGCTCCAAGAACCATCTTCTTGAGTGACCGCTAAAAGATTAAAAGTACTGCCATCACTTGCGGTAATCGTTAGGGTTATAGTGGTACCAGCAGGCACGTTACCGGTATTACCGCTTAAAAATGGCGTGGTATCGTTTGTATCTGCAATAGAGTCAATTTGAATAGAAATAGGGGCAAATGTAACTTCACCACTTGTTTGCGCGGATGCTTCGTTACCCGCAGGGTCACTCACTGTCGCGGTAACACTAAACTCTCCGCCAGGAATAGCGTTGGGCGATTCAACACTCCACGTGCCATCAGCCTCAAGTGTCGTTGTTAAGGTTTGTATATTACCGTCGCTATCGGTTACTAAAACAGTAATTACAGAGCCCTCTGGTGCCCCTTCAACACGGCCTACAAAAGTAGGGGTTGTGTCATTAGTGTCTGCAATGGCCGTAACCGTTATCTCAGGGCTAGTTAAATCAACTAACCCTTGCTCTACAGCTTGTGCTTCATTACCTGCAGTGTCGGTCACGGTTGCATTAACTTCAAACTCACCTTGTGCTAAAGGTGTAGAAACACTTACAGACCAGCTGCCATCATCATTTGTTTGCGTTAACAGCGTTTGAACTTGCCCATTAATATCAGTAATAACCACGGTAATTACCGAGCCTGCTGGCACATCTTGCGCAGAGCCAGTAATAATAGGGGTTGTATCTTGCGTATCG
This sequence comes from Pseudoalteromonas sp. 2CM28B, assembly GCF_023161935.1. Lineage (NCBI taxonomy): Bacteria > Pseudomonadati > Pseudomonadota > Gammaproteobacteria > Alteromonadales > Pseudoalteromonadaceae > Pseudoalteromonas > Pseudoalteromonas sp. 2CM28B. The sequence goes on from NZ_JALNTH010000006.1 coordinate 177,718, forward strand.
GCAATCGCATTAATTTCTACAATTGGCGCCGTTAAGTCAATAACTCCAGCATCACTTGCAAGTGCTTGGTTGCCTACGCTATCACTCACCTGCGCATCAACAGTAAAATCACCTTCTGGTAGTGCCACAACCACATCAACAGCCCAGCTACCATCTTCACCGGTAATGGCTGTTAAAAGCTGCACTTCGCCTGCACTGTCGGTTACTGTGATTGTTACTTCAGTACCTTGTGGCACACCGGTTGTAGTACCAGTTAATGGTGGCGTAGCATTATTAGTTTCACCCGCTACTGTAACTGTAATTTCTGGAGCGGTTAAATCAATACTCGCAACAGCTTGGTCAATTGCTTGGTTACCAGCGGCATCAACTGCTATTGCGTTAACATTAAACTCCCCTTCTGCTAAAGGCGATGTAGTGGTAATACTCCAATTACCTTGTGCATCAACTTGTGTAACAATTGTTTGTTGTGTGCCTGTACTATCGGTAAGAGTTACAGAGACGTTGTCGCCAGTATTCAAACCCGCTACCGAACCCGTAACCGTTACTGTCTGAGATGCAGAGTCTGCAACTGGGTCAATATTAATCACAGGCGCTGTGGTGTCTATTTCAATAGAAATAGCATCGTTAAACGCATTACCATCTGGGTCGGTGGCTTCTACAACTACGCTCACGGGTCCATCGGCTATCGGGTTAGGTAGTGTAATTTCAAACGTGCCATCTGGGCCAATAACCGCGCTTACTACTTGAGAGTTACCATTTTCATCTGTCACAGTAATATTTACTGTTTCACCCACTAAGTTTTCACTTGTACCACTAATTGTTGGTTGAGATGAATTAGTTAAACCTACTTCATTTAATGATATAGACGCAGTGCCATCATCAGGAACTACCCCATCAGAGGTGTCGCGAATATTTAGCGCCTCTGTAGAATCAGGATCAAAGCTTGAATCAAATGCAACGCTATTAGGGTTAACCCCCTCCGCAATACGTGTAAGCTGAACAAATGAGCTTCCTCCACCAGAGCCCGCACCACCAGCACCACCTGCGGCTGTTGCTTCTAAATTATCTAAAATATCACCATCGCCCTCTAAGGCATCTAAAAAGTCAGTAACATCAGAATTAGCCGCCGTTTGGCCATCGTTATTATCAGTTTGTTCTAAGCTTGCAATGGCCGCATCTAGACTTTCGTCAAACACGGTGGTTTCGCTGCTATCGCGGGTTTCTTGTGCTAATAAATCAGGGGTGATCTTTACGTTTTGATTAGCAGGAATCGACAGTGTTTCTCCTTGCACATCAATTGTTAGCGATGAATTATCGGCGGTAACCACTAAATCGCCCACAGTAATAGTATCGCCCACTTCAAGTGGCTTAATTGTGCCATCTTCTAAAACAACACCAGCAGACCCTTTTAAGTCTATTACTAATAATTGATTAGATTCCATTTTACTTACCTCAAACATAAGAATTAAAAACTATTAATTAAAATGTAGAACAGCAAAACGCATTAGATACTGTACTCAAGTACAGTTTTTGAAAAAACATTAAAAATAAAAAAGTGGTAGATAATAAATTTTATGCTAGCCAAAACGATTATTTGCGAAATATGCATTTATTGACTAAACCATATGGTAGGTATTGATAGCCCAAGTAACCCTAAGAGGAAGAAATGATTACAAAAAATACTTTACTAAAGCAAAAAGGAAAGCTGCTTATAGGTTTAACGCTAAGTGCGCTTGGCGCAACTAACGTGGTAAAAGCCGATGACAGCTCTGTGGCACCGCTTACATACGTCACCAGTAAAGCAATTGAAAATAATCCAGAGGTACAACAAGCATGGCATACATTTAAATCCTCAATTTATGGCGTAGATGCAGCCCGCTCAGGCTACTTACCTAGCGTTGATGTATCTGCCAGCGCAGGTTATGAGCGCCGAAACTACGGGTATTGAAGACGAATACAACCGCAACACTGCAGAGCTTAGTGTTACTCAAATGCTTTACGACGGATTTAGAACATCTAACACCGTTGAAAGGTTTGAGCGTATTCAGCTCATTCGGTATTTTGAATTACTCTCACAAACAGAGCAAACTGCATTAGATGCATCTATTGCATTTTTAGATGTGCAAAAATTTAAAGAACTTGTGACACTCGCTGAAGAAAACCTGCAAGAACACGAGTCTGTATACCAACAAATTGAACAAAGTGTAGGAGCCGGTGTTGCCCGAGCAGCAGATCTAGAGCAAATTAGCGGGCGCTTATCGCTAGCGCAATCTAATGTGCTAACCGAGTACGCTAACCTGCACGATGTAACTGCGCGTTATTTAAGAGTTGTTGGCGAGCTACCCGTTAATGATATAAAACAAGCCAAATTAGATGAGCAAAACGTGCCCATTTCTATTAACCAAGCGCTTGATATAGCCTATAAAAACAGCCCTGCTTTTTACGCATCGCTTTATAATATAGAGGCGCAAGAAGCCAATGCTCAGGCACAAAAGGCTGCGTTTCATCCAAACGTAGACTTATCTGCCCGTTACGGCACACAAGACAGAGACGAGCTAGGTTTAAACGAAACAAGAACCGAAGCACGGGTAGGTATAGACATAACCTATAACCTTTACAACGGGGGCCTAGATAGCGCCAACCTTGAACAAGCATACCAAGATGTAAATATTGCCAAGTATCAACGCGATCAAGCTTGTGTTGATATTCGTCAAAGCCTACAAATTGCCTATCATAATGTGAACAATATAGAGCAAAAGCTACCCACGCTTGAAAGCTATAAAAACTCGTCAAACAGAGTAAAAATAGCCTACCGAGACCAATTTGATATTGGCCAACGGACCCTGCTTGATGTACTTGACGCTGAAAACGAAGCGTTTCAATCTAACCGCTCGTACATTGTTGCTCAATACGATAGACAAACAGCCATTTTAACTATGCTTAACGAAATGGGTAAACTATTGCCAGCTCTAAATGTTATGTCTGACAAGTACCCAACATTAACAGAGTTAACAGATGACCCAATCGTGCATAACGCACAAAATATATGCCCAAGTTACGATGTAGCTGCCACCTTTAAACGCAAAGCTTTTTTACAAAAAAAAGCCAAGCAAGATAACGCCTACATGAGCGTTACAGCAATGCCTAGGTATTTAGAAATGCCACCAGAGACCCCTAGCGCATCGAGTTTTGCAGATGACGATAACGACGGCGTACCTAACGAGCAAGACACCTGCCCAAGCACCCCAGCGGGAACAAATGTAGACCTGTCTGGGTGTACTTTGTATGACCAAGCGACCGACTCAGTTGAAATAGGCATTCCCTTTTCAGCCGACTCAAGCCAAGTGCGCCCAGAGTACTTGCAAGAGGTAGAAAAGCTCGCGGAGTTTTTAAAAAATAACCCTGACAAAAAGGTAGAGATCCAAGGTCACGCCTCATTAGATGGCGATAGAACATACAACCGCAAACTTTCAGAGCAACGCGCCTTTGCCGTAGCACAATTACTTATTGAGCAATTTGGTATAGCACCAAATCGTGTTCAATCATTTGGTTATGGTATTGATCAGCCACGCGTTAATGAAATTTCGGTACGTGCTAATGCGGCAAACCGCCGTATTGAGGCGGTTATTACCGATAGTTAAGAGGTGCTTAAAACAAATAAATTTAGAATGTTTTACATAACATTGGATGGTATATGGAATTAAATGATGTACTTGATCATGGCGGCGCACTGGTAAATTGCCTTGCAGTATTGTGCCGCTTTCATGATAAAGATTTTTCAAGGGAGGCCTTATTAAATGGCCTCCCACTAACAGATGGAAACTTAACGCCCTCAGGATTTGCACGTGCTGCAAAACGTGTGGGCTTTAAATCAAAAGTTGTAAATAAGCCTCTTAATCAAATTAATACTGCTTTATTACCCGCTATTATTATTTTAAATAATAACCAAGCGTGCGTGGTAACCGCTATTGATAACCAAAAACAAACAGCGCAAGTTACTTACCCCGAGCTAACCGAGTCTGTTGTAGAAGAAGACCTAGAACAGTTAATTGAAAAATCAACAGGTTTAATTATTTATGCTCATCCAGAGTTTATGTTTGATGAGCGCTCCCCGGTGCTTGAAAAGCTCTCTAAAGACGGCTGGTTTTGGGGCGTAATAAAAGAATGCCGCGCACTGTACAAAGACGTCATAATCTCCGCCATTGCATTAGGCGTTTTGTCTGTTGCCATGCCTTTATTTGTAATGAATGTATATGACCGCGTAGTTCCTAACCATGCAACAGAAACCCTCTGGGTTTTAGCCATCGGTATTTTAATAGCCCTGACCGCCGACTTTCTACTGCGCTTAGTACGCAGCTACTTTGTAGAGCTTGCGGCAAGTCGTATAGATGTAAAAGTGTCTGCGGTTATTATGGAGCGCGTACTTGGTATGAAGCTTAAAAATAGGCCCTCATCAGCGGGGTCATTTGCGAGTAACATACAATCGTTTGAAGCCGTACGTAACTTTTTTAGCTCAATAACCTTGGTCGCGCTGGTTGATTTACCCTTTGTTGCTATATACCTAATTGTTATTGCAATAATAGGTGTACCGCTAAGCCTACCCATTATCGCAGGTGCCCTAATACTTTTAAGTTATGGCATAGCAGCCCACAGAAAACTTGAAGCGCTGTCAGAGCAAACCATGAAAGCAAGCTCAATGCGCAACTCCATACTTGTAGAAAGCTTAACCAACATTGAAGATGTAAAAAGTTTTCACAGCGAGTGCAAAACCCAATCAGCATGGGAAAAATCAACTATTTATATTGCTCAGGTTAATGCGCAAAGTCGCTTAATCTCAAGTTCAATCTCTAATAGTGCAGCGTGGATACAACAATGTGTTGGCGTGATCATTATGATCATCGGTGTTCATTTAGTTATTGAAGGCGAGCTCACGCAAGGGGGATTAATAGCCGCTTACTTACTTTCATCACGTGCAATGGGGCCGCTTGGGCAATGCGCCGCCGTACTTGCGCAATATCATCATGCTGCTATTGCTATGCAATCGCTTAACGAAATAATGGAGAAAGACGTTGAGCGCCCGCCAAATAAACATTGGTTAAGCCACCCCGTATTAAACGGCGAAATAGAATTTAAAGACGTATGCTTTAAGTATGAAGACGACGCGGCCGATGCGCTTAGTAATATTAGCTTTAAAATAAAAGCAGGCGAAAAAGTGGCTATTTTGGGGCGCAATGGTTCGGGTAAAAGCACCCTCGAAAAACTTATTTTAGGCCTTTATGACCCAACCGCAGGCTCCGTAATGGTCGATAACAACAATATACAACAAATAGACCCCGCAGAACTTCGTCATAACATAGGGTACGTACCACAAAATATAGCGTTGTTTTTTGGTAGCTTAAAAGACAATCTCACTATTAGCGCATGGCATGCTAAAGATGAGCAAATAATTAGCGCATGCGAAAAAAGCCAGTTATTCGAGTTAATCAACTCTCACCCCGATGGGTTTGACCTACAAGTTGGTGAGCAAGGTCGCTTGCTATCTGGCGGCCAAAAACAAGCAATTGGTATAGCGCGTGCACTTATAAACGACCCCCCTATTATGCTGTTAGATGAGCCTACCTCATCGCTTGATCACAATAGTGAAAATAAAATTATTCAAAATTTAAAAACCGCCACCCAAGACAAAACCTTAATTGTAGTTACTCACCGCTCCTCTTTACTTTCGTTGGTTGATCGCATCATCGTGCTCGATAACGGAAAAATAGTTGCCGATGGGCCTAAACAAAAAGTAATTGCCGCACTGAATAATCAAACAGTGGAGCAAGCATCATGAGCGACAATAAAAAGCCACTAGAGCAGCGCTCTTTTGAATCGGTAAGTAAAGCGATAGAAGCACGTAAAAAAGGTAAGCCTTCGATCTTTAATCGCTTATTTAAAGGCTGGCTTTCGCCTCCTGAATCACAAGATTGGGTAGTCGATGCGCAGTGGGAAAAAATGCAGCAAGAGCCTGCCAGCGCACGTTTTTTGTTATACCTCATTTGCATTGCATTTATTTTGCTTACAATTTGGGCAGGCTTTGCGCCACTCGATGAGGTAGCTCGTGGTGAAGGACGCGTTATCCCATCAAATAAATTACAGTTAGTGCAATCTTATGATGGCGGTATGGTAGAAAAAATAAACATTCGAGAAGGGCAAATTGTTGAAGAAGGTGACGTATTAATAAAAATCGACCCTACTCGTTTTATTTCAAGCTTTAGAGAAAACCAATCTAAAGTGCAATCACTCACTGCAAAAGTAGCCAGATTACAAGCCCTTACCAGAAAAGAAGATCTCGTTTTTCCTGATGAGCTTGTTAAGCAAGTACCCGAGGCGGTCGCTCATGAGCGCTCAATATATTTAAGTAATCGCCAAGAATTAGAGCAGCAAGTGGCAATTCATAAACGCCAGCTAGAACAACGCAGACAAGATCACATTGAAGCAAAAGCCGCTTTGCAACAACACACTAGCGCTCTAAGGCTAAGTAATCGTGAGCTGCAAGTAACACGCCCACTGTTAAGAACCGGTGCTGTATCTGATATCGACATCATTAGGTTAGAGCGTGAAATAGTTGATTTAAACGGCGAAATAAACCGCACTAAAGCCGTTATTAACCGGAGTTTATCGGCTATCAACGAAGCTAAAAACAAAGTAACAGAAGTGGAACTTGCTATGATCAACCGCTGGAACAACGAGCTTTCGGAAGCATTGCTGCGTTTAGAGTCGATAAAAGAAACCGAATCAGGGCTTGCCGATAAAGTGGCCCAAACTGAGATCAAATCACCGGTTAAAGGCACGGTACAACGTTTATTGGTTAATACCGTAGGCGGCATTTTACAACCCGGCAGTGACGTTTTAGAAATAGTCCCTTTAGACGATCAACTTATTGTTGAGGCTAAAATACCGCCGAAAGATATTGCCTTTTTACGCCCTGGGCAGCCCGCCATGATTAAATTTAGCGCCTATGATTTTGCAGTATACGGCGGACTAGAAGCCGAGGTACTGCATATAAGTGCAGATACAATTACCGACGACAGAGAAAATACTTTTTATTTAGTGCAATTAAAAACCACTAAAAATAACTTTTCAGAAGAGTTGACTATAATTCCAGGAATGACCACACAAGTGGATATTATTACTGGTAAAAAAACCGTCTTGGAATATTTACTTAAACCCGTACTCAGAGCTACATCGCAAGCAATGACAGAACGCTAAACTGAATTTATTGGAGTAAATTAATGCGTCAAAGTATATTTATTACACAACCCGAACTTGAATCGAGCCACTGGCGAAGTGCGTTTGCAGGTTGTGTAATATGCACCAAAGAACCAAAACAAATTAATACATCAAGTATTATATGGGTTCTAGCGGGCACTTCGGGATGGCTTGAACTGGTAAAAAAATATGCCCACAAACGCTTGCCAGTTATTGTAATGACCACAAATCTAGAAATAGAGGAACTTAGAGCAGCCCTGCAAGCGGGCGCAAGAGGCTATGTAGAAGCACTTGCATCTAAAGTAATATTACAACAAGTACTTGAGACTATTTGCTCAGGCGGTCTGTGGTTACCTGGGCAATTGCTTTCTAATATTGTTGGGGCACTAAGCCAGCAGCAAATAAATTACACCCAAGCCTGCGATATTCAAAGCTTAACTAAACGCGAACGCCAAGTTGTTGATATAGTTATAACAGGGGCAACCAATAAACAAGCCGCTGAGTCACTTAATATTACAGAGCGGACAATTAAAGAGCACATGAGCTCAATTTTCACTAAGTTAAAAGTGCGCGACCGTATACAACTTATGTTAGCCGTTAAAGGTAACTAGCTTAAGCTGGAATAATAAAACCTTCGCCAGTTATAGTTAAACTTACTAAACAACGGCTTATAGGTTAAATACTGAATTGCATTTACCTATTCGCCGCCATTATTAAACCACTCCCCTTTAATTAAAGAGTCGCTTTACGACTCTTTAATAACTCCATCAAAGCCAAGATTAACCAGTGTATCTATATCGTCTTGACTTGTTACGCCCTGCGCGACCACTTTAATACCAATAGAATGTGCTAATGTGCAAACACCGCGTAAGAAGGTTTGATTGTCTTGGCTGTAACTAATGTTATGCGCGTAAATGCTGTCTATTTTAAGCATTTCTAAGCCAAATTCTTGAATGTTCTTAATCTTAGTAAATTCAGGCCCCACACGTTTAAGTGCCACTTTAGCGCCCATACAACGCACCTGCTCACAAAACTCCTTAAATATATCTTTTTCGTTTACGACAATGTTTTCGCGTATATCAAAACATATATTTTTTGCCAAATCAGGAAAGGCTGACACATAGGTTAATACCGAGGCAAGCGCGGTATCATCCATTAATGTTTGCGCCGAAAGCTCTACAGCAATCAATTCATTTGGCGGCGCTTCACCGTACTGTTTAACAATTTGCTTGATTAAACTCCAATCCAAACGCGCTAATAGGTTTAAGCGATTAGCCCATTGATAGTAGTAGCTGGATTTATAATGTTGGCCGCCAAATTCTAAACTTAAACTAAGCTGATGCTGCAACAAGGTGTCGTTAAAACCCATAACCTCTAAACAATTTAACTGTATAGTTTTTTGCTCAAGTGCATCCTCAATAGCCTTTTGCCAGCCAGTTGAGTCATCAAAAATTTCACTCTTTTGTTTATTATCAATGACTTTTGCTTGCACCCCAGGTTTGTTACCTGCTGTTTTTAATAAACCATCTACACGGCGTAATAAATCAAATCGGGTGTCGTTTTTCTCAATGTAGGTACAACTGTGTACAATGGCCAAATCAATATTTTTGTATTCATCAACAATCGATTTATGCAATGCGGTTATTTGCTCGCTAAGCGCTTGAATATCATCAGTATCGCTAAACAACACAGTAAAGTCGGTATGTGATATACGCGCAATATAGTTTTCTGAAAAGTGCGCCTGATTCGACTCTAAAAACTGCGTTAACACCTGAGAAAAACGGCGCAAAAAGTTAACCATTTCTACACGGCTAATCGATTCACTTATTTTATCTAAATTAACCACCCTAAATAAAAACAAAGCACCATGGGCATGATCTTTCACTTTTTGTAAATGAGCCTCTAATGTGGCACTAAAATACTCTCGATTGGCAAGCCCTGTTAGCTCATCGTGCTGTGCTTTAAAGCGCAACTCCTCTAAGCGTTTATTATCTTCTTTTATAATGCGGCTAAACCGTGTCGATAATAAATTCATCGACTGCACAAGGCGCGCAAACTCAAAGGTTTTTGGCACTTTTGATTTAATAAAGCGCTTATCGCCAAAGGCGTTAGCTTGGTACACCACATCATCAAGTGGCGTTAAAATTTTACGTAATAAATATGCACTTATGGCACAAGCAAAAAAGGCCACCACTAAAAAGCTAAAAAACAATTTGAGAGCGCTTTCCCACAATGCTTGCTCAGCATATTGGCTGTGGCTTTCAACAAATAAAGTGCCAAATTGCTGCCAACCGTTGTTAACCTGCCCTACACCTGGCTGTACATTAAGCCCATATACCGCTCTAAACCAAGCTGGTGCGGTATTTTCTAACGTGTCGGTAAATACGCGCTTTACAATAACCTCACCATTTGGGTCTTGCAGTTCTATACGTTTGTAGTGGCCGGTATCAAAAGTGGCCGACACTAACAGCTCAAGCTCTACAGGGTCTTTTTCAAGCTGACTAATCATCAGCGCTAAAGAGCTAGCATTATCAACATTTTTTAAATACAGCTGCGTAGAAAAATAGTTTCTAGCAGAGTTAGTACTTATTAACACGCTACTTATAAAGCCAACAAAAATCACCACCAGCAAAGTGATCCACAGCTCTTGCCTAAGAGTGATTTTTCTTTTTTTGAAAAACTTAAATAAGGAAAATGACGCCATTACCACATAACCCCTTCTTGTGATGTCTGCTCCAAAATTTTACGCCAACGCGATAGCCTTGCTGTCGGGCTGGCTACACTTTTAGTCGAGTTATTTGCCCATAAACCTTGGCTGTTAAAACTAAATACCGGGCTTAAATCAACGCGTTTTGCTGCAGGTAACACTTTTGTTATTAAACTATCTAAAATAAGCGGCTGAGCATTAGGCGTAGCAAAGTAGCCTAATACCATGTGTGCTTGTGTTTTGTTTGTACCAGCAAGCTTAGCTTTTACATATATAAGCCTAAGCTTGTCGTCGCTTACGCCTAAGGCGCGTAAACTAATGTATTTAGCAATGGCATAATCTTCACAATCACCTAAACCACGGCCAAGAGTTTCTAATGGCGTAGCCCAATAGTCGTTTTGCTTCCAAAGCTGTATATCGGTTTGGTATCGAAGATTGCGTGCAAAAAAGTCGTTAACAATTAAAATTTGTTGTTGTTCTGGTTTATTTTGGGTGCGCACCAGCATAGTTTGCCAATTACGCGCTACAGTGACTCGCGCAGGGCCATATTTTTGCCCCATTAATTCTATAAAGGTATTAAATTGAATAGTTAAACGGCTCGCAAACACGCCGCTTGAAAGTAAAAAAAATAGCAGTAAATAGCGCAAATTGCTTTTGCACCAAAAAAATAGCTTATTTGAGGAAAGAGTGAGCCTAAGTGTCATTCACAGCCCAAAAAAAGAAAAATTAAAAACATATACCAAACGCTACACTACTTGTTCAAATATTATTCGTAACAACAGCATAGCACTCAATATAAAAGGATGAGATATTTTGTATGTGTTTTTTTACTAGATTTAAATTTTAACTCGGTCATTTCAACTTTGCTTAATACATTAACTAACGTTTTGAATCATCGTTGTATTTAAAGCTGATTTATCAAACCCTAGATTTACAGAAAAACGCTCCAAACTCTCCCGTAAATAGCAAAGTTATGTATTGCTGTACGAGTATATTCCACGCGCACGCGCTTAACGCTAAAACCAGCTGCTAAAATAGCAGCTTAATATAGCTTTACTATTTAAAGTACTGGCCAGTTACTTAGTAGTAGGTCACTTTTTTAACTTCACGCGGCTTAATTTCACCTATGTATAAGTCGTGCACGCGCTTCATGTTTAGCTCAAGCTCGGTAACGTATACATCGTCAACTGAGTAAGTTTTAATAATTTGCGCACCTTTAATTATGCCCTGCACTTTACTTTCCATGTAATCGTTTTGAGCAATAGCTCCTGCTACAGACGTGCCCGCTGTAATTTTTTGGCCATAAACTTGCTCTGTCAGTTCACGGTACGCCTCAAGCTTAGAGGCCTTAATTGCCATTAATTGCTTTTGTGATTTATTAGCCCCTTGCTGCAAGCTAATAGGCGCATAACCAACCGCTTTAAGTATGGGATAATTATTTGGCTCTACATATTTGTACTCAACATGTTTATCAAACACGTTGCTGCAACCGGCAAGACCAAGGCCTGCTAAAGTAAGTAATATAATTGCACGCATTTATTTGCACCCTTTAAACTAATTGCGCAAATAAATGCAGGTTTAATGCCATTTGTTATAAAGTCCTCATATTGGTGCAGTCCTTGCTTAGCTAAAGCGTAATTAACTAATTTTATGTGGAGTACCAGTATGAACACGTTTTTATCATCACTATTTGCAGGTGTTACTAGCGCTGCATTATTAACGTTTTCTGCCAGTACTTACGCACAATGGTTTGAATCTACCGGCCATGCACAAATCCAAAATGGCGACATAAGCAGTGCTAAATCGGCCGCGATTAAAGATGCAATTACACAAGCATTAGTGTTTTCTGGCGCCCGGGTTAGCTCTGTACAAACCTTGGTAGATGGCGTGCTAACGCAAGATCAGCTAAAAATTAGTAGCCACGGCGAAATACAAAAAATAGAGCTGGTGAGCGAGCAACGCCAAAATCAACAATTTGCCATTACGCTTAGGCTTGATGTATTTGCCCAAACAGAGCAATGCCCACAAAGTAACTTTAATAAATTTGTTGCTGTAACCCAAAGCCAGCTTGTTCATCGTGAACATGCCTTAATGGGTCAAATATTTGACGTAAATAAAGCCATTAGTAAAAAGTTATTTAGCGCTTTGCAAAGCACAAAAATGAGCGCCCTGCCCGTTGCTTACTACAATAAAGCAATTAATGTAGACAATTACTTTAATCAGCAGCACGACTACTCAAATGCACAGCTAGAAGAGCTTTCAGCCAGAAGCAACGCGCAATATGTTTTATTAAGCCAAATAATCAATTTAGCGCCAAGCGATAAACTCAATAACGACTACGCCTTTTGGCAAGACGAAACCTACCAGCGCAGCTACGCTATTGAGTTTATGTTGTTTGATGGCACCACGTACGAACAATTATGGCAAAACAGCTATCATACCCAAGCTGTATGGCCATTTGAAAAAACAGCCATAGTTGATGTAAATAGTGATAGGTTTTGGCAATCACCTTTTGGGCAAAGTATTAGCGATATAAATCAAACGGTCAGTTACGATATACAAGCGGCTATGGCGTGTTTTCCTACTAAAGGAAAAATAATGCACATGGAAAACAATAAATTGGTGATAAACCTAGGCAAAGATCATGGCCTTAAAAAAGGCCAGCTATTAAGCATTGCGCACCATAACTACTTAACTGATGCACAAGGCAATACTATGCCGCATACCATTACCACGCTTAACACCATTGTGGTTGAGCAACTTTATAAACAAAGCGCCATTGCTGTAAGCCTTAACGATAAGCCTTTGCCTGGGGTACAAATAAACGATGTGGTAGAGGTTGCAAGCCAAGAACGCTAAATAAGCGCCCGCTTTAAATTTGGGTGCTCTGCCAACCACTGGGCTAATTGCTCAACGCCCGCCAAACGCGGGTAGTGTTTTCTGCAAGCAAATACCACATTACGTTGCTGATTAGGAAAAATAGCTAAATAATCAATCCCTACACGCTGTGTACACGCAAGCTTGGGCACAAATGTCACCCCGTCATCTATCGCCACCAACGCCAATAAAGTTTCTAAACTATTGCCCTGATATTGGTTTGATACATCCACTCCCGCAGCAAAACAAAACTTTTGGGCTTGATCTTTAAAGCAATGGCCATCACTTAACATTAATAGGCTACAACTTTGTAAATCGCTTAGCGCTACTTTTTTACGCTTAGATAACGGGTTATCGGTTGAAACAGCAACCATAAAGTCTTCTTTGTACACGTTAACCGTATGGTAGTTTTTAAGCTCGGGAACATCGGCCAAAATTGCAAAGTCGAGCTCGCCGTTATCAAGCGCCTCTAGCATAGTCGCTGTTTGCATTTCTATAAACGAAAAGTGGCTCTCGCTAAACGCCGCTTTCATAGAGGTCAGTAAAGCGCTGAGTAAGTACGGCGCAATAGTAGGAATAATACCAATTCTTAGCTTACCTTGTAGCGGCCCGTTTGAAGTAGCCGCCAGCTCTTTTAAGATTTCTGTTTGCTCTAAAATAACGTTTATTTGTGTCAACAAACGTTCACCTTGCGCTGTTAATGTAACTTGCTTAGTTGAGCGGTCAAATAAAACAACATTAAGCTCTTGCTCAAGCTTTTTTACTTGCCCACTTAGCGTAGGCTGGCTAACAAAACAAGCATCGGCCGCTTTGCGAAAATGCTTGTGGTGCGCTATTGCTTTTACATACTCTAAATCTTTTAAGTTCAAATTCATCTCCACCTGATAGGCTATACCTATTAGTTTAATACAAACAAACGATTGGAACTATATTTAAATTCTCGCCATAATGGCTCCAACAAATCAAGAGGAACAAACTATGTTAAAGAATATTGAAGGTCAAACAATCCCAAGCGTTACATTTGCAACACGTCAAAACGACGAATGGAAATCAGTAACCACAGACGAAATTTTTACAGGCAGAACCGTTGTTGTGTTTTCACTACCGGGCGCATTTACACCAACCTGTTCATCAACTCACTTACCACGCTACAACGAGTTAGCCGGTGTACTTAAGCAAAATGGCGTTGATGAAATTGTATGTGTATCAGTAAACGATACATTTGTAATGAACGCATGGGCAGAGCATCAAGAAGCGCAAAACATCACATTATTACCTGATGGCAACGGCGAGTTTACTGACGGCATGGGCATGTTAGTAGATAAAAACGATTTAGGCTTTGGTAAGCGCAGCTGGAGATACTCTATGCTAGTTAAAGATGGCGTTATCGACAAAATGTTCATCGAACCAGATTTACCAGGCGACCCGTTTGAAGTTTCTGATGCAGACACAATGCTTGACTACATCAACCCAAAACAAACTAAGCCAGAGCCAGTAACCGTATTTACTAAACCTGGTTGCCCTTTCTGTAAAAAAGCAAAAGAGCTACTAACAGAAAAAGGCTACGCATTTGAAGAAGTTGTTATGGGTGCAGGCGCTACATTAACAAGCCTTAAAGCAATTTCTGGCCGTGACACTGTTCCACAAATATTTATTGGTGGACAACACATTGGCGGCTCAGACGATTTAGAAAAATACTTTGCTTAATAAAGTAAAAAAATAGCAGGGGCGTACGCGCCCCTCTATATCAATCTCATCGCTCAGATTGAAAATAATAAAGGATACCACTATGAAAGAATTACAAACCGATGTTGTTGTTATAGGTGCAGGTACTGCAGGCTTAAGCGCATACCGTAACGCAAAACAATTCACCCCTAACGTTTTAATGATTGAATCAGGCCCGTACGGTACTACCTGTGCACGCGTTGGTTGTATGCCAAGTAAATTACTTATTGCCGCAGCCGAAGCCGCGCATTCAATTGAAATGGCACCTGCATTTGGTGTACATAGCTCAAAGCCAAGAATAGACGGCAAAGCAGTTATGGCACGTGTTAAAAGCGAACGAGACCGCTTTGCAGGATTCGTAGTAGAAGCCGTAGACGACATTCCTGATGAAGATAAAATTCGTGGCTACGCCAAGTTTTTAGACGCCAACCGCGTACAAATTGACGATGACATCATTATTACTGCTAAACGCTTTGTAATTGCCACCGGTTCACGCCCATCATACCCAGGCGTGTTTAATAACTTTGGTGACAAACTTATTATAAACGATGATGTATTTGACTGGGACGACCTACCAGAGTCAGTGGCTGTATTTGGCCCAGGCGTAATAGGCCTAGAAATTGGCCAAGCACTTAGTCGCTTAGGCGTAAACGTAAAATTATTTGGTGTTGGCGGCGCAATTGGCCCACTTACCGACCCAGTAATTAAAGACTATGCAAACACTGTTTTTGCTGAAGAATTTTTTGTAGATACCGACTCAAACGTATCTGACATGATGCAAGTTGGCGATAAAGCCCAGCTTACTTACACCGATAAAGACGGTGCTAAACACACCGAGCAATTTGACTACGTACTTGCAGCCACAGGCCGAGTACCCAACGTAGACAAGCTAGGTTTAGAAAATACCGGCATAGAGCTTGATGAGCGCGGTGTGCCACACGCTGACCCGCACACAATGCAATGTGGTAACTCAAATATATTTATAGCGGGCGATGCCAGCAATATGATCCCCCTGCTACACGAAGCATCTGATCAAGGCACCATTGCCGGACAAAATGCTGGGCGCTTCCCCGATGTACGCATTGGCCTTCGCCGCGCTAAAATAGCCGCAGTGTTTAGCGACCCACAAATAGCAATGGTTGGCGACAGCTATAAACAAATTACAGACCGCCTAGGTGAATGTGGTTGCTTTGAAGTAGGCGAAGTGAGCTTTGAAAACCAAGGCCGCAGCCGAGTAATGCTTAAAAATAAAGGCCACATGCGCGTTTACGCAGAGCAAGGCACAGGCTTATTTTTAGGTGCAGAATTTATTGGCCCACAAGCCGAACACCTTGCTCATTTATTAGCATGGGCTGTGCAAAACAAAATGACCGTACCAGAAATGCTGGATATGCCATTTTACCACCCAGTAATTGAAGAAGGTTTACGCACTGCCCTACGCGATTTAAATGCCAGACTTAAATTTGGCCCAGATATTATTAACAGCTGTATGGAATGCGGACCAGGCGCTTAACTTTTATACAGCAATAAAACAAATACATACTTGCTAACAAAAAGCCAAAACAGTCGTTTTGGCTTTTTTATGCGCTTTTTTAACGCTAATACCCATTGTATTAAATTATGAGGTATTGATAGCAACAGATAAACAGAGTACATACAAAGGCCTAATTTCGATAAGTATTTGTTCTACTTAAAAATTTATAACGCTGTTTACGCTTTATTTAGCACGCTAGAATGACTAAATTTTTAATTCGATTGCTATAACCTCTCAAAAATTATTTTAGCTGTTACACTTATTTGATAACTCAATCACAACAAGATGGAAAAGCTATGCCCAATAATAAATTTAGACTAGTCACCCGCAGCGATTTTGACGGCTTAGTATGTGCCGTACTGCTCAAAGACTTAGACCTAATTGATGACATTTTATTTGTACACCCAAAAGACATGCAAGATGGCAAAATAGACATAACTGCAAACGACATTACCACTAACCTACCCTACGTTGCTGGCTGTCACATTGCATTTGACCATCACTTAAGCGAAACCGTACGTAACGCAAGCGATATTAAAAACCACGTAATTGACCCTAAAGCTCCTTCTGCTGCACGCGTTGTTTATGATTATTATGGCGGCGCAGAAAAATTTCCAAACATCAGCACAGACATGATGGAAGCGGTAGATAAAGGCGATGCTGCGCAGTTCTCAAAAGACGAAATACTCAACCCTACATACTGGGTATTAATGAACTTTATCATGGATGCACGCACAGGCCTTGGCCGCTTCCGCGAGTTTAAAATTTCAAACTACCAATTAATGATGAAGCTAATTGATGCCTGTAAAGATCAAAGCATTGAAGATATTTTAAAAATGGAAGACGTAGCCGAACGCGTTGCGCTATATAACGAGCATAACGAAAAGGCCAAAGAGCAAATAGCACAATGCGCAACCGTGCATAAAAACCTCGTGGTGCTAGATTTAACTCAAGAGGAAACTATTTACGCCACCAACCGCTTTGTTATTTACGCCATGTACCCCGACTGCAATATATCAATTCACAAAATGTGGGGCCTTAAAAAACAAAACGTAGTATTTGCCATAGGTAAATCAATCACCAACCGCAGCTCAAACACCAATGTGGGCGAGTTATGCCTTAAATACGGCGGTGGCGGCCACTTAAACGCCGGTACCTGCCAAGTAGAAACCAGCAAAGCCGAAGCGGTGCTTGGTGAGCTGATTGATACGATTACGAGTGATGGTTGAGCTGTAAGCTGTAAGCTGTAAGCTGTAAGCTGTAAGCTGTAAGCTGTAAGCTGTAAGCTGTAAGCTGTAAGCTGTAAGCTGTCTGATCTGACCCCGATAAAGTAGACACGGGGTTTTAATTCATTGATTCATATTGTATGGGGCTAACATTTCCAATCGTCCCATGCATTCGCACTGAGTTGTAGTAATTCTCAATATAAAAACGACTTTGTATTGTCATTTCGCTACGACTCAGTTCATTTAGATTACTCATCCATTCTTTTTTGTACTGAGCAAAAAAACTTTCTGAACAGGCATTATCCCAGCAGTTCCCCTTTCTCGACATGCTAATCGTTACACCTCGCTTGTTCAACCACGATATAGTCTCTTTAGCTCGATACTGGCTTTACACACAAAACTAAAAGATCGACCTATCAAATTACATTACGATTTAAACATTGTTGAGGAAACTGGCGAGTGCTTGCAAAGCTATTACGATGGTGAACTCATACTTAAAGTAAAAGGCTTGTGGTTCGCTGGTAAAGCCATAATCACAAGGCACTACTCATGGAAGGTAGAAAAAGCATAATCTAAAGCTTTAGTGTATTAGCTAAAGCTCCATATTAACTAAAGAGAGCTAAAGCTACCTCTTTTAAATGGAATTGCAGTTAAATATAACATTTCAAATAGCTAAAGCTCTTAACTAAGCTTTAGCTCATATTAAATACCATCTCACATCCATAAACAGCCTTTAGCTTACTATTTGCCGGAATGGCAAAAAGGGTCTTACTTGGAGTTCTGTAAATAACTGTACTTAACCTTAATTTTATCCACTACATCTATGATTTAGTTGCTAACTATAATTATATACAGCACACTATTTAAAATGAAGGCACTTTAAAATGATATGGATCTCATTGAAACATGCTTAAACAAACATTCGATAACACCGCAATTAAAAAAGTACTCACATCCAAAGATGTATTCCGCTGGAATTTTCTAGATAATTTTGAAGATATTGAAGATTCTATCGATGAACTCGCTGAAGCTATTAAATCTAAAAATTACATAATATCTCCATTAAGATGCGAATCTAAAAGAGGAAAACCTACATATCAAGCAGCAGATATTGAAGATGCTATATCCATTAAAATACTCGACAGATACATCAGACGAATTTATAAGGTTAGGCAATCAGATAGAAATAGGATTATAAGTCAGGTATCTACATTGCTAAAAGATTCAGGTGATTATGCTGTAATGAGGCTTGATATAGAAAAATGTTATGAATCCATGAATTTTGAGAAAACCGTCAAAAAATTAGACGATGATATGATACTTGCCCCAACCTCAATGAAATTACTTCATTCAATCCTAAAGCACAGCAAAGAAACCGACATTAAAGGTTTACCTCGAGGCTTAGCCATTTCTCCAACATTAGCAGAACTCTATTTAGAACCAATAGACAAGTTTATCAAGCAGTTTGATGGTGTGATTTACTATACTCGTTACGTAGATGACTTGTTCATTTTAGTTGATAAACATACCCAGAACACTTTATTGGAAGCGTTAAAAAACGAGCTAAATAAGATCAATTTGGTTTTAAATGAGAGCAGTCATAAACAATATATTGGTTTATCTCAAAGTGCAAAATTTAATTATCTTGGATACCAATTTACCGTTACCCCCACAAGGAACAGAGCAAATAAGGTTGAGCTAACCATTTCCTTAGATAAGATAAATAAATTAAAACAAAAAATAGCAAAAAGCCTTAATGAATATAAAAAGACATCAAACCTAAGATTATTACAACAAAGACTTAACTATCTAGCTGTAATTAAAGTGATTAAAAAAAGTAAGAACGGTACTTTACTGAGTGGTATTGCACATAATTATAGGTTTGTATCTGATAACTATCACTGTTTAAAAATGCTAGATGGTTTTTTAATAAAAATGATCAACAACCCTATATATGGGCTTACTCCTGCTAATATTACTTCTCTATCAAAAATATCATTCTACGGCTCTGTTACAAATAAAAAACAGGGAAAGTTCACAAGAAGAAAAGCTTTTTTAATAAATCAGGTTTGGAAAAATGTCTAATTTAATTAATGTGGATACTCAAGATAAATTACGGACATTATTGACTGATGTTTTGCCTTATGAGCTCCCTCTTTGGTATACAAACTATGCCATGTATAACGCCTTAAAGAAGCGCTGTAGCCTATACGAAACGGTATCTGGATTAGGCAATAATTTTGCAGGAAGTAAAAATAACTTTATACCTTTGAATTACTCAATCTCTAGGGGAGGTGTTAAATTTCGTGAGCTATCAATTATGCATCCAGCTGCACAATTAAGAGTTTGTGATTTCTACGATAGCTTTTCAGAGCTCATAGAATATTATTGTAATAAATCAACTAAGTCCCTTAGGTTTCCAGCAAAAAAAACAACTAAATTCTATGGTAAGGTTTTTGGAGCAGAAAGTGGATACGCTGGAGTTGAGGGGGTCGCAGAAGATAGGGTTACATCTAGCTCATATTTTAAATATAAACGTTATTCTTTCCTATACAAATTTTTTGAATCATATGATTATCATAAATTAGAAAAACGATTTAGCTACATGATGCAAACTGATATTGCTAAGTGCTTCCCGAGCATATACACACACTCAATTGGTTGGGCAACAAAAAGTAAAAGATTAGCTAAAGATAAACCTTATGGTAGTTTTGATGGGGAATTCGATTCTTTAATGCAAGATATAAACTATAGGGAAACGAATGGAATAATTATCGGCCCTGAAGTGTCGCGTATCTTTGCAGAAATAATTCTGCAACAAATAGATTTGGATTTAATTAAAAGGTTAGATAAAGGTAGAAACGGTATTGAAAAACTAGTCGTTGGTCAAGATTACGATTTCAGAAGATACGTTGATGATTATTTCATATTTTATAGAGATGAAAGTGTACGTGATACGGTTTTTTCAGCCTTAGAAAAGTGCTTAATTGAATACAAATTATATCTCAATGATTCAAAAACATCTTATGTAAAGCGCCCCTTTGCAACTGAAATTTCCCTGTCAAAAAATGCGTTACGAACCACAATAAATGAACTTTATAAGAGTAGATATAAAGAAGATAAAACAATCGCATCATTACAGCACCCTGACTGGAAGGCAAATAAAACAATATCTTCGATTAAAATGTCACTTGCTGAATATGATGTTCAATATAACTCTATCTCTAACTACTTATTTAGCTCCATAGAAAAGAAAATGAAACTTTTTTTAAATAGAACTTCGCAACTTGACTCTATTGACATTGAGCATGTTAATTGGCTCCTAGTCGATCTTGACGTTCTATTTTTTATACATGCAATGGATATAAGAATAAGAACAACAGACAGATTAGCAAGAATGATTAATATCTTACTGTCACTAATTGCTAGTTGGTCTGAAAACTTCAAAGATTTAATCAATAAGAAAATATTCGATATGGTGTCACAAGCTATTAGTATAATTACTAGCTCCTCAAAAGGTATTGTAGGTTTAGAAACTCTTAACCTACTTGTGATACTTACTATGCTACCAAGCGCCTTTCATCTCACCCAGAGTAAATTAAAGCAGTATTATACTCATATTAGAAAGTCATCCGATACTCAAGATTTTTATTTTAGTTGGGTAACTTTCATGTTGTACATAAGAGATGAAATTGAATACAATGAATTTAGATTAGAATTAATCAAAGACGCTGAAGCTTTTATCTCTAATCATGCAGATAACTTTAAATCGACTGAGTTTTTTCTAATGTTTTTTGATTTCTCTTCTTGCCCTTTCATAGATAAACAGAAAAGAAAGGTAATAGTAGAAAAGATAAAAGCCAAAACTGGTAATACTTTTAACGATAATAAAATTAACGAAGTATTAAAGTATGATTTTGTTGTTAGCTGGAAAGACACTAAGTACTTACAAAACATTTTAAGTAAGAGAGAATTTGTTTTTTCTTACGACTAGTTCGACTACCCGTTTCGATATTGTTACTGTTTAGCTGCGTTTTTATAAGCATGTTAAATAAGGGCATGTTAATGCCACACACACGAAATGAAGCGGGTAGCCCCCAAAAAAATTAAATTCCCATTTCTAATTCAAACCAAAGCTTTTGTTTGGTGGAATATAATTTATATTTACTAGAGCAACAAGCACGTTGCTACACATGTGCTACACATGTGCTACACAGAAATAGAAAAACACAGAAGTCAACTTATAACCCATTGATTTTATTGGTAGCCCCTGCAGGAATCGAACCTGCAACTGCCCCTTAGGAGGGGGCCGTTATATCCATTTAACTAAGAGGCCGCATCGAGCTTACAGCTTACAGCTTACAGCTTACAGCTTACAGCTTACAGCTTACAGCTTACAAAAATTATAACGGCATCTTGTTTTTCATATCAAGCTAAAATTAACTTAATTGCTTGATAAATATATATCTTCTTTGTTTAACACGTACAGTGGTATGAGTTTGCGGCTGCTTGCTACAATATGTTTGCTGTGAACATTTATAACGCGGGTGTTTACTGCTACGCCATTTGGGCGGTAAATTAACGTACCTGCTAATACATAGTTAGCCATGCTGCTTTCGCTTAGCTTTTCTATATCGCGAGATAACACAAAGTCGCCTCTGTTTGATACATCAATGTTGTCCATGGTTTTAAAATCTACCACGCCGTAGCCAAATTTTTGCAGCTGATGAATAAACGTCTCTGCTAATTGATTACCCAACTGATTACTTTTATTAAGCGATGCGTCTAAATCTACAATGGTGGTAACCGCTATGTTGATGCTGTTGTTATCGGGCGCTTCGGCTTCAAGCGTATCGACTAAATCCAGCGCCATTTGCTCTACATAGTTTGCCAGCGTTTTGTGGTGTTTAAGCGGTGTAAACTGCCTTGCTGTGTCGTACTCACTTTGCTGCTGCACAGATTGGTTGGCATACATAGGCGTGGGTTGGCTACTTTGCGTTACCACGGTGTAGTCTGAGCGTGTGTTTATGCTTTCGTTATGCTCATTATTTTGCGTTATTGAACAGCCAGTTAATGCTAACGTTGCCGTTAGCCCCGCTATAGCAGATAGTTTGTAAAACATGGTCAACCTCACTCGCTGGCTTGTTTAAGCACAATTCCGTCGGTGCGATAGCTACTGTTTAGCGCATCAACCACTGATTGAGGAATAAACCCTTGCGCACTGCCCACTACCGCTTTACTTTTAATGCCCACTATTCGAGCATTTACCAGTACGCCGCCTTGGTGGCTCACAAGTGTTCCTGCTAATACGTAATTAAAGTTTTGATCTTGGTTTAGCTCTAGGTAGTCGCGGCTAAATACAAAGTCGCCTGCGGGGGTTACTCGCATATAATCGGTGGTTTTAAAATCGATAACCGGTACTCCAAAACTATGCAGCTCGTGCATAAAGCTTTCGGCTATTTGGTTACCTAACAGGCTTCCATCGCTGTAATCATCATCTAAAAATACAAAGCTAGAAACGGCAAGTGGCGTTTTGTCGTTTACGTATTGCAGGTTTTCGACCATGTCTTGCATTATACCGCGCACATAATGGTTTATATTTTTGCGTTTTGCAGGGGCACTTTTGGTGTAGTTACTTTGCTTGTTTAAATTAGACTGAAATAACGCTTCATTTGGTGCAGGTGCTTTTACCGCACGTTGCTCTGAAACAAGCTGGGCTGCATTATCTTGCTCAACTTTCTCCGGCTCTGAATGTAGCGAATTTAACATTTGCGAACAGCCAAAGCCTAATGGCAAACATAGGGTAATTAATAGGTTTCTCATGGTGTGCTCCTGATTAATATTCGCTGCGGTACAAAGAGCCGTCACGCTGCTGAATTTTTTCGTTTCCCCACATTACATTTATAGGGATCTCTGTGCTGCCTGCCGACAGTACTTGCTTGTTTTCAATATTAACGAGTCGTGCATTAACTATGTAAGCATGCTGTTGGCGCGTTACAGTGCCGGTGATGACTAAGTCAATATTTTGGCGATTGCGTAATTTACTTAAGTCGCGGCTTAATATGCTGTCTGCGTTGTGCGCTAATATAAGGTTATTGCCAAGGCGGTACTCAACGGTATGATAGCCAAGCTGGGTAAATTGCGTTAATAAGCTTTCTTGAATTTGTAAGCTCAAACCCGAGGCCTGCCCTGCTACTAGCTTAGTATCTAAAGCATCGGCATAAAAAAAGCTACTCACACCAATGCGCGCATTGGCATTTAAAGCGCCATTTACATGGTTAAGCTGCGAGGTTAGATTTGCTACATACTCGTTAACGGTATAGGGTGCCATTGCTGCTTTTGGCGCGTCAGTAGGCACACTCGGCTCTGGGGGCGGAACCAAGTTGCAAGCAGTTAAATTTAACAATACTAAAGGCAGTAAAAGGCGCATAGTTGCCGTCCTCTTTAAAACATACCGAGGATAAAGCAATTATTATGCCTAATTAACCTAAACTCTGGATAATAAACCTATCTCTAGCCAGAGATAATAAATTTAAGTATCAAGATAGTTCAATATGCTAGTAAGGCTCTTAACCAGAGTTCAGGTTAATTAACTTTGAGGCGTTTTGACGTAGTAGGTTACAAAGCAAGTATTATTGTTTATTAATGACTTACATGCATCCTTTGCTGCTTCTTTTGTTTTAAACGCACCAAGCTTTAATCTATAAAAGGTGTGCTGGTCAATCAATACTTGCTCGGTATTTACTTCAAGCTTATTTGAGGCTGATTGAAATTGCTTTATAGCCGCTTCAAGTACCGCTTTATTTTTATATGCCCCCACTTGCACAGCAAACAGCGCATTTGTATTCACAACAGCTAAGTGGTTAGTTTGCTGCGGTTTTGGCTGCGCGTTAAGTTGTTTTAATTTATCTACTGTGCGCTGTAATTCACTTTCTAGCTTTAACAGTCTTTCTAGTTGAGGCTTGGTTTGTTGCCACTGCTGCGCTGACTCTTTGAGTACGGCTAAATCATCTTTTTTAATGAGCACCGCCTGCTTTTGGGCCGTTGCTAGTGCGTGAGCACTGTTTGCTAATGCAAAGCCTAAAACTAATGTGGCTAAAAAATCCTTGTAGTGCAGCATAAGTATGTTGTTAATATGGGTAAGAGTGGGCGCTATTTTAACAGCCAATCAACGCTTAGCAAGTCACGCATGCTAGTACCTATTGCACTTTTAAATCAATTAGCTTAATTAAGTAATCTATTTTGAGGATAGTAAACGTATTGATAGCTAGGCAAAGAAATTCGCTATTTAGTTGCTCTAAACGAGATTTATTAACGCAGAACGCTACACGATTAGCCCCGTAAAGTGATTATTTATTATTGCGGGTTGGTATCACTATTAAAGTTTAATTGGCTTATCGGTGTAGTTACTTACAATGCAGTCGAGCTTATACATTTTAAATACTTCACAGTCGGCTTTGGCATTTTTAAGGTTTTTATAAGAGCCAAGCTTTAAGCGATAAAAGGTTTTATCATTTATTTTTGCGGTTTCTACGTTGGTTAATATTTTATCTCTAAATAGTGGCGCTGCTTTGGTATTTAGTTCTTGCCAGGCCTTAGCTACATCCTGCTTAGAATCAACCGAGGCAACTTGTAATGCAAATACATGTTTAGGGGTATTAAGCTTTATAGTTTGCTTTTGGTTATTGTTAGCAGCTTTGTAAGTTTGCTGACGACGTGGCTTATTACTGGTTGTACGCGAAGGCGTGCGAGTGTAACGGCTACTGTAGGCAGGGCTTGCATTAGATTGTGCAATAGCTTTAGAGTTTATTATATCTATATGATTAACCAGGTAAGTAATTTCTTTTTCAAGCTTTAAAATACGCTCTATACCGGCGCGTGCTTGCTGCCATTGCATTGCGGCATCTTTTAATTGCGCAAGCTCTAGTGCAGTTATCGATACGTAATCGGGCGTGGTGTTAGGTATTTCATTATCAACAGCAGGTTTAGCGGTAGGCGTAATAGAGCACGCCGTGCCAAACGTAAGCGTAAAAAGGCATACAAAAAAGTGTTTATAGTATTTTTTTAATTTAAGCATGTACCCGTTATCCTGAAAGCAGTGCCTGTGCACTTACATTTCAGTTAAACGTTCTCACAAGAAAGCGTTTAACTTATCTATTAAACAATGAGCAAATTTGCTCCTATACGTTAATTTACCTGCAAAGATAAAATTAACACGACCCTCCATGGGTGTGGCTTTTAATACAACTTTAATGCCAATTAACATAAACCTTTCAATATAAATTACGTTGTGTTTAAAAATAACGCAAGTCAAATTCAGAACATAATTAAGCGTAGCCCATCTTTATTACTCGCGTCGTTAAAATTGAGTAAAGCTATACTCATAGTGGCATTAATAATTTAGCAATAAAAAAGGCGCCTAAACAGGCGCCTTGGTGGGTAATTTAATAAAACCTAAATTAACGATTTAATAAATGTTTTTAAATCATCTGCAAACTCGTCGCGGCGCAAAGCAAACTCTATCGTTGCTTTTAAGTAGCCTATTTTACTACCACAATCGTGGCTGCGGCCTTTCATTGCGTACGCGTCTACTTTTTCTTGCTGCATGAGCATGGCAATTGCATCTGTAAGTTGAATTTCGTTGCCAGCCCCTTGCGGCGTTTTAGCAAGCAGTGGCCAAATGTTTTCGCTTAATACATAACGCCCTACTACCGATAGGTTTGAAGGTGCTTCATCTACTGGCGGTTTTTCTACCATGTTAATAATTGGCGAGCTTTCACCTTGGTGAAGCTCTACGTCACCTAAATCAACAACACCAAATTTGTCTACTTCGTCCATTGGTACTGGCTCAACCATAATTTGGCTGTGCTTAGTTTCTTCAAAACGGGCGATCATCTCTGCTAGGTTGTCTTTTTTAAGGTCGCTCTCTACGTCATCAACAATTACATCTGGCAAAATAACCACAAAAGGTTCGTTGCCAATAATTGGCGCTGCACAGTTAATTGCGTGGCCTAAGCCTTTAGCTTCACCTTGGCGTACGTGAATAATGGTCACATCTTTAGGGCAAATTGCCTGTACTTCGGCAAGTAATTGCCGCTTTACGCGTTTTTCAAGCGTGGCTTCTAGCTCAAAGCTGGTATCAAAATGGTTTTCGATAGAGTTTTTACTTGAGTGCGTTACAAGTACAATCTCTTTAACGCCTGCTGCTACCGCTTCATTTACTACATATTGAATAAGCGGGCGGTCTACCACTGGGAGCATCTCTTTAGGGATAGCTTTTGTGGCAGGTAACATACGCGTTCCAAGGCCTGCTACGGGGATCACTGCTTTCATCTTGTTCTCCTTAATCTTATTATACTGAAAACGGATATTGGATTGGTTCGTGGCATTGATAGCCTACTACTTCAAAATCGTCTCGTGTTACCCATGTTTCTATATCTTCTAGTGATTTTATGTTTGGGTTAATATTTAATTGCGGTGAGTCAAACGGCTCACGTGTTAGCTGTACATCGCGCATTAACGGTAACTGGTTTTCGTAAATATGCGCATTAGCAATTTTATGATACGCCTTACCTGCTTTATGGCCGGTAATTTGCGCTACCAATGCCAGTAATACAAAACACTGAATTTGATTAAAATTAAGCCCCAGCGGCACATCGCAACTGCGCTGATACGATGTTAAATACAGTGTGTCGCCAAGCAGCGAAAACGTATGCGTGTGCATACATGGGCGCAAGCAACCAAGCTCAAACTCACCAGGATTATAAAAGGTAATTATTTCACCTCTGTCATCAATCCCGTTTTTTAAGTTATTTATTACTTTAGCAAGCTGATCGAGCGTTGAGCCATCTGGGCGCTGCCAATTACGCCCTTGCACGCCATAAACGCGGCCCATGTCGTCCTCGCCTTTGCGGTTAGGGTTATTTAGCCATGCGTTATTATCGTTTGCGTTTGCATCCCACGTTTTACAGCCTATATCGCGAAATTGCGCTGCGCTATGGTACCCGCGTAAATAACCTAAAAGCTCTGCTATAGCGGCTTTGTAGTAACTTTTACGAGTGGTGATCATAGGAAATTTATTATTACCTACATCGTATTCTAAGTCGGCATTAATAACGGTTAAGCAGCGCGTGCCTGTGCGTTTGTTTTCTACCCATACACCTTCGTCAACAATGCGCTGACATAATTTTAAATATTGTTTCATGATCTGTTCTTACTATGCCTTTGCTGCGGTTACAGGTTGCGGTTTTTTGTACGCCCAAATTAATAGCCCTAGGCCACCAATTATCATAGGTAACGAGAGTATTTGACCCATTGAGATAAAATCGGCAAATAGGCCAAGCTGCGCATCTGGTTGGCGGAAATATTCAATACAAAATCTAAATACGCCGTACCCTAATAAAAATACACCGGCTACACTGCCTGCAGGGCGAGGCTTTTTAATAAACCATAATAAAATTAAGAACAGGACTAGCCCTTCAAAAAAGGCTTCGTATAACTGCGATGGGTGACGCGCAAGCGGCCCACCCGTTGGAAATACCATTGCCCATGGCACATCGCTTACACGGCCCCATAACTCGCCATTTATAAAGTTACCAATACGCCCTGCTAATAAGCCCACCGGAACCAGCGGCACCACAAAATCTCCCACTGCGAATAGTGATTTTTTGCGGGTTTTGGCAAATAGTATAATAGCGGTAATAACCCCTAATGTTCCGCCGTGGAACGACATACCGCCTTGGTCAATTCTAAATAAATATAATGGATTTTCTAAAAAGTAGCTAAACTGATAAAACAATACATAGCCAATTCTGCCGCCTAAAATAACCCCTAGCATGCCGTAAAAAAGCAAGTCGCTAACTTGCTCTTTAGTCCAGCCAGAGTTTGGTTTTTCGGCTTGACGATTAGCAAACCACATCGCAAATGCAAAACCAATTAAATACATTAAACCGTACCAACGTACGCTTAGCGGTCCAACAGAAAAAATTATTGGATCGATTTGAGGAAACTCAAGTGCCATAAATAAACCTTTAGCTAAAAACCATTTTAAGTGCGATGAGCACAAGCAACACCGCGAAAATTTTCTTTATTATATTAACAGGTAAATAATGAGTTGCTTTAGCCCCTAAGGGCGCCACAAACCACGATGTTATTACAATACCAAATAATGCAGGTAAGTATACAAACCCTACGAACCCATGGGCTAAATCGGTTACCTGCCAGCCTGCGCTTATATAACCAATAGAGCCAAATAGTGCGATAACAATGCCGCTCGCTGATGCACAGCCTATCGCTTTTTTCATATCAACTGAAAAGTAATTAAGCATAGGGGCAATAAGTGCGCCGCCACCAATACCTATTAAACCAGAAAGCGCGCCCATAAGAGCAGAAATGCTCCCTAAAATAATCCCTTTTGGTAGCGGTTTTTCTTTAAGCGATTTACTACGTGATGCCAACACCATTCTGCCTGCAATAAACACAACACTTATTGCAAACACGCTGCGTAATGCTTGTTCGGGTATTAAACTTGCGGCAAAGCCACTTATTAACGCACCTAAGCCTACACCCGACATAACCCACGGTGCAATTTGCCACGGCACATTATCATTTTTATGATGAGCCAAGACTGAAGAAGTAGAAGTGAATAAAATAGAGGCAAGCGATGTTGCAATAGAAATAACTAATACGTGATCAGGTGAAGTAACGTCAAACATCAGTAATAAGCTACTTAAAACAGGCACAATAATTAAACCGCCGCCTATCCCTAATAGCCCAGCTAAAAAGCCAACTACACAGCCAAGTAGCGCACAACTGGCCACGAGTAAAGCTAAGTCATACATAGTGTTCTCAAATACCTTTTCGTGCGCCTATATTAAAGGATTATAAAGTTAATAGCATCTTTAAGCGCTGCATTATTTGGCGGTATAAAACAGATCGCCTAATTGGTGTTCAATCATAAAATTGCGCGTTAAGCGCAGTACCTGTTTAGCGTTCGATTGCACTAAGCACTCTGCGAGTAATTGCTGCATATCGTTAATATTTAAGCGCCTTAAAATCCACTTTACTTTAGTTAACGACGACATGTTCATACTTAAATGCCTATAGCCCATGGCAATGAGTAAAATAGCGCCCTCTGGCTCGCCGCCTAGCTCGCCACATAAACTAAAGGGTAAACGGTGTTTATTACATTCATTCGCTACTTTATTTAATACCCTTAACACACCGGGGTGATATGGGTTAAATAACTGAGCCACGCGCGCATTTGCTCTATCGACAGCAAGTAAGTATTGCGTTAAATCGTTACTGCCTACTGAGCAAAAATCTACTTTTTTAGCCCACTCGTCGAGCATAAATATACTTGAGGGTACTTCAAGCATAATGCCCACTTCTGGGCGCTCCAAGTTTTGCTCTGGGTGTTTTTCTGCCAGTTCAAAATAAGCTTGTTCAAATAACGCGAGCGCTTCGTCTACCTCTTCTGTACCGCTGATCATAGGCAGCATTATTTTTAAATTACCTAAGCCCATGTTTGCTTTTAACATAGCTTTGAGCTGATCTAAAAACAGCTCTGGATGGTCAAGGCTTATGCGTATGCCGCGCCACCCTAAAAAGGGATTTTCTTCGGTGATATTAAAGTAATCTAAAACTTTATCGCCACCAATATCTAGGGTTCGCATAACCACAGGCGCTGGGTGGTAACTTTTTAGCACCTCCCTATACCAGTTTTCTTGCTCAGCTTGCGATGGAAATTGCCCCTTTTGCATAAACCATGCTTCGGTACGATAAAGCCCTACCCCATCGCAAATATGCGCACTGCTTTGCTCTGTATTAAGCTCAAGCCCTGCATTTAGCATTAAATTTATTTGCTCACCATCTAAGGTAACCGACTGCGCACTTTGCTCTGCTAAAAAGCGGTTATTGAGTAGTTTATCTTGGTGCTTTAACTGTGCGTATTCATCGAGTAACACTTGCGAAGGAGAAATATATAAACGCCCAGCAAAGGCATCTAAAATCATTGGTTTGGCATCAAATTGCAATAAGGGTAAATCTTCAATACCCCAAATAGCCGGTATTCCCATCGCTCGGGTTAATATAGAGGCATGGCTATTGGCTGAGCCATTCACACTCACTACACCGGCTAAATGCCCGTTAGGTACTTCAGCCAGCATGGCGGGCGTTAAGGTATTAGCAATTAATATGGTATTGGGTGGGTAATCTTTTACTGCGTGCTCTGTGTTTACAAGGTGGTGTAATACCCTTAAACCAATGTCTTTTACATCAACTGCGCGCTCTTTAATGTAGGGGTCTTGCATGGCATTAAACTGCGAAATAAGCCGCTCAATAACAATTTTTAAGGCGCTTTTTGCACACCAGCCCTCTTGTAACTGTACCTCAACATTGTGGCCTAAACTTTTGGCATCAAGTAATTGTTGGTATACATCAAATACCGCGAGTGCTTCTCGCGGAATTGAGTCACTCAAGGTCATAGACAGGGTATTAAATTCTTTGCGGGTGGCAGCAACGGCTTGTGTAAACAAACGGCGCTGCTCGGCGCTATCGGGATCTTTTTTTAGCTCTATAGATTTAAAATCAAGCTTAGGCAGTACCACAAAGGCTTGGCCAATCCCAATACCTGGTGCACTCGATACCCCTTTGAGCACTGAGGTTTGGTGTGATGATTCGTCTTGGCGTAAAAGCTCTTTTATTTCAGCATGCGCAAGTTGCGAGGCTAGCTGCGCTGAAAGGGTAATTAAAAACGACTCTTCGTCTTGGCTAAAAACCCGCGCCATTTTTTGTTGTACAACAATAACGCCCAATACCTTTTTTTGATGCACAACAGGTACAGACAAAAAGGCATTGTAACCTTCTTCGTTTACTTCGGGGGAGAGCTTAAAACGCGGATGAGATTTTGCAAAAGCTATATTAATAGGCTCTTCACGCTGGGCTACTAAACCTACAAGCCCTTCGGTAAAACCAATTCTAAACTTACCTACGGCATCGGGGTTAAGGCCTTCGGTTGCCATAAGTACAAAGTTATCTTGGCTGTAGTCGGCAAAATAAATAGAGCAGCACTGGGTTTTCATGGCCTCTTTAACCATTTTCACAAAGCACACTAAGGCACTGTCTAAATTCGCTTGTTGCGAAACAGACTCAGCAATAGTTCTAAGTGTTGCCAGCATTACCTGCTCCTTATTTTATAATTATGCTACTACCTTTTGTGTCGCCACTGTTCTTTATGATGTTCTCTTTTATTAAAAGGCATTGCAAACGGTGCAAACTCTTTCATCACCCGTCTGTATACATCGCGTTTAAACGATACCACTTGCCTTACTGGGTACCAATAACTCACCCAGCGCCAATCATCAAACTCGGGATGATGTGTTTTAAGCAAGTTTACATCTTCATCTTTGCAACGCAGTTTTAATAAAAACCATTTTTGTTTTTGCCCAATACACACCGGACTAGAGTCGCGGCGAATTAATCGCTTGGGTAATTTATAGCGTAACCAATGTTTTGAGCTTGCAACTATTTCTACATCTTCTGGTCGCAAACCTACTTCTTCGTGTAATTCACGGTACATGGTTTGTTCGGGTGTTTCTCCGTCATCAACACCGCCTTGGGGAAATTGCCAAGAATGTTGACCGTAACGTCTAGCCCAAAAAACCTGCCCCTGATTATTGCAAATTACAATTCCGACATTGGCACGAAAACCTTCGGCATCAATCACCTTAGTGCCTCATTTGTAAGTCGATTTTTAATGATTGTTCCACATTAGCTGCAATTCGGCAAACACTATTATCCCCAAAGTCATCACGCCCTAATCGCACGTTTACTATTTACACTGTGCATAACGACTTAACCTTAAATGAGCACTGAGTAATTACAAGGATAAAATAACCCTTAATTGACGCAACTTTTAGTAAAAAAAGCTAAGCTATGCCTTGATTATTATGTTTAGTGCTATTTACTCACAGCTTGTGTATAACTTTTGATAAACAAGGCTATTTTGCAAACAAGTCCACAATAGCAGATCTAAAAACTCGCTTTCTCCACAGATTCTGTGGATAAACATGTTTATATAGTTGTATTTATCCCATATAGAATTTGCTAACTTAATTAAAGCTGAATGAGTTAATTGAAAATATTAAAGCTAGTCAGTCACTTACAGTTAAACTGTGACTTTTTGGGGTGAGCAAAATTACGCCAAACACAGTGCGTATAAAAAACAACCAAAAGCAAAGATATCCACCTTACGGGGGTTTTGCTATCATGGCGCTGTTAATTATTCAAGGTAAATGAGTAGCATGCGACCAACAAAACCCCATTCAATTAATGACTTAATGCAACGCGTAAACGCTATTGCCGGTTTAACATTAGGGCAATTAGCCTCTCAATACAGCTTTAAAACCCCTGACGACCTATTACGCGAAAAAGGCTGGACCGGGCAACTTATTGAATACGTGTTAGGCGCTACTGCAGGCTCAAAACCCCTCCCCGATTTTGAAGATTTAGGCATTGAATTAAAAACACTGCCTATTTCGTATAAAGGAAAACCCTTAGAAACCACTTTTGTGTCGGTTACCCCCCTTATAAACGTAACCGGCATGACGTGGCATACAAGCGCTGTGCGTAAAAAACTCAATCATGTTTTATGGCTGCCTATATTGAGTGAGCGCGATATTGCGCCTTTTGATAGAACCATAGGCAGTGGTTTTTTATGGCAGCCTACGCCTGAGCAAGATGCGTTGCTACAACGAGACTGGGAAGAACAAATGGAGTTAATAGCGCTTGGGCGAGTTGATGAAATATCGGGCCATTTAGGTGATGCCATTCAAATTAGGCCAAAAGCAGCTAATAGCAAAGTGGTTACCGATGCTATTGGCCCAAATGGGCAAACAATAAAAACCTTACCGCGTGGTTTTTATTTAAAAACCAGTTTTACTGGTGAAATATTGAAGCAGCAATTTCAGCTCTGAGCTGTGCAGAAAATATTATGAGTTAAGCAAATCCTGTTTCGCACTACTTGCGCGTGTCAGCAAGCTTAACGCCTACAAGATATTTCACCTTTTTTAATAAAACAATTTGTGGTTTAAATAAAGAGTTTTCACTTTTCTTGTACCCTCTTTTCGCACTGCGTGCGCGCGTTAGCAAGCTTAACGCCTACAAAGCATTCTCATCTCTTTAAAAAATTATCAGGCATAAAAAATCCCCGCATTAGCGAGGATTTTATTATCTAAAATTAAAAATAAGATTCTATATAGAATAGAATTACTGACCTTTAACTTCTTTAAGACCGTTGTAAGGTGCTTTAGAACCTAGCGCTTCTTCAATGCGAAGAAGTTGGTTGTACTTAGCAACACGGTCAGAACGGCTCAATGAACCTGTTTTAATTTGACCTGCAGCAGTACCTACCGCTAAATCAGCAATAGTTGCATCTTCTGTTTCGCCAGAACGGTGCGAAATAACAACTGTAAAGCCTGCATCTTTAGCCATTTTGATTGCTGCTAACGTTTCAGTTAGTGAACCAATTTGGTTAAATTTAATTAGGATTGAGTTAGCAATACCGTTATCAATACCGCGTTTTAAAATCTTTGTGTTAGTTACGAATAAATCATCGCCTACTAATTGGATTTTATCGCCCATTAATTTAGTTTGGTGTGCAAAGCCATCCCAATCTGACTCATCTAAGCCATCTTCAATAGATACAATTGGGTATTGCTCAGTTAGATCTTTTAAGAAGTAGTTAAACTCTTCTGAAGTGAACTTTTTGCCTTCACCTTTCAGATCGTAAATGTTTGCTTCTTTGTCGTAAAACTCAGAGGCTGCACAGTCCATAGCCAGTGTAATATCTTTACCTAGCTCGTAACCTGCGTTTGCTACAGCTGTTTTAATAGCTGCAAGTGCCGCTTCGTTTGATGCAAGGTTTGGTGCAAAACCACCTTCATCACCTACCGCTGTAGAGTGGCCGTCTGCTTTTAATACTTTAGCAAGGCTGTGGAATACTTCAGCGCCCATACGTAGGCCTTCGCGGAAGTTTTCAGCGCCAACAGGTTGGATCATAAATTCTTGAATATCTACAGAGTTATCTGCATGCTCACCACCGTTGATGATATTCATCATAGGTAACGGCATTGAGTAAACACCTGGCGTACCGTTTAAGTCTGCGATGTGCTCGTAAAGCTCAACTTTTTTAAATTGTGCAGCGGCTTTTGCAGTCGCTAGTGATACCGCTAAGATAGCATTTGCACCTAGTTTTTCTTTATTTTCGGTGCCATCTAAATCTAGCATTACTTTATCTACAGCACTTTGCTCTAATGCATTTTGGCCTTTTAGCGCATCCGCAATTTCGTTGTTAATAAAACCAACTGCGTTTAATACGCCTTTACCTAAGTAACGGGCTTTGTCACCATCACGTAGCTCTAGTGCTTCGCGAGTACCTGTTGATGCACCTGAAGGAGCGGCAGCGCGGCCCCAAGAACCATCAGCTAAATATACATCAGCTTCAACAGTAGGGTTACCACGCGAGTCCATAATTTCGCGACCAATTACTTTTACGATTTCTGACATCTTGATTCCTCTATATTCCCAAAATGGTGAGTTCAGCTAACTTTACTACGTTTTATATCTTTTAGTCAGCCCTTTAGACAAAAAAGCCGT
This sequence comes from Pseudoalteromonas sp. 2CM28B, assembly GCF_023161935.1. Lineage (NCBI taxonomy): Bacteria > Pseudomonadati > Pseudomonadota > Gammaproteobacteria > Alteromonadales > Pseudoalteromonadaceae > Pseudoalteromonas > Pseudoalteromonas sp. 2CM28B. The sequence goes on from NZ_JALNTH010000006.1 coordinate 212,693, forward strand.
GCAATATGCACGGCTTTTTTTAATTACGAAGACGTTTTTTGATGAGTATGAGCAGCTGCTACAAACCCTTCAAATAACGGGTGACCATCACGTGGTGTTGACGTAAATTCCGGGTGGAATTGCGCGGCAATAAACCATGGGTGATCTTTATTTTCGATGATCTCTACTAGTTTTTTATCTTCTGATAAACCGGTAAAGCTTAAGCCTGCTTGCTCTAATTGCTCTACAAAGTTGTTGTTTACTTCGTAGCGATGACGGTGACGTTCAATAATTTCTGTATTGCCGTACACTTCGTGCACCTTAGAACCCGGCGTTAAGTGACATTTTTGTGCGCCTAAACGCATGGTGCCACCTAAATCAGATTTTTCATCACGTATTTCAATGTTACCCTCAGCATCTAACCACTCGGTAATTAAGCCCACTACTGGCGCTTTTGAGTGAATATTAAACTCAGTTGAGTTAGCGTCGGTTAAACCTGCAACATTACGTGCGTATTCAATAAGCGCTACTTGCATACCTAAACAAATGCCTAGGTAAGGTACTTTGTTTTCACGGGCATACTTAGCCGCTAAAATTTTACCTTCAACACCACGGCCGCCAAAACCACCTGGTACTAAAATAGCATCTAGATGAGAAAGCAGTTCTACCCCTTTGCTTTCTAGGTCTTGCGAGTCAACGTATTCAATATTAATGGTTAAACGGTTTTTAAGACCTGCATGTTTTAGTGCTTCGTTAACTGATTTGTATGCATCTGGTAGTTCAATGTACTTACCAACCATACCAATCGTTACTTCGCCAGTCGGGTTAGACTCTTGATAAAGTACTTGTTCCCATTCAACTAAATCAGCTTCTGGTGCGTCAAGGTGGAAACGACGACATACAAAGTTATCTAGCTCTTGTGATTTTAATAGCGCAGGAATTTTGTAAATGCTGTCTACGTCAGGAAGCGAAATAACCGCTTTTTCTTCAACGTTTGTGAACAATGCAATTTTTGCACGTTCGTTGTTAGGCAATTTACGGTCTGAGCGACAAATAAGAATATCTGGCTGAATACCTACAGAGCGTAACTCTTTAACTGAGTGCTGTGTTGGTTTAGTTTTTACTTCGCCTGCAGGGCCTAAGAATGGCACTAGCGTTAGGTGAATAAATAGCGCGCGTTCGCGGCCAATTTCTGTACCTAACTGACGAATTGCTTCAATAAATGGTTGTGATTCAATATCACCTACTGTGCCACCAATTTCTACAATCGCAATATCATGACCTTCAGCACCGTCGTATACACGTTGCTTAATGTCATTTGTGATGTGTGGAATAACCTGAATGGTTGCACCTAAGTATTCACCACGGCGCTCACGACGTAGTACATCTTCGTACACTCGCCCTTGTGTGAAGTTGTTGCGGCTGGTCATTTTGGTGCGAATAAAACGCTCGTAGTGACCTAAATCAAGATCCGTTTCGGCGCCGTCTTCTGTAACGTATACTTCACCGTGTTGAATTGGGCTCATTGTGCCTGGGTCAACGTTTATGTAAGGATCCAGCTTTAAAATGGTAACATCTAAACCGCGGGCCTCTAAAATAGCTGCCAATGACGCTGCTGCAATACCTTTACCCAACGAAGAAACAACCCCGCCAGTAACGAAGATAAATTTTGTACTCATGCGAACCCTAGAATATCAGGAATTAAAAGGAATATAACACCCGAGAAAGAGACTCTGGGTATATCATCAAGACGGGGCGAAATTGTACCAAAACAGCGTTGAGCAATCCAGCTAAAAATAGCGTTTACGTGCACAAAAAATGTTCGTTGATTAACATTAGGTTGTACTGAGCTAATCTTATTTCGCTTTTTTAATGGCTTCCCATCCTTCTTCCATTTCGTCAAGCGTTGCGCGCTCTAAACTTTTACCTTTTGCAATTAAATAACCTTGCACTTTTTCAAAGCGCGCCGAGAACTTATCGTTGGCTTGTCTGAGTAGTTGCTCTGGGTCGCGTTTAACATGGCGAGCCACATTTACTGTGGCAAATAATAAGTCGCCTATTTCTTCTGCTGTATGATCGGATGAAGGGTCGTTCTCAAGCGCTTCTTTTACTTCAAGTACTTCTTCACTTACTTTATCAAGTGCCCCGTGGTAGCTTGGCCAATCAAAACCAAGTGCGGCAACACGCTGCTGAATTTTTTTAGCTTTAGTTAGGCTTGGCATATTGGTGGGTATATCTTGCCAAAGTGAGGCTTTGCTTGGCTGTACTTTTGCTACACGCTCTTGTGCTTTAATTGCTTGCCATTGCTTTGCTAATTGCTCATCGGTTAATGCTTGCTTAGTGTTAAAAACATGAGGGTGACGGCGGGTAAGTTTACTATTTAGCTCACTAACCACGTCGTTAAAATCAAACATGTCCTGCTCTTTAGCAAGTTGTGCGTAAAAAACGATTTGAAACAGTAAATCACCCAGCTCATTTTTAAGCTCGTTTAAATTACCCGACTCTATGCAATCGGCCACTTCAAAGGCTTCTTCTAGCGTGTGCGGTACAATCGATTTAAAATTTTGCTTGCGATCCCACGGGCAACCGTCGGTAGGATCGCGAAGCAACGCCATAATATCGAGGAGTTGCTCAAGGGCGTTACTGTTTGCCATTTTATTGGTTTCGCTTGGCACTGTGCACACCTTCAATTTGATGCAGTTTAGACAAAACACGGTTTGTGCCCGATAGGTCATGCACTTCTATTTGCATAGTAAATACTGCTAACTGATCGGCCCCAACTGTATTGACGTTCATGTTGATCACATTTACTTTTTCGTTAGCCAGTACAGAGCTAATATCGCGAATTAAACCTGAGCGATCGCTGGCTTCTATTTTTATACTTAGCGCATAAGAGCCGTTTATTTCATCTGACCAACTAACCGATATTACACGCTCTGGGTGTTGCTCTTTTAAGTTGTTAAATGAATCGCAATCTTCTCGGTGTACCCCAATGCCACGGCCTTGTGTAATATAGCCAATTATTTTATCGCCAGGTACTGGGCGACAACACTTAGCAACGTGGCTCATTAAGCTGCCTACACCATCAACCACAATGCCGTTTTTATCGCCAGTTACTTTACTTGGCGCTTTAAAACGAATTACGGGTTCTTCTTCGGTACGATCACTGACAAAGTTAAGCATTTGGTTTAAGCGAACATCGCCGGCACCTATCGCAACCATTAAGTCATCTAGTTCTTTAAAATTAAAGCGCTTAATGGCTGGGTCTAAATCTTTGTAGGTTAAATCTAGCTTTTGCAGTTCGTTATCTAGAATCTCTTTACCGGCGCTTAAGTTTTTATCGCGGTCGAGCTGTTTAAACCAATGATGGATTTTAGCCCTTGCACGCGACGATTTAATATAACCAAGCGATGGATTTAGCCAATCGCGGCTTGGATTAGGCTGCTTTTGCGTGAGAATTTCTACCTGATCGCCCGTTGATAGCTGATGTGTAAACGGCACTATTTTGCCAAATACTTTAGCTCCTATACAGCGGTGCCCTACATTTGAGTGAATGTAGTAAGCAAAATCAAGCGGTGTAGCGCCAACAGGTAAATCGATGATATCGCCACTTGGGGTAAATATATAAACGCGGTCTTCTACAACTTGGTTTTTAAGCTCTTCGGCTAAATCGCCCCCATCAACCACTTCTTCTTGCCATTGCAGTAATTTGCGCAACCAGCTAATTTTTTGCTCATAGCCTGAGCCTCTCCCAGGTAAAGCACCTTCTTTATACATCCAGTGTGCGGCTACGCCTAGCTCTGCATCTTGGTGCATTTCGCTGGTGCGTATTTGTATTTCAACGGTTTTCCCTTCAGGGCCAAATACCACGGTATGAATTGATTGATAGCCATTTTGTTTGGGTGTAGCAACGTAGTCGTCAAACTCTTTATTAAGGTGGCGCCAATTAGTGTGCACAATACCTAGCGCGCCGTAACAATCTTGCAGGCGCTCTACAACAATTCGCATTGCCCTAATATCAAACAGCTGATCAAATTCGTAGTTTTTTTGCTGCATTTTTTTATAAATGCTGTAAATGTGCTTAGGGCGGCCATACACTTGCGCCTCAATACCGGCTTCGCTTAAGCGAGCTTTTACTTGCGCAACCATGTCTTCCATATAGGCTTCACGGGCAAGGCGTTTGTCATCAAGTTGTTTAGCAATGCTTTTATAGGTGTCGGGGTGTAAATACCTAAACGATAAATCTTCTAGTTCCCACTTAAGCTGGCCTATACCTAACCTGTTTGCTAACGGGGCAAAAATATCGGCGGTTTCTTTAGCGGCAATAACACGCTCTTCTTCATCGCCATTTTTTACATTGCGTAAATGGCATACTTGCTCAGCAAGTTTAATCACCACAGCGCGCACATCTTCAACCATGGTAAGTAACATTTTACGAATGTTATCTACCTGCATAGTGCCTTTACCTTGGTGCGATAAAGTACTAATAGCAGCCATTTGTGCAACCCCTGTTAAAAGCATGGCTACATTTTTGCCAAGTTGTGCTTCTACGGTTTCAAGGTCTACTAAGTCGTTTAAGTAGTAATGCGTGAGATACGCGGTTGCGAGAGATTCTGCATCTAAATTTAACTCGGCTAAAATCTCGACCATTTCTATGGCCGTGTTTTGCCGTGCTTGGTTGTCACATGTAACACACAATGCTTGCGCTTTGTTTAGTAGCGTTATTTTCTCTTGCGATAACGCTAACTGTTTTAGGCTAGTAGCAAAGTCACCTGTGTCGTCCTGCTGATGTGATTGACGTGTAGCGACCATAAAACGCTTTACCTCCGTTGAAATAACGCCATTGTTTCTATGTGTCCTGTATGTGGAAACATATTCATTAGCCCAATTTTAGTAACTTCAAAGCCTGCTTGCGAAATAATTGCACTGTCACGGGCTAAAGTAACAGGATCGCAAGAGACATATAAAATGGTTTTAAACTGCTTTAAAGGTAGTTGCTCTAAAACAGCCATAGCACCTGTGCGAGAAGGGTCTAATACTAATACGTCTAGCGCCTTATTAAACCATTGTGCTGTTTCAATTTTTTGCGTTAAATCAAAACAATGAAAGTGCGCATTAGTGATAGAGTTAGTTTGCGCATTTTGTGTCGCCATTGCAACCGCCGATGCAACCCCTTCTACTCCAATAACCGATTTAGCATGCTGGGCTAGCACTAATGAAAAGTTACCAATACCACAAAATAAATCCAATACTTGCTCGTTTCCTTGCAAGTTAAGCCAATTTACCGACTGAGCTAACATAGCTTGGTTAACTTCATCATTTACTTGAATAAAATTACCAAGGCCAAATTCAAATTTTAATTTAAACTTTTCTAAAAAATAATACGGCGTAGGCAAATGAGCTTGCTCTATAACATCGCTGTTGTCTTGCCAAGTAATTAACCATTGCTGTGCGTTTGCCGCTTCTTGTACGTAGCTTTTGGCTTCATCTGGTATCGCTTTAGTATGGCGAATAACAATAAAGTTCCCAGCTTCGTTTTGGCACAACTGTAAATGACTTATACTGTGTAGCGCTTTATATTGATTAATAAGCGTTTCAAAAATACTAAATACGTTAGTAAATGCCTCACTAAGCACATCACATTGCTCAATACTAATCACATTTTTAGAGCTAGGCGCACGATACCCAACTCGCATTTTTTTAGCAGCTTTATCATACATTACGGCAATACGGGCACTGCGTCTGTAATGAGTGGGCTTACTTAAAAGAGGCGCTTGCCAATTTAAGTCGCTTAATTTGGCAAATTTTTGAAACAATTGCGTCACTGCATTTTGCTTTTCAGCCACTTGCTGATTTATTTCTAGGTGCTGCAACTGGCAACCACCACAGTGATTATAATGCTGACAAAAAGGCTGCGTGCGTGCATCGCTTGGATTAATAACCTTAACCAGCTTTGCACTACTGTATTTGGCTTTATCTTCTATTAGGCTTGCCGTTACTTTTTCATTCATTAAAGCGCCGCTTACAAAGCACACTTTATTATTGTGTTTGGCAACGCCCCGCCCTTGATGATCCATGGCCGTAATATTAAGTGTGAGTGTTTGCTGTTTAAGTGGTTTTTTCTTTGCTTTAAAAATTTGCGCCATGCGGCATTACCTTAAATTTTGTATTACGTATAAGCAAATCAGATGCTTTGAGAATAGCCGATGAACCGTATATACTCGATCCATACTAATAATGATAATAACGCTTCCATTATGACCAAATTAGGCTTACGTGATTCTGTTTTAACCTTAACCTTGATCCCCACAGTGATCATTGGTTTGTTACTTGGCGGCTATTTTACAATAAATCGTTACATTGAGCTTGATGAAATTTTATATCAGCAAGGCAGCTCAATATCTGAACCCTTAGCAATTGCTTTAGAGCAGCCTTTACTTGAAAAAAATAAAAAGCTGCTCAACCGTCTGATTAGTTACACACACAATAAGCACTCCCCAACCATTAAATCGATTGCTATTTTTGATACCAGCAATCAGCTTATTATGACCAGTAACTATCATCGCTCGTTTGATGAACTAACTCAAAAAGAACAAATTGAAAATCTTCACACAACAAAAATTAATAAATCAGAAGAGTTAATCACGTTCTACACCCCTATTTTTAATCATTCTGCGCCGGTATCAAAATGGGATATTAATGATTTTCAAACCCCGCTTGGCACCGTTATTTTACAACTTAATAAAGACCAAGCGATTATAGGCCAGCAGCGAGCGGTTTTAATTAGCGGCATTGTTATTTTATTTTCAATAATATTGGCATCTATTTTAGCGCTTAAGCTTAGCCGTATGTTTATGAACCCGCTTAATAAGTTAGTACTTGCCACCGACAAACTAGTTGAGGGTAAAAGAGACACGGGTTTAAACGACACCATGATGGGCGAATTTGAACTTTTGCGTGAAGGGCTTAATACCATAGCCCACACTATGGTTATGCAAAAAGACGAAATGCAGAAAAATATTGATCAAGCCACGAGTGATTACCGCGAAACCCTAGAGCAATACGAAACCTCAAATATTCAGCTAACCATGGCCAAAAAAGAGGCGCAAGATGCTAACCGCGTTAAGTCCGACTTTTTAGCTAAAATGAGTCACGAGTTACGCACCCCGCTTAATGGGGTTATTGGCTTTACGCGCCAATTGTATAAAACACCTTTAAATAAACATCAAAAAGACTACCTCGATACCATAGAGCTTTCTGCCAATAGCTTATTGACGATTATTAGCGATATTTTGGATTTTTCTAAACTTGAAGCAGGCGCAATGGAGCTTGAATCAATCCAGTTTCAACTGCGCGATAGCGTAAACGAGGTTATGACATTATTAGCTCCCTCGGCGCATGAAAAACAACTTGAGCTATCTATTTATATCAACCCACAAGTGCCTGATGATTTAACCGGTGACCCCACTCGCCTTAAACAAGTCCTTATTAACTTGTTAAGTAATGCCATTAAGTTTACTGAAAAAGGCTCTATAAAAGTTGATATAAGCTACCGCTTATTAGATGAAGACCGCGCCTCTATTTTAGTATCAGTAACCGATACCGGTGTGGGTATTCCAATGGATAAGCAAGATGCGTTATTTACAGCATTTGGCCAAGCAGATTCATCTATCACCCGTAAATTTGGCGGCACTGGTTTAGGTCTCATTATTACCAAACACATTGTAGAGGCTATGAATGGCCGAATAACGCTAAATTCAGCCCCGGGAAGCGGCACCTGTTTTACCTTTAATGGTGTGTTTAGGTTGCCTGATCATACCTTTAGTAACGACTTACCTTCTAAATCACTTATTGGTAAACGCATATTATACTTAGAGCCACACGAGCATACGCATCACTCAGTGCTTTCTGTATTAAACGAGTGGGAAACTGTAGTAACCGCTTGTTTTAATGAAGGTGCATTTCTAGACGCTATTAAACATAAAATGTTTAAATATGATATTTGTATTATTGGTGATATGGCATCGGTAGATGATATGCAACGTTTAAAGGGCTATATAAATAGCGTACGTGAGTCAACTGATTATTTATATTTAATGCTTAATACTATTTCTCATAGTATGAGAGAGTCTTTCATTGGTAGTGGTGCAGATGTATGTTTAAGTAAGCCGCTTAATCATCGTAAATTATGTGAAGTACTGGCTGCGCCATATCGCCTTGATCATCCAACCTTAAATATTGAGCCAAGCGATCAAACATTATTGCCATTAAAAGTACTGGTGGTAGATGACAACGATGCAAACTTAAAACTTATTTGCACCTTGTTAAAAGAGCAAGTTGAATTTATAGACACCGCTTATAATGGCTCGCAAGCCTACAGCTTAAGTAAAAGCCATAAGTACGATGTTATTTTTATGGACATACAAATGCCGATTATGGATGGCATTACCGCGTGTAAACTTATTAAGGAGTCTTCTTTAAACGAAGACACACCTATTATTGCGGTAACCGCGCATGCACTGCACAGTGAAAAAGAGCAGCTATTAAAAGATGGCTTTAAAGGCTATTTAACTAAGCCTATTGATGAGGACATGCTGAGCCAAATTATATGCGATCATAGTCCGCAATCGCCCGTAAGCCGCGACAAAATTAAAAGTGTAACGTCACAAAGCCCAGCTCCATTTGAAAGTAACTGCTTAGATTGGTCGCTTGCGCTACAACGTGCAGGGGGTAAAGGTGAGCTGGCGCTGGAAATGCTCAATATGCTATTACAAAGTGTGCCAGAGACGCTCTCGCAGCTCAACGAAGCTATTGAGCAAAACGATTGCCAAACGGTATTAAGTGTTATCCACAAATTCCATGGCGCGTGCTGTTATACCGGTGTGCCTAAGCTTAAATCACTGGCAGAAACCATAGAAACCTCACTTAAAAGTGATTGCGTGCTAGATAACGTTGAGCCTGAACTATTTGAGCTTCAGGATGAGCTGGAAAACCTCATGGCAGATGCAAGTGCTACCGAGCATCAACGCTAAAAAACACGTAATAAAAAAGCGCAGTAAATGCGCTTTTAACAGGTTTTAATACCATTTTACTTAATTAAGTATTTCTATGAAATGGTGCCACCTTGGGGTTAAATTTATAACCTTGCCTCAATCATGAGGCGTTTCATGTCGCGTACTGCTTTTTCAAGGCCATCAATAGCTGCGCGCGCAATAATAGCGTGGCCAATGTTAAGCTCATAAATTTCAGGCATTGCAGCAATTGGTTTTACGTTATGATAATGAAGGCCATGCCCTGCATTTACAATTAAGCCTAAGCTCGCCGCGTATTTTACACCCTCTCGTATGTGCTCAAGCTCTTTGTGTAAATCTTCATCATTAGTGGCATCTGCATACGCGCCGGTATGAATTTCTACATACGGTGCACCACACGCTTTAGCTGCATCTAACTGTGCTTTATCGGCATCAATAAATAATGACACTTTAATACCCGCATCAGTCAGTGTTTTAGTGGCCGCTTTAATTTTATCTACGTTACCAGCCACATCTAGGCCGCCTTCGGTCGTAAGCTCTTCACGTTTTTCAGGTACTAAACATACGTACTCAGGCTGTACTTCAAGGGCAATGTTAATCATTTCATCTGTAACCGCTGTTTCAAGATTCATACGCGTTTGAATCGTTTTAGCCATTACGTATACATCGCGGTCTTGAATATGGCGGCGGTCTTCACGCAAATGAATAGTAATACCATCTGCACCGGCGTGCTCTGCCACACTGGCCGCATGTGATGGGTCTGGGTATGATGTACCTCGCGCTTGGCGAAGCGTTGCAATATGATCAACGTTTACGCCTAAAAGAATGTCTTTCATTTTGTTACCTGTAAAATATGTTTATTGAGAGGCCATAAATAATTCACGGCTTTTTAATGGTTTATTACCCAGTAAAGGTTTTAGTAAATAACGGCTTAATTGTTTTGCCATATAGAGTACATCGCTTTGGCTAAAATCATGATTAGCAATCGCTTTGAGCTGCGCGCCGCTAAAACCTGAGCGCGTATCTTGTTGCATCAAAAAACCCAACTCAGGAAAGTAACTATACGTTTGCCTTTCATCAATTGGCTCACCACTGGCATCAAAGCTAAAGTCGACGCCATAACCCAACAACTCTAATAGTTGAAATTCGTATGAGCGCAGCACCGATTGTAAATCGACATCGCTATTTAAGTTCTCTAGGTGAGTTTTGTAGAGCTCAAACACTTGTTCAAGTGGCTCGTTTACCGGCACAATGCGGTTAGTCAGCTCATTTAAATAAAAGCCACAGTAAAGCTTATCCTTTGTTAAATATAAAGGATTACCATGTAGCTCAAATTTATTAATGTATTTTAAATCGTACTTGCCACTGTAATGAACAAGCAGTGCCTGAAAAGGCTGTAATTGTGCTTTGTGTTTAGTGGCCTGGCGACCACTCACTCTGGCTAGCATTCTAAGCTGGCCTACGCCTTCTACCAGCATATCGAGCATTACTTGGGAGTCGCTATAAGGACGCCGATGTAATAGGTACGCTGTGTAGAAGTCGCTATCCATATTAGTTGGCTAAATGCTGGCTAATCTTCGCCATAGCCTAAACTTCTTAAGGCACGTTCATCATCTGCCCAACCCGATTTAACTTTAACCCAAAGCTCTAAAAACACTTTGTTATCGAGCATTTCTTCAAGGTCTTTACGGGCTTCACGGCCAATCACTTTAAGCTTTTCGCCTTTGTTACCTATTACCATGCGTTTTTGGGTTTCACGCTCAACAAGAATTAACCCGTTGATATGCCAAACACCGTTTTCTTGCCATTTAAACTGCTCAATTTCTACAGTAACAGAATACGGCAGCTCTTCACCCATAAAGCGCATTAGCTTTTCACGAATAACTTCTGCCGCCATAAAACGCATTGAGCGGTCGGTGACATAGTCATCAGGAAAGTAAAATTCGCACGGTGGTAAGCGTTTAGTTACTTCGGCTTTAATTAAATCAACGTTTTTACCTTGCGTTGCCGATACCGGCATTATGCCCACAAAATCAAATTTGTCGCCAAGCATCTTCATATGCGGTAATACTAAATCGCGGTCTTTTACTTGGTCTATTTTATTAATAACAAGTAAAACAGGCTTACCACTTTGCGATACTTTATTAAGTACCATTTCGTCATCGGCATTCCAGTGAGTGCCCTCAACAACAAAAATAATAAGCTCTACATCACCAATTGAACTCGATGCAGCACGGTTCATTAAGCGGTTAATAGCGCGCTTTTCTTCAACGTGTAAGCCCGGCGTATCAATATAAACAGCTTGGTGTTGCCCTTCTGTATGAATACCCATAATACGGTGGCGAGTTGTTTGTGGCTTGCGCGAGGTAATACTTACTTTTTGCTCAATGATTTCATTAAGCAATGTTGATTTACCTACATTAGGGCGGCCAACAATGGCAACCATGCCACAAAACGTATCAATATCACCTTCATGAGGCTGTATTAAGGTATCAAGATTCATTTTTTAGTATCTTCAATGCTTTTTCGGCAGCTTTTTGTTCGGCTTTACGGCGCGAGCTACCAACAGAAATAATGCTATCCATACCTTCAACTATACATTCAACCGTGAACGTTTGATTGTGCGCTTGACCTTTGGTATCAACAACGGTGTAGCCCGGTAAAGATAACTTACGCGCTTGTAGATACTCTTGCAGCAGGGTCTTAGGATCTTTTTGATTAAGCCCTGGTGAAATAGCATCAAGTCGAGATTCGTACCACGCTAAAATTAGCTCGCCACAGCGGTCTATGTTTGAGTCTAAAAACACAGCCCCTATAATGGCTTCTACAGCATCAGCTAATGTTGATTCACGACGAAAACCACCGCTTTTTAACTCACCCGGCCCAAGGCGCAAGTAGTCACCTAAACCAAACTCTAGCCCAAATTCAGCAAGAGTTTGGCCACGCACAAGCGTAGAGCGCATACGGCTTAAATCGCCTTCACGCGCTTTTGGAAATTTGTCGTACAAAGCATTGGCAATAACAAAGCTCAAAATTGAATCGCCTAAAAACTCTAAGCGTTCGTTGTGCTGACCTTTATGACTGCGGTGCGTCATTGCCTGTTCAAGTAAACCTTGATCAGCAAATTCGTAGCCAATTCGTTTATATAATTCTGTTACATTTTTTTTCATTGTTACTGAATATTACCTAGGCGTTCAAAACGAACACCAGTTGGAACCCATCCTGGTAAAACATCATCTGGGCCATTCTCAAATTCAAAACTCATCCATATAAAGACAGCTTTACCCACCAAGTTTTCTTTTGGTACAAAGCCCCAAAAGCGACTATCTTGGCTGTTGTCGCGGTTATCACCCATCATAAAATAATGATCAGCTGGTACAGTCCATTCATCCGAAGGAGTACCTGGTTGCTGATAGTAACGCCCTTTACGTTCAGGTGCGCGTGGGTTGATTAAAATGTCGTGCTTGAGTGTCGTTAAATCTTCATTTACTCGGGCAAGCGACATTTGGCCTTGTTTAAACTCATTATCGTTAATTAATTTAAAATCAATTTTATTAAACTCATTACAAAGTAGGTCACCCTGCTGGGTCTCGCCTTCTTTACAATTAGGTTGAATATATAAACGCTTATCACGATAAACAATTTTATCGCCCGGTAAACCAATAGCACGTTTTATATAATCTACTCGCTCATCTAACGGGTATTTAAAAACAACAATATCGCCGCGTTCAGGCTCGCCTACATCTACAAGCTGGCTACGCCATACTGGGTCTTTAATCCCGTACGAGTACTTTTGTACTAAAATAAAGTCGCCCACCAACAAGGTTGGCATCATTGAACCTGACGGTATTTGAAAAGGCTCAAAAATAAACGACCTAAAAATAGTAATAGCTGCAATCATCGGAAAAATCGATTTTGCAGTTTCTGTAATTGCCGGCTCAGGTGCTATTAACGCCGCTGTTTCTTCATCAAGCTGGCCACCGGCAGATGTTTGGGCAAGCGCCAAACGCTCTTGCCTTTTTGGCGCATACATTAGGTGGTCAATTAACCATATTAAACCTGAGCCTAACGTTAATAACACCAATAAAACTGAGAAATAACCAGCCATCTATAATCCTTTGTTTTTATTTACCAACTTTCAAAATAGCTAGAAACGCTTCTTGCGGTACTTCTACGTTACCCAATTGCTTCATTCGTTTTTTACCATCTTTTTGCTTTTGCAGTAGCTTTTTCTTACGGCTCACGTCACCACCGTAACACTTAGCGATTACATTTTTACGTAATTGCTTAACCGTAGTACGGGCAATAACATGTTGTCCTATTGCAGCTTGAATCGCAATATCAAACATTTGACGCGGAATAAGCTCTTTTAACGCATCAGCAAGTTGGCGGCCGCGTGATTGTGCACTGTCTCGGTGAACAATTATAGCGAGTGCATCAACACGTTCACCATTGATAAGTATATCAACACGTACCATGTCTGATGTTTGAAAGTGCTTAAAGTTGTAATCAAGCGATGCAAAACCACGACTGGTTGACTTTAATTTATCAAAAAAGTCCATAACCACCTCAGCCATAGGTAGCTCATAAGTTACAGCGACTTGCTTGCCGTGATAACTCATTTTAGTTTGCATACCACGCTTTTCTACACACAGAGTAATAACGCTACCTAAAAACTCTTGCGGTACAAGTATGTTTGCCTCTACTACTGGTTCGCGTATTTCAATAATATCATTAACCGCCGGTAAGTCAGACGGGTTATCAATTTGACTCGTACCTTCTTTGGTTACTACTTCGTAGATTACAGTAGGTGCCGTGGTAATTAAATCAATATCGTATTCACGCTCTAAACGCTCTTGAATAATTTCCATGTGTAGCATACCTAAAAAGCCACAGCGGAAACCAAAACCCAGTGCTGTTGAATTTTCAGGTTCAAAAAATAACGACGCATCATTTAAGCTTAGTTTATTAAGTGCATCGCGAAACGATTCATAATCATCAGAGGCAATTGGGAACATACCTGCATATACTTGCGGCTTAATTTTTTGAAAGCCTGGTAAACGCGCTGGTGCCGCATTTTTTTGATGCGTAATCGTATCGCCCACTGGGGCGCCGTGTATTTCTTTAATACCGGCAATAACAAACCCTACTTCGCCGGTACGTAAAATACCCGTGTTGGTTTGTTTAGGGGTAAAAATACCCACGTGATCAGCTGTATGTACTTGCTCGTTCGACATTATTTTTATTTTGTCGCCGGCACGTAGTTCACCGTGCTTAATACGCACTAGTGATACAACACCTTGGTATGGGTCAAACCACGAGTCAATAATAAGCGCCTGCAAAGGTTGATCTTTTTCACCTACCGGTGGTGGGATATCCTTTACAATCATTTCAAGTACTTCAGCAATACCAACACCTGTTTTTGCACTACATTGCACAGCGTCTAGGGCATCAATACCAATAATGTCTTCAATTTCTTCTGCTACACGAAGCGGATCGGCTTGCGGTAAATCTATTTTATTTAAAACAGGGATTACTTCTAAATCCATTTCAATGGCGGTATAACAGTTTGCCAGCGTTTGTGCTTCAACACCTTGTCCGGCATCAACAACTAAAAGCGCACCTTCACATGCCGCTAAAGAGCGAGAAACTTCATAAGTAAAGTCAACGTGCCCTGGTGTATCGATAAAGTTAAGTTGGTAGGTTTCGCCATCGTTAGCAGTGTAGTTAAGCGTTACACTTTGCGCTTTAATGGTAATACCGCGCTCACGCTCGATGTCCATTGAATCTAACACTTGCTTTTGCATTTCGCGGTCTGTTAAGCCACCACAAACCTGGATCAAACGATCTGAAAGGGTCGATTTACCATGGTCAATATGGGCGATGATCGAAAAATTACGGATATGCTTCATAAACTGGATTCTAAACTTCTATTTTAATAGGCTAAGTACGAACACCTGAGTGACTTGAAAATACTTATTGGGTATAAGTGCTATATAAGTGGCTAAATGCGCTTTAGATAATCAAATTTTTGATTGCCTTTTTACCCTGTATTTCCAAGTTACTCTGGTATAAAACGGCAATTTTACATTTAATTGGCCTTAATCACCATCTATTTGCGTTAAAGGAAGGCTAATTGGATGAATTTTTATCACTTTTACATCATGCCTGAGTGTTTTCACTTTGCTTTTAGCTAAAAAGTAACCACCTACACCGCCCAAAGCGGCGAATAATATTTGCCATCCCTGCGCTAAAAGTAGTAATTCGGCACTAATAAATGCAAGCGTTAATCCTAAAAATAAAGGCAGCATGTATACAGCAAAAGCATGTTTGACTAAATGCGAATCATCTAATGAAAGCGTTACTTTTTGGCCCACTTCTACAGGAGTATCAAATTGATAGGGAAAGGTTTTTTTATCGCTACCAAAGAGTTTGGCAAAGACTTGCGAGCCACAGCGACCATTACACCCTTCGCAGGCTTTTTTTTGCTGGGCTTCTAAGTGGGCAGTGGTGCCATCTAGGGCAACCACTGTAAGTGTTTGTTCAATCATAACAACCCTTACGAATTGTTTATAATGCGCGAGTCACTGACTCAGCAATTGCCTTTGCGGTTTGGCTTGGCACATTACCAACAACAGATACATCAAAGTTTCCGCCATTATGCACATAAATTGTCGTTGCGCCAGAAGTTAATGATCCGCTTAAGCGGCGACCTGGTAGGGGGCGCTGTACAAAAACAGAAATTTCCACAAACCCATCAGAATATAAATAATAGTCAGTAAGTTCGTTGTTTAAATCAAGTTTATGGCGGTCTGATTTTAGTAATTTAAAGCCATTAGGTAACCAACCAATGCGCCAGTTTGTGGCATTACTTTTTTCACCTTCCAGTGCGTTACCTGGTAACGGCGTTGGAAAATTACGGTTGAGCACTTCTAAAATCATCGGTGCTGGTTGCTCTGTTACGCTAATATGGGTTAACTGTAGCTGCTCTAATGCTTCACCTTGGTGGTTAACATAAGCGGCTTTTAATAACAGCGATGACTCTGTATCAAGCCAAATCCAATAGTTATATTTGTATTCATCTTTTGATTCTATTCTCACCAGTTGCGCCGCTCGCCCTGCAATACGGCCTTTACCACCTAGCACAAAATCATATTGGCTGCTTAGCGCTTCAATATCTTTAAATAATACTTCAGGTATTGGCCCAGCAATGGAGTCTGTATTTATAGAATATGGCTGCGATTGCGGTTCAAAGTAGGTTACTTGGTCGTTAATTCTCACCATTTCTAAGCCCGCGCCATTAAGTAAACTTAAATGCTCAAGCTCTGTTTCACCTTGCTTTGCATGCACCCAACGGTAAGGTTCCATGGCTTTACCCTTTACCACCACAAAAGAGGCGTCAAAATTACGGGTATGCACTGCATTCGCCATGTTTAGTAATAAATCTTTGGCGGGATTTGTGTCGTTAGCAAAAACATTAAAGCTTAATACTAACGACAGAACAAAAGTGATTACTTTCATTTAATTAGTTTTTTTCCTCTTGCGCTTTGTCACTATTTTGCGCTGTTTGCAAAGAGTGTGCAACACGTGCTTGACGTTGATGCTCTAAAACTAACGCGCCAATGCGTTGTTGCTGTAATTCGCGTAAACCTTGCTCAGCGTTTTCAAGAGCAGGTTCTGAAGAATAACTCACCGGCGACGCCATACCTGTTAATGGGGTAGTTTGTAAAAGCGGAATTTCGCTTTCTTGCTCGCCCGCACCTTGCGGCAAGGTATTTACGCCAACAATGGCAAACATAGCTACGCTTGCAGCAATAGCAAGTTGTGCAACCGGCTTGCGCCAATTAAACGCCACTACTTTGTTATCTTGCTGCGCTTCACTGTGCTCGGTATCAGGCGCTTTGTTTGCTGTCGATTGGGTGAAATCGGCATACACAGGCTCACTTTCAAGTGCTAAGGCGATGTTATCGCTTATATCGATGTGTATGTCGTTGTTATTTTTTTGAGCACGCATCGCATCACCAATTAGCGCATATCGACCAAACGTAGCAACATCCTGATCAGAAATTTTACCCTCTGCAAGGTGTTGTTCGCCGTCAAGTAATGCTGATAACGTTTCGCTATCCAACTTGTTAACGTGTGCTTTTGTCATACTAAGACTCGCCTATTAATGGGTTTAATTTATTATCTATTGCTTCTCGGGCTCTAAAAATACGCGAACGTACTGTCCCAACAGGGCAATCCATTACCACGGCTATTTCTTCATAGCTCATCCCTTCGATTTCTCTTAGGGTAATCGCGGTTTTAAGGTCTTCAGGCAAACTATCAATCGTATTAAAAATAACAGCGCGTACTTCGTCGCTTAACAGTAAGTTTTCAGGCGATGCGTTCGAACGCATCGAATCCGCACCGTCATAAAACTCGGCATCTTCAGCGTCTATATCGTTTGCTGGCGGTTTACGGCCCTGAGCTACTAAATAATTTTTAGCACAATTAACGGCAATACGGTATAACCACGTATAAAAGGCACTATCACCTCTAAAGTTTGGAAGTGCACGGTAGGCCTTAATAAATGCCTCTTGTGCTACATCTGCAATATCGCCTTGGTTAGACACATAACGTGAAATTAACCCTGCAATTTTGTTCTGATACTTCTTTACTAATAGGTTGAAGGCGTTTTTATCTCCTTGCTGGACCCTTTTTACAAGCGCTAAATCTAATTCCTGCTCGCTCATTCGAGCCGGTACTCCTCTGTTTGATTCTTGCTGGTTATTCATAGTGTCGCCATTGTTCACAAATACTCTGACCTCTTTATGAATAAAAAGTTCTGCTTAATATTATTTTTTTATAAAATAGTCGTAAATAACGGCGCTAAGCCATTAAAATCACTACGTAGTAATATGACAAATATGATACAACTACATTATTAAAAACAAATATTGCTCTAATTTGAGCATTGTAACCGCAAAGTACCTCTGACATGAACCAAAATAAACATCATATTGCTGATGTCGCTATTATCGGTAGCGGCGCGGCGGGCTTATCTCTTGCATTGTCTTTAGCTAACTATTGTAATGTTACTGTGATCAGTAAAGGTGCCCTCACCGAAGGCTCTACACTGTATGCACAAGGCGGGATTGCCGCAGTATTTGATAAAAAAAACGACAGCATAGAATCACATGTTGAAGATACCCTTGATGCCGGCGGTGGTTTATGTGACCGAGAAGCTGTGCATTATACTGCAAGTAATGCGCATCAGTGTTTACAATGGCTCATTGAGCAAGGCGTTCCTTTTGATATGGAGTTTGATAGCAAAGGAAAAGAGCGCTTTCATTTAACCCGCGAAGGCGGACACAGCCATCGCCGTATTTTACATGCAGCCGATGCCACTGGTAAGGCCGTACAAACCACGTTAATTAGTCAAGTTAAAGCGCATAAAAACATTACCTTGCTCGAGCAATACAATGCCATCGATTTGATTAGTGATAAAAGCTTAGGTAAGCCGGGTTCGCATATTCATGGCATGTACGTGTGGAATAAAAAAGCAAAAAAAGTAGAAACTATTTCAGCTAAATTTGTAGCGCTCGCAACAGGGGGGGCAAGCAAGGTGTATTTGTACACTTCAAACCCTGATGTATCTAGCGGTGACGGTATTGCCATGGCGTGGCGTGCAGGCTGTAGGGTAGCCAATATGGAATTTAACCAGTTTCACCCCACTAGCCTTTATCATCCAGAGCTACAAAACTTCTTAATTACCGAAGCTATGCGCGGTGAAGGAGCGTATTTAAAGCGCCCCGACGGCACTCGCTTTATGAAAGACTTTGACGATAGAGAAGAGCTGGCACCGCGCGACATAGTAGCCCGTGCTATCGACTTTGAAATGAAGCGTTTAGGTGCAAATTGTGTATACCTAGATATTAGCCACAAAGATAAAGACTTTATCATTGAGCACTTCCCTACTATTTACGCAAAGTGTTTAAGTGTAGGGCTTGATATAACCAAAGAAGCCATCCCGGTTGTTCCTGCCGCGCATTATACGTGTGGCGGTGTAATGAGCGACTTTAACGGGAAAACCGATTTAGATAACTTATACGCTGTAGGCGAAGTCGCCTACACAGGTTTGCACGGCGCTAACCGTATGGCGAGCAATTCATTATTAGAGTGCATTGTATTTGCTCACGCTGCCGCTAAAGATATTTTAAGTAAACTTGAGCATGCGCCAGCACCACTTGCGCTGCCAAGTTGGGATGAAAGCCGAGTCAGTAATTCTGATGAAGAAATTGTTATTACCCATAACTGGCACGAACTGCGGTTATTTATGTGGGATTATGTAGGCATTGTGCGCTCAACTAAACGCCTAGAACGAGCACTGCACCGTGTTGAGTTATTACAACAAGAAATACATGATTATTACGCAAACTTTAGAGTAAGTAATAACTTATTGGAGCTTCGTAATTTAGTGCAAGTAGCCGAGCTGATAATTAGAAGTGCAATGCAGCGTAAAGAAAGCCGCGGCCTTCACTATACGATTGACTATCCTGAGCAAAATGAAAACCCAACACCCACTATTTTGATTCCACCTCGCCATTAATGGCAATCAATGCTACGCGCTTTAAACGTGCGTAGCTTTGCTTATTTACGCCATTAGCTGAAATAATAAGCCATTGGCGTTTATTAAAACCTTTAATGTGTAACCACACACTGGTATTTAATATTTTTGTTTTAGGGGTTATTTGCCCCTGAACCTTTAAATTTTCGTTTTCAAAGCGTATTTGCTTAGGCTCTAAAATAATAACGCCACTTTCAGGGTGAATGGCCACTATTTTTTGCCATACCCAGCAAAACGCAATTGCATTTACAGTTATACAAACAACAATGCTAAAAAAAGAGCTTAAATAAAGCCCTAGTACCACACTTAATAAGCAGAAAAACAGCACCACAGGCCGCTGTTCTGCTTTATTATTTACTACCGTAAACCTATACACGAACTCGGTCTAAAATTAGCGATACCATGGTATTAAGCTCAGCATCTTTACATTCTTCATGGCCCATAAACCATGCAAATAAATCAGGGTCTTCTTGGGTTAGCAAACGCTGAAATACAGCCTGTTGCTGTGCATTTAACGAATCATACGCCTGCTCTACAAATGGCATAAACAAAACATCTAACTCTAACATGCCGCGGCGACAAGCCCAGCGTATACGTGCTTTACTATGAATTTCAGTCATTTTAAACCTCATACTTAATTGTCCCGAGTTTAACAAATACCCGCCTAATTAGCAGCTATTAATCTGTGTTCAAATAATAAAAAACTGCCCGCCTTCGTTGCTGTACCCTAGGTTATAACTGCGTTATTATGTCTACTCATTTGTATTGCACAGAAGGTTTTTATGTCGAGCGTTTATGCATGTCCGTTATCTCACCAACTTATTAGCCTAACCGGTGCGGATAAATTGTCTTATCTTCACGGACAAATCACTCAAGATCTCAATAAACTATCTAACAGCAATTATTTATGGGCTGGTCACTGCAGTGCCAAAGGCAAGTTGTGGGGTGTATTTAAATTATTTTCTCACCAAGATAGCTACTACTTAGCAGGTTCACAGCCTGAGGTAGAGAAGTCGCTCAGTGAGCTAAAAAAATACGCTGTGTTTGCCAAAGTAGATATTGATGTTTCTACGAACAGATTAATCGGGTTGATCAGTGACGATTTAACCCCAGTACTAGAAAAACTTGATATTCGTTTTTCTGATGACCAAACGGCCTGTGACTTCCCAAGTGGTAAAGCCCTTAAGTTAGCGCCAAATCGCGTTTTACTAATGGTTGATAGCCAATTTAGTATGCCAGATGATGTGTCTACATTAGATAACTGCGCACTATGGCAAGAAGCCGCTATAAAAGCGGGCGAACCACAATTAAATAATGACGCCATTGGCGAATACGTACCACAAATGGTAAACCTTCAAGCGATTAACGGCATTAGTTTTAAAAAAGGCTGTTACACCGGCCAAGAAACGGTTGCCCGTATGAAGTACCTAGGTAAAAACAAACGCGCTATGTATATTGTTACAGGTAAAAGCGATGGCCTACTTGAAGAGCCAGAGCTTGAAACCCAAGTGGGCGAAAACTGGCGTCGCGCTGGTAAACTAATTGCCCAAAGCTATAACGAAAATAGCCAAACCTTATTTGGCCTTGTTGTGCTGCCAAACGATACACCAAGTACACACGTACTTCGTGCAAAGCACACCCCTCAGGTAGAGCTAAGCATTCTGCCTCTACCTTACTCTCTTGAAGATGAATAAATAGGAATGACTATGATCGTTGCACCAAACACAGTAGTAAAAATGCATTATTCAGTACTGGATAACGATGGCAATACCATTGATAACTCTTTTGATGGCGAGCCACTGGTTTTTATTATTGGCACAGGCTACTTAATCCCAGGGCTTGAAAATGCACTCCAAGGCAAGCAAGCCGGTGATACATTAAATGTAAAAGTAGAACCTGAAGAAGGCTACGGCGAACGTCACGATAACCTAATGCAAGCGGTGCCTAAGTCGATGTTTGATGGCATGGAGATTGAAGTGGGTATGCAATTTAGAGCGTCGACTGATGATGGTGATCAATCTGTGATGATTATCGAGATTCAAGATGAAGACGTTATAGTTGATGGCAACCACCCGCTTTCGGGTATTACCCTTAATTTTGATGTAGAAATTTTAGAGGTGCGCGAAGCAACCGAAGAAGAGCTTGCGCACGGCCACGTGCACGGTGAAGGCGGTTGTGGTCACGATCACTAATCATACCGCCGTTTATAAAAAAAGCGCCTAAGGCGCTTTTTTTTATAACATATTGTTGTAGGTCGCGGTTTTTATTGGCGCCGGTTCCTCTAAAGGGGTTTCACTGGGTGTTATTTTACCCTCAAGCGCACGTAATAAGCCTTGCTGATCATTTGTTCCCACTCGGTACTTAGTACCGTCTTTTAAGGTTAACTGTAGCGCACTAAACCCGGATACAGAATACACCCACCCATCATGCGTAATACGAATACCAATACCATGGCGGTAAGAGTTTTGCACCGCTTTAGCCTCCACTATGTCCGCAAGTGCTAATCGTTGCCCCGCAACGCCAGGGCCAAAAGCCCAACTAATTGTTTGCTCATCAACTTTTACGGTTAAACCATGAAACAAAAAGCCGACTAAAACCAATACACCGGCAAATACCATTAATGGCACATCGGCGCCCATTAAGTTCCAGGCGAGGGCTACAAAGCCGCCTATCCATGCTAAAACAAAAAATATAAACACCGCATATTGTTTATGCTGATACATAACGCTCTCTTTATTATTAAAAACTGTACACCAACGTGGCGCTTAATTCTGAGTCGTATTTAAGGTTATCGTCTTCAGGTTTTGAATTATAACGATACATGTAGGCAAACTTTAACGATACCGCACCTATGACTTGGCTAATCAAAGCGGTTTCTGACTTCAAACGCGAATTTAACCCCGACAAAGACTGCTCAATACTCACATCTTGATTAAAGCGCGTGCGCTTTGATACCAAACGCTCCCACTGCATTGCAATACGAACTAAATAACCGGTTTTGTTTTCATCTTCTTCGCTTACCTCTGACTCATCATCAGCGACGGAGCGATATAAACCTGGGCCAATATCAATATCTACTTTATTTTTTACACCTTGGTAAACTCTGGCACCATAGCCAGTAGCCACCGTACTTTTGTAATCTAGGCCACTAAATTTATCTTCTTCGTAGTCACCGTAAATAAAAAATGAAGAGTTTTTAACGCCCACTTTGTAGTTACCCTGTGCAGAGACAAAAATACGGTCTGCCGTTACATCGGTTTGCCCTGTATCTTCGTTTTGATCTCGTTTATACAAGGTGTCTAATTTAAATTGGTTACGCCAATTTTCGAAGTCTTGGTATAAATTTCCTCTAAACTTAAAGCTGGTAGAGTTAGTATTACCCTTACTTAAAATCAAGCCAAATTCCGTATCGCCATAGAGCATTTCGCCTTTATGTAGCTCGTGAATTTCTTCATCAGAGAGTTGTCCATATTCATGAAAGTCTTCAAATGGATCAACAGCCCAACAGCGGCTGCTCATTATTAAAAACACGAATAGTAAATACTTATGCACGGTAAACTCTCTTGCACATACAAACAAAACTGCTTACTCAGCGTGCTCTGTTTCTTTCCACAAAATATGACAAAACGGCGCGTCTTTATCACGGCTAATTAAAATTTTTGCAAATAACACATCTTCGTTTTCAAACTCTAACCCCACTAGCACTTGCACAAATAACTCCGGCTCTATTTCAAGTGCTACAAAGTCTTGCCATTGCTCATCAGGCTCGCCCTCTTCAATAAACCCAAGTTCTTCTCGGTATTCGTTAAAGTCTTCAACATCTTGTTCGCTAAGATTATTTGGCGCCAGCTCTAAAAAAATATCGTACGCTTGATGGGTAACTTCTTCTTCGCTATATAAACGTGGGCCTGACATGGGTAAAACCTCAATGCATTTTAAGTGCGCACATAATATCAAAACTCATCTGTGTTTTGAGAAAAAACAGCTAAAAATAATGACTTTTTTGTTACCAGCTCATGCGCAGTTAAGCTTAAATAAGATTCAAAGTGCTTTGACTAAAAAAGTTAAAAATAATTCAATTTATTTTTTATTATAAAACAAACCGTTACTTTACTTAGTAAGGCGTACATCATAAGCTCAAACACATAATAATAGGAGAGCGCAATGATAAAACTAGAAATACAACAAGGCATTGCTAACGTTATTTTAAGCCGCGCAGAAAAACAAAATGCACTTAGCTTTGATATGTTCATGCAATTAAACAGCACTATTAAACGTATAAAAAAAGATAAAAGTGTTCGCGCCGTAGTGATAAAAGGTGATGGTGAGCATTTTTGCTCTGGGCTTGATGTGGCTGCAGTGATGGCCTCACCATTAAACATTGTTAGGCTGTTGCTAAAATGGCTACCTGGCAATCAAAACCTAGCGCAAAAAGTAGTACTGGGCTGGCAATCGTTAAGCGTACCTGTGATTGCGCAAATAAATGGAAATTGTTTAGGGGGTGGGCTACAAATAGCATTGGGCGCCGACTATAGAATTGTTGATACCCAAGCAAAACTGGCCATTATGGAAGCGCGTTGGGGGTTATGCCCCGATATGGGTGCTAATGTAGTGCTTGCTGGTTTATTAAAGCGCGACCAAGCACTGTGGCTGGCAAGCCACGCCAACCCGATTAGTGCATACACTGCCTACGAGCTGGGGTTAGTCACAGAGCTTACAGACAATACCGAACAGGCCACACAGCGCATGTTAAATATATTACGTGAGCGCTCCCCCGATACACTGGCAGCGATAAAGCGCGTTACTCAGCAAAGCTACACAACAAACCAGCGACAAATTTTAGCTAAAGAAACGTTTAGCCAAATTCGCTTGTTACTCAATCCTAATACTAAAAAAGCAATTGCCAAAGCAAAAGGGAAAACAGATATAAGCTATGCAAATTCAAAACGCTGGTAAGACTAAATTAGTATTTAATAATAGTGCGTATTTGCTAACGTTAATTTCTTTCTATATTAATGAGCCATTATCATGAAGTACTTGCTTAGCAGTGCAATTATTTTACTGTGCTTAGGGTGTGCTAAATTAATAATGCACTTAATTGGTGGCAGCTTCCCTGCACCGCTCCTTGGCATGGTTATTTTACTGAGTTTATTACTGTTAGGTGTAGTGAAAGAGCACCATATTAAACCCTCGGCCTCCCCTATTTTAAATATTATGCCAATATTTTTTATACCCGCGGGGGTAGGATTTATCGAGCACATTGCACTTATTAAGCTGCATTGGCCCTATTTGGTTTTGGTTATTTTGCTCGTCCCTGCCAGTACGCTTTTACTGGTAAGCAGTGTTGTTGGCTATGTTAAAGGTAAAAATAACAATGACTGAGCTGCACCTTACGCTATGGTACTTAACAACTCCCGCTATTATTTTGCTGTTTTTACTATTAAGAGCGTTTAATAAACACTGGCAGCACAGCATAGTAAAGTCGCTCACCAACCCGGTGTTTTTAAGTATTGCGATTATTGCCTTAGTACTTGTTAATTTAAAATTACCTTATGCTGATTTTTCCACGCATAGCCAACTACTTAGTTGGCTATTAGAGCCTGCTATAGTGGCACTGGCCTTACCTTTGTATCAGCAGTTTATACATGTCAGAAAAAACCTACTGTTAATAGTAAGCACGTGTAGCTTAGGCATTATTAACGCCACTGTGGTGGCTTTTATTTTAAGTATTTTATTTGATGTACCCGCCAATTTAAGCGCCTCCGTAGCTGCATTAAGTGTAACTACGCCTATTTCGTTAATAGTTACTGAGTCTTTAGGGGGGATTAGCTCTCTTGCCGCAGCATTAGTTATATTTATTGGCTTACTAGGTGCGCTCTTTGGGTTAATGCTCATTAAGTGGATAGGTGTTAATAACCAGCAAGCTCAAGGAATAGCAATGGGAACTGCGTGCCATGCTATAGGCACCGCAGCAGCACTGGACGAGCACCCAAAAATAGGCGCGTTTTCCTCGGTTGCTATGGCTTTAAGCGCATTATTAACCGCCATAATAGTCCCCGTGCTATATCCTTTTTTAGTCAACACTTTGCTATAGTTAGCAAAAAATAATTACGCAATATAAAGAGCCCACTATGATCAGTTCTGAAATAGAACAATTTGAAAAATACTACACCATGCTCACTGAGTATTTAGTTACCTACAGCATGCAAATTGTGGGTGCCGTTTTTATTCTTATACTGGGTTTGTGGGTGGCTAAAAAACTCTCAAATTTAGTCGCTAAATTGATGGCTCGTCACAATGTCGATATCACGCTTACCAGCTTTGTCAGTAACGTGGTAAAAGTATTGCTTATTGTGATGGTTGTAGTGATAGCACTTGGCAAAATAGGCATTAGTGTTACCCCCTTTGTAGCGGCTATAGGTGCTGCCTCTCTAGGTGCGGGTTTAGCCTTACAAGGAATGCTTTCAAACTATGGCGCAGGCCTTGCTATTATTGCCACGCGCCCTTTTGTGGTAGGCGATACCATTGAAGTAAAAGGGGTCAGCGGCCAAGTAAAAACAATTGAGCTGGGTTACACCATTTTAATTGATGAAGAAAAAGTAGAAATCACTATTCCTAACAAGCACATAGTGGGTGAAATTATTCACAACTCGTTTAGCTACTCGTTAGTTAAAGGAGAAATAGACATAGCCTATACTGCCTGCGCTGATACCGCTGTTAGCCTTATTGAAGAAGTATTAAAGGCTCATGATCAGGTGGCTCAAAACCCTATTTCTCAAGTAGGCATAGAGCGCTTTGCCGATAGCGGCGTAACCATTAGTTATCGCTATTGGGTGCCTACAACCAAAATAATAGAAACCAAGCTTGCTATTAACGCAGGCGTTTATAAAGCTATTAATAGCGCTGAGATAGAAATACCCTTTCCGCAGCGGGTGGTTACTATTAAAGAACGCGACCTTTCTTAATAACAAACAAAGCCGCTTAATGCGGCTTTGTTGTTTTATAGCTTAAAGCAGTAATAAACTGCCTAACCCTAAAAAGGTCACAAACCCAACTATATCGGTAACCGTGGTTAATATTACCGAGCCAGAAAGCGCAGGGTCTATTTTCATTTTGTCTAAAATAGACGGTATAACAACCCCAGCTAACGACGCAGCAACTAAATTAAGCAATATAGCAACGGTAATTGTAATGCTTAGCATTATGTCGCTAAACCAAACAAAGGTGAGCGCGCCAATCACTAATGCCCACACTAAGCCGTTCACCGCCCCCACCCGTAGCTCCTTTTTTAAAAGTGCATTGCGGTTAGAGTCGGTTACCTGGCCAAGCGCTAAACCGCGCACTATTACCGTTAAAGTTTGACTCCCGGCGATTCCGCCCATAGAGGCCACCACAGGCATAAGTACCGCCAGTGCCACAACCTGCTCTATTGTTGCGCCAAATAAGCCAATAAACCAAGATGCTAAAAACGCAGTGGCTAAATTTATACCCAGCCAAATTCCCCGGTTTTTAGCACTTTTTCTTACACTGGCAAACAGGTCTTCGTCTTCGCGTAAACCACCAGCTTTGGCAGCAGCTTCGTCGGCAATTTCTTGGCGTAGTTCGTATGCCGAGCTAATGGTTAAACGCCCGACTAATTTGTTATCGGTATTAACCACCGGCATGGCCATTTTTTCACTGTGAATAACCACTTCTGCCGCTTCGTATAAATCATCATCAGCATGTAATGATGAAAAATCATAGTTTGCCAGCGCCAATAGGTTATCGCCTTCATCGGCTTTTATTAAATCATTTACTGCAAGTTCACCTATTAGGCTGCCTTGGCGGCTAACTAAATACACAACTTCGCTGTATTGCGGCAAACCTTTGTGCAGTAATTTTTTAACGCCTGCAATTGTTGCTTTTTCAGTTATTTTTAGAAAGTCGAAACCAACCCAGTGACCTAATTGCTCAGGCGGATACTGCTGAGCAAGATCGTATTGTTTCGTTTGTGCTTCATCGAGTTGCTTTTTAGCATAATCAACAAAGCGCTCAGGAATAACCTCTTCAAGCTCAAGTAATTCTTCAACATTCACTTCATCTAATAGTGCGTATGCCTCGCTATCATCTAAGGTTTGTAGTAACCATAAGCAGCTGTCATCGCTCAGGGTGACGAATATTTCATGCTGCGTGTCTTTATCTAATAGCTGCCAAATTTCTAGACGCTGTTCTTTTGGGATGGCTTCAAAAAGTAGCGATAGGTGCTCAGTAGATAAATTAAGCTGTGCATCGGCTAAAAGCTGACTTTTTTGCGTGTGTGTTTCGCATTGTAATAAATCGTTTATTAGCTGCGGTAGTTGGTCGACTGGATACTCAATCATCTTGAAACCTTAAATTTAAAAATGCACATTGCTTATAGTTTACTTGAACAATAAAAAATTGCAGAAAAAACCTGAACTTATTAAGACGTTTTAAGCTTTGATGGTTGAAACTGCGCTCATTATTTTTGCGCATTGTAGGGGTAAAAACACCAGCGATACTACTGTTTATTTTAAAAATTAAAAAAGAAATTATTGGCCTTATTTTTAACCAAAAAAAAGCCCATAACGCTAAGCTGTTATGGGCAAAGTCACACAATGAAAAAAGGGGAATTAAAATCTATCGGTTAAGTTACGTATTAGGTCAGAGTCTACAAACTGCGTGACCATTGCAGCACCCCATGCATATGCACGTTGTATTGGGTAGCCTTTAAATATCCAGCGTTTACGAACATGGTTAAAACGCTGTAAATACTGCTGCTTAGCACGCGGCAAAGGTGTACTACTTAGCTTATCCCACGCTTTATATACGCCCGACATGTCAGAGCCGCGCATAAAACGTTGCAACCAACGCGCAAAGCGCGAAAAGCTAATGGTTGACTGAAAATCAATGATATAAGGCTTGCCATCGCTACCACATAATATATTGCCCATATTACGTAAATCTAAATGCACAATGCCTAGGCGGTGCATTTTTGCAACTTGGCGTTCAAGCTCAATAAAAAATTCAACAGGCAACGTCTCACCCTGGTGTATTAAGCTCCTAAGCGGCGTGCCTTCTATGTAGTCATACGCCACCGCTATCGGCGATAAACGGCTAAACCGATTAGCAACTGCATCAAGCTGTGCTAAGCGGCTCAACCCTTTAAATTCTTGATTTACAGAAAGCTTGGCAAAGGTTTTACGAATAAACCACGGGCTTTGGCTAAAGTCTTTTACTATTAAGTCAAACGTATCATCTTTGTACCTGTATACAATTGCGTTCGCAAAACGCCCTTTATGAACAACACTTAAATACTGTTGCATAAATACATGCTCAGGAAACTGCTGCTGTAATTGTGATAACAACTTATTTTCAATCATAACAAACCTAACAAGATGATAACTTTAATTGCCTAGGCAACTATATTAGCAAAGTTGGATTTGCCGCACAATTAGATCTAGTACTTAGCAGGCTAAGTTTTTATTGAAACAGTATCGCTAAAATGTTGATAATCTTTTTTAGAGATTTATGAGGGTGTATCTAGGTTGTTTATTGCTCGGTTTAGTAAGTCCATAACGCTGTGTTTTTCATTTTCAGAAAAGCCGCTAAGTGCTTTTTCGTACACTTGATTTACTAAGGGCATTATTTGCGGATAAAGCGCTTTACCTTTATCACTTAAACTTAAAAGTGTAGAGCGCTTATCAAACTCACATTGTGTTTTTTCAATTAAGTCTTTTTCTTCTAAACGCTTTAACAAACGGCTCATCGCGCCTTTATCGTACACCATATGATCGCTCAGCCCAGCTAATGTGTTTACTGAGCCACGCGCTAATAGCACCACCACAATATATTGCGCAGAGGTTAAGTCCATACAATCGAGTTGGGCATCAATGTGTGTAGCAATTTTTGAACGTAAAAACGATATCAACCGGCCTAGGTCTTGCTCTGCTACGAGTGTTTCGGGGTCGGCGTTTTGTACTGAAGGCATACTTTGTTGCATATAAGGGTTACTCTGTTTATTCAAAATGCGTGTAATAGACTACACATAATTAATAAAATTCCCTAGGGTTAGCGTACTTTCAAAAATAAAAATTTGTTCTAGCTAGGGTCTGGCATGTTTGGCGTTAATACTGCGTTATCGCCTATGCCTCTGCAACAACCTTAAAATATAAGCACAGCTTTACCAAATAAAAGTACCTTACTAAAAATTCAACCTCAAAAAGCAAACAGCCCCTAAACCATTTTGTATTTAAAATAAAAAGCCGCAACATAAGTTGCGGCTAGTAGTGGTTTATGCAATGACGTTTTAAACCTTGAACTGCCCTATTAATTGTCCTAAGTTCTCGCCGCGCCCTGCTAAATGCTGGCTAACCTCAGAGGTGGCCTTACTTGCTTGGGTTAGTTCATTAACAATTTCTTGAATGGCAAACACATTACGGTTTATCTCTTCTGTCACTGAGCTTTGCTCTGTTGCAGCGGTTGCAATTTGCGTACTCATGTCGTTAATGGTGGTAACCGACGTAGTCACAGCACCTAAACTTTGCGATATATCTCGCGATGACTCAACTGAGCGATTACAACTTGCTTGGCTCGCCTGCATGGCATTTACCGCGGCGCCTACTAAGTTATGTAATTCACTTAGCATTTCACTAATTTCATGGGTACTAAGTTGTGTACGACTCGCTAAGCTCCTTACTTCATCAGCCACCACGGCAAAACCCCGGCCTTGCTCGCCGGCACGTGCGGCTTCTATGGCGGCGTTAAGTGCAAGCAAATTAGTTTGCTCGGCAATGCCACCTATTACACTAAGTACACTGTCTATTTTTTTAGATTGCTCACTTAAAGAATTTACCTGATCAGCAGCTAGGTTAATTTCGCCCATGAGGTTGGAAACTTCACTTAGTGAAATATCTACGCACTCTTGCGCTTTTGCCACTTCTAGCGTTGCCGTATGAGTAGACTCAGCAACTTGCGTGGTATTTTTAGCTACTTCGTGAGAAGTAGCCGACATTTCGGTAATCGCTGTGGCAACTAAATCTGTTTCGTGGTTATGATTAAGCAGTTTATTTTCAAACAGTTTTGTTTGCGAATTAATATCGCTTGAGGCGTTTTTTACATCATTAGTAACATCAGCCACATTACTTATAATGCTTTGCAGCTTGCTAACAAACACATTAAACGATTCGCCCAACTGCCCTATTTCATCGTGCGTATGTATAGCTAAGCGTTTTGTTAAGTCGCCTTCACCTTTAGCAATATCATCTAAGCTTTGGCCCATTATTTGGATAGGTTTAACCATAGCGTTAGACGCTAAAAGTGCGCCCACTACGCTAACCACAACCCAAAATAAGGCAATTAATAACAAGGTGGTTATTTTTTCGCGAGTATGCGATTGCATAGTTTGTTTATAATTTGCAAGCTCTGTTTGTATATCATCCATATAGGCACCCGTACCAATCATCCAATCGCTACCTGGTATCATTACGGCATACCCTATTTTCTCTACTAACCCGTTGGTATTTGGCTTTTGAAAATGGTAATTAAATGCCCCGCCACCTTTACGTGCTTGCTCTAATAATCCAACAATTATTTTTTTACCATTTGGGTCTGTCATCCCTATTTTATTTTGCCCCTCAATAGCACTTCCTAACAGGGCATGGAACACGCTAACGCCACGTGTGTCGTAAATAAAAAAGTAACCGTCGTCACCAAAAGTAAGCTCCCTAAGAACATTTTTAACACTTTGTGTTGATCCGTTATCTAACTGATGGCGTACCAACTTGCTTGCTATTTCCACTTCAGTGGCAAGTAGCGTGTGTTTGTCTTTAATGAGTTTAGATTTAATTGTTTCAAAATTTTGTTGCTGGTTTTGCGATTCTAAATAGTACGAGCTGGCCATTAAGCTAATTAATAACAAGCTCAACGGTAAAATAGCCAGTAGTAAAAGTTTATTTCTCAAGCTTAAGTTACTCATTAAATCTCCACAAATAGGTATGCACGTTATCACTGTCTGCTTTGCAGTAATCAACGCAATAAAGTAAGCATTTAATATGTCACTATTTATATCAATTTATAAATAGCGCAGGGGGTTGCCAAGGGCTGGCAAGGTGGGCGCATTATAATTAGATTACAGCGCTTTAGATATACATTATCACTCGACATTAGTCGCAATTTCCTATCGAAAACACTGTGCAGTAAGGCGTTTTCATTACCTTTTACTTAGTTAATACCCAAGCAATTCCACCACTATTCATCTCACATTAAGGTAGCCAGGCATTTTTATTTAACATATAATCATCACAATTCTAATAATAAATACTTATACAAAAAGCGGGACAATGTTCAACGTTAACTTAGGCTGTGGTTTTTAAAAATAATAATGAAGTACTTCTTATATCTAACGTTGTTGATTTGTTTAAACGTGTGCGCTCAACCTGCTAACAAGAGCATTGCCTTTTATTACTCATCCCCCATGCCGCTGGCTGAAATGACCTTTTATTCACGGGTTGTTGTGCAGCCGCAAAGCATCACTCAACACGAACTTAATTGGCTTAAAGAGCGCAACATTAGCGTATTCGCTTATTTAAGTGTGGGAGAATCGTTTACTGAAAATGAATCCTCAGTAGCAAAAAATCCACACTGGAATAGCCATATTGCTGATTTAACCGCTGAGCATTGGCAACAACACCTGCAAAAACAAGCACGTGAATTACAACAACGAGGCTTTAACGGTTTATTTTTAGATACGCTCGACAGCTACCAATTATTAAAACCCGATTACGATAAAGCGGCTCAACAAGTGGGGCTTGTGAATATAATTAAAGGTTTGTCGAGTACATTTAACAAACACTTAATTTTAAACAGAGGGTTTGAGCTACTGCCACAGCTTAACGATTACGCCTCTGATTTAGTTGCCGAGGGGCTATTTAGCCACTTTAATCCAGTAGATAACAGCTACAAACTTACTACTGAGAACGATCAAGCTTGGTTAAATGAAAAGCTCCATAAAGCACAATCACTGGGCTTTAACGTACAGGTAATTGATTACGCTAAACCACAGCAGCGCCTTGCGATGGCTAAGCAAATTATTGCCCAAGGTTATGCTCCTTGGGTTACTGATGGGCACCTTCAAACTTGGGGGACATCAAATATACAGCCAGTGCCTAGGCGCATACTTATTCCATACAACAGTAATGTAAAGCCACTTATATACACCACGGTTCACTTAAAGCTTGCCACAATGATTGAGTATTTAGGCTACATACCTGATTACATAGACATGGCTAACACGCCCTTACCTAAAGTAGATACCAGCCTCCATGCTGGCATTATCTCTTGGACGACGAGCGATCAATTTTATAATGCACAGGTTATTGAGTGGCTCGAAAGTAATTTAGGCGTGGTACCGCAACTGGTGCTCGGCGAGCTCCCTTCTTCTAATAAGTTACTTAAAAGCTTAGGAGTAGAGCCTTTTAATTTGCCTTCAAATGGGCCTTATAAACTCGCAGCTATGACATCTTGGCTTAAAGGTGAGTCAACCACTGCGCCCGCTATTGTAAAGCCCTATTTATTAACACTTGCAGAGAATGCGCAATCATTAATATCAATACACGCTGAAGATGGCACCACCCTAACCCAAGGAAGTAAAACTAAGTACGGCGCACTTATCGCGGCACCTTGGCTTATAGATACACTGCCTATGGAGGGCAGTAACTGGGTTGTAGACCCCAAAGCCGTGTTAACTAAGGCAATGGGGCTTGCGCCTATACTTGCCCCAGATACAACTACATTAAGCGGTCGGCGTATGCTAACCCTTCATATTGATGG
The DNA here is from genome assembly GCF_023161935.1 of Pseudoalteromonas sp. 2CM28B. NCBI lineage: Bacteria > Pseudomonadati > Pseudomonadota > Gammaproteobacteria > Alteromonadales > Pseudoalteromonadaceae > Pseudoalteromonas > Pseudoalteromonas sp. 2CM28B. The sequence continues at coordinate 246,140 of NZ_JALNTH010000006.1, forward strand.
CGACGGCTTTACGAGCATTGCGCACTTTGCAGGTAAACCTTACGCAGCAGAAGTTGTGCGCGATGAAGTTATAAAAAAATACAAGCTACCACTTACCTCCTCAATTATCCAAGCCGATATTGAGCCTAACGGATTGCATGGCGCTGACAGCCCAAAGCTTGAAAAAATAGCCAAAGAAATTTTTGCGCTTCCTTATGTCGAAGTGGCATCACACACTTACAGCCATCCCTATTTTTGGACAGCCTTATCAGGTAGAAAAGAAATAAATAAAGACGACACCGACTACGGGTTTCATTTAGATGTACCCGGTTATGACGCCATCGATTTAAATAAAGAAATAACGGGCTCAATAAATTACATTAATGAGCGACTCGCACCAAAAAATAAAAAAACAGTGATGATGCTATGGTCGGGTGATGCAACCCCAGGCCCAAAAGCCCTAGAACTTGCGCGAGATGCCGGTGTAATTAACGTTAATGGAGGAAATACCGACGTCAATGCCGATAATCCAAGCTTGTCGCATATATCACCTATTGGCCGTCCTGAGCGAGATTTGCTGTATCAAATATACGCGCCCATTTTAAACGAAAATGTTTACACCAATTTATGGCACGGCCCTTACTATGGTTTTAAACGCTTAGTAGAAACATTTGAAATAACCGAAAAACCATACAGGTTAAAGCCTTACACAATTTACTTTCATTTTTACTCTGGCGAAGTGCCAGCAGGGCTTGATGCGCTGCATTACAATATTGATTACGTATTAGCCAGAGAAAATACCCCGGTGCATTTAAGTCAATATGCACGCATTGCCAAAGATTTTTATTTTTCTGCGCTTGCTAAAAATACGCGTGGCGAATGGCTATTTAGTTCTAAATATATAAAAACGCTGCGCTTGCCTACTATTTTTGATGTGCCCAATATGACTAACAGCCAGGGTATTTTAGGGGTAACCGCGCAAGGAAACTATATTCACGTGGGCGATGAAATAGCGACTATTAACTTTGATCATACAACGCCAGATAACCAACCTTATTTGCTCTCTGCTAATGTCGCGTTTAGTAATTGGCAGGTAAACGGCCCTGTCAGCTTTAAAGCGTGGATTAAGGCTAAAATTGAGCTTGAAAATGCTCGCAATTGTCAATTCATTTCGCATATGGGAAAGCGCTTTAGCGGAAAAACCTTTGGCAATACAACGCAGTTTACATTACCTGCTGGCGAATTTTATGGCTATTTAAACTGCACAACAAGGGCTCAATAATGAATAACAAAAAGCGCCCTCACTTAGTATCAGTTAAAACCATTTTAATTATATTAGCGGTTAGTTGCTTTTCACTTTACGCGCTGTTTCCGCACACCTTATTTTTTGAAGACGACTCGCTATCGCAAGATTATACCTTTGAAAAAACCTACTTAAATGCCGCATTAAGTAGCGACCCTAATAATGAAAAACTACGCGCCAAAAAAATAGCCATTCACCTGGGCTTAAATGAGTATTCGCAAGCGACTAACGAGCTTGAAAAACTCCCTAAGAGCGATACAAAAACTAAATTAGAAATAAAACTTTTATACGCATTGTGGGTTGATAGTGGCGCAAATAAAGATGACCGTTTTGAAGAACTAACACTTAAACTTGCGGCATTTAAACACTGGGATAGCCAGTTATTAAATATAGCTAAAGCCACGGGGCTCAATGTAAACGTAGCGCAATATTATGAGCAACACGCACAGCCATTATTAGCCGCTGATTTTTGGTTAGGCGCAGGTGAGCCTGGCAAAGCGCTCGCTATTTATAAAACCCACATTAATGCCGATGTAGCCCAAAAAGCCATTGAAACCGCACTGGGTGCTAACAATCCAAAACAAGCTTACACATGGTGGAAAAAATACGGTGATACCGCTAATACCGAGCGTACATTATATTTTGCAAGCTTAGCGGGTGATAATAAAGAAGCCTTAAAAGCAGTAGAAAAATTATTAAAAACTCAGCCTAATAACAGCGAATATTTAACCAAAGCCATGCATTTAAACTTAGCCAATGGCAATGCAAACGCAGCTGAACAATTAATCGCAAAGTTATTACTTAAAACACCCAATGATAAAGCGCTGAGGCTTTTAAATTGGAAAATTATGCGCTGGCAAAATAAGCCTAAACAGGCGCTTAAAGAATTTAAATGGTTAATGGCCCATAAAGCCGTTGATGTAGCTATGCTGACCGACAGCATTAATGATGCGAATGCCTTGTACTTATATCAAGATGCCAACGACATTTACGAATATAAAGCGCAAAACCGACAGCTTAAAGACAACGGATTTGCAAATTGGATGCAAACCAACGAATTTATTGGTAACGCAAAACAAGAGCTTAATCATATTGAGCGCTATGAGCAAATAAACGGAAAAACACCTCTTTCACAATATTGGAAAGCCAAGGTGTTACATGATACCGGTAATTTAGCTGGGCTGAGAGCCTTGTGGCCTCACTACGCAGGGCCGAAAAACGAAGAAGACTTACTTTGGCTTGCAAGAGCGCATTGGTTAAACGATGACTTTACAACCGCTTTGGCCATTTTAAAGCAAAAAGCACGTAGTAACGATGATGAGTTTTGGGGCGCCCGCGTTGATATGGCTTTGCGTGTAAATGATAAAAAAGAAGAGTTATATGCTTTAGAGCAATTAAAAAACATTAGCCCACTGAGTGTAGGTGATATGCTGCATTATCAGCAGCTAAAATTTGCCGACAACCCACAAGGGTTATTAAATTACCTATGGCAACAAACAGCACTCACTGATAGACAGTTAATCCAAATTACCTTATTAAGCACGCAAATTGGCGATGAAGAACACGTTACTCGTGCTCATCAGGCTCTTGAAAAACAACGTTATAATAAAGCGCTTTACCCTGCATGGTTAATATTATCAAACTGGTACCAAAATCAAAGTGACTTAAATTACGCATACACAACACTTAACCGCGCAGCAAAACTAAGTGAATACAATCCCGATGTGGTACTAGCGCAAGGCTGGCTTGCATTGCAAATGCACGACACCATTATGATTAAGCGTATTTTAGCTAACTACTCAAGCAATGAACCCAGCCGAGAGTGGGCACAATTACTGGCGAGTTTATCTATTCATCAAAAAGCCTTTAATAGTGCTTATTTTTATCTGCGCCAATTAGCCATTAGTAACCCTCGAGATTTAACTACTTTAGTAAATTTAGCCGATGTTATGAACCAGTTAGGCTACTACGCTAATGCCAGCGAACTTAAACATTATTTATTAAACCATTTACCAAAAGACAAATACGCATACCGAGGTTTAATGATCCAATGGGCCGGCGCAATGGCCGTGCCCCACTTACGCCAATTTAGCAGCTTAGATGACATAGCGCCTGAGGCTATAAACAACGCAACCGCCAACTGGTGGTTAGCCAGACGCGCAGCACAAAAACTTGAGCCATGGCAAAAGCTACAACTGGCTATGAGCAACGGCGAGTTTAATAAAGTAAAGGCACTGGTAAATACGCAAACGTTAGGCAAAATAGATGAGCTAAGTGCTTTGCTCTATTTAAGGCAGCCTTATGCAACTATGCAGCGTTGGTATGAGGAGTTAACACACGAGCCAACACAAGCCGAAACGTCTTTATTACGTAACGCCCGCACCAGCTACTTTAGAGCATTAGAGATCAACCTATCCCCTGAGGCCGGTTTAAATACCAGCCAGTACGATGTAAATGTTTATTTTCCGTATGCTAAAGGGCAATGGAAACTTAGCATTAGCAATCAACAAAACTTAAATAACAACGGGTTACTGTTTGCCATAGAAGATAAAATGACATGGGGTCGTTGGTACTTTGCTGCAAAAGTAGACTCTCATCAGGGCAATTTAATGAGCCGCCAAGGCTTGAGCCTAGATGCGCGTTACCAGTGGGACTCGCGCACGCAGGTAGGCGTAAAACTTGAGCACAACGTTGAAAACCGCCAATCAGAAACCTTACTTAGCTTTGCCAAATTAAATAAAACCACGGCTTATATAAATTACGCTATTGATGGGCGTCAAAACATGCAGTTCTCGGCAGCCGCCATGGCATTTAAGCGCCGCAGTGATAGCTCAACGCTTGTCAGCGGTCAAGAATATAACGCCCGTTATCAATACACTATTTTAAAAGACCGCCCTATTTGGAGTACTTATTTTAGTGCTCAATGGCAAGACTTTGAACGCACATTAGCCCCTTTAGGCATAGATCAAAGAGCCAGACCGCTGCTTATTGATATACAACCTTTTAGGCGCTTTGCTCTGGGCACTTCGCTTTCGTCAAACTCAAACTTAGCCCCCCCATATTTAGGCGAAAGCCCCTCGTGGTTATTCGACATCAGTACGGGTTATCAAACGTTAAACGACACCCTCGACATTTCAGTATCAAGTGGTGCAGGCTGGTCAGTGCTAGGGGATGATTTATTTAAATTACAACTGGGTTATCAAAGTAGTAATAAAGTGGGTAACTCAGATACACAATTACAATTAGGCTATTACGTACATTTTTAATGTTAGGAGAGAATATGTTTCGTTTAATCATACCGTGTTTGGTATTAGTGCTCAGTGCATGTACCACCAGCCGTGTGGCTGATGATGTAGAGCTAGGTCCATCAACTACCGTGGCTTTAATGCCTTTGGTAAATCATGCGCAAACCCCCTTAGCCGGTGAACGTGCAGAAGATATACTTGCAAGTATTTGGCAGCAAAATAAGCTTCCTACGTTATTACGTGCACCACGCAGTAACACTAAAGACCTTCCGCCACTTGACGATCAATACCGTCTTGATAACGCCATGCAGTGGTTAAGCACACAGCAAACAGACTATGTGTTATCAGGTAGCATAGAAGAATGGCGTTATAAAGCGGGTCTAGACGGCGAGCCGGTAGTCGCACTTACACTTAGCTTAACGGCTAAAGGTCAAACAACCCCACTTTGGACAGGCACTATCGCAAAAAGTGGCTGGGGGCGCGACAGTATTGCCGCGACAGCACAAGATGTCATCGCCGATTTAATTTCGTACATTGAGGTTAGTGAGTGAAAACACATTTTTTTCGACCAAGAGAGGTCCCTGAGCTACAAATTTGGGCTGATGTAATTGTATTTACCGCGCTTGCAATTGTGCTGCCGGTTATATTTAACGCCGAAGACCCCTTTTGGACGGAAAATGGGTTTTCGTGGCCGGTACTTGGGCCGCTGTTAGTAGCTTTGCGCTATGGTTTTTCAAAAGGCTTTATAAGCATATTATGTTTATTAGCCGGGCAATTGCTGTTAAGCAAAAGCGAAGTATTAGCGCAACCTAACGAATTTAATATTAACGCCATGATTGGTTATTTAATTGTAATTATGATTGCTGGCGAATTCAGAGATGTATGGGAGCGCACTAATCAGCAGCAAAGTATTGAGCTTGAGTATGTAACTAACCGATTAGAAACCTTTACCCGCCAATACCATTTAATAAACTCATCCCACGACCGGATTGAGCAAATGTTAGCAGGTCATACTCTTAGCCTGCGCGAATCGCTCCAAGCGGTACGGGCCGTTATAGGGCAACTAACACAAAGACGCTTAGACAGTGCGGCAAATAGCATTTTAAACTTATTTGTTGAATATGGCTCACTTGAAAAAGCAGCGCTTTATAAAGTAGAAAACCACACCATAATAGAGCAGCCATTAGCAAGCATAGGTGCTATGGGCGAGCTAAATAGGGAAGACCCCCTTATTAAAGCCATGTTTGAAGAGCGCGAGCTGGTTTCTATTAAAGAGGTTAAAAATAAATTTAGCCAATACCATATTGCTATCCCACTGGTTGATATTAATAACACTATTTACGGGGTAATTTTAGTACAAAGCATTCAATTTTTTGCCCTTAAAAACACCACACTTACTTTGCTAGCCGTTATGGCCGGTAACATTGGCGATTTGCTGCATCATGAAATTACCAACCCAGTAATGACCCCACAAGAAACCCCTTATTTTGTAAGGCAACTACGCAGGGCGAACAAAGAAGCTAAACGCTATAATATTCCCTCGCAGCTGCTTAAACTCAAAGCAATGCAAACAAGTGAAGAGTCGCGCCAATTATTAGAGTATTTAAGTGAAGCTCGCAGAGGTTTAGATATTTATCTTTACGATAGTCAAAACCACACTCTATTACTGCTTATGCCAATGGCAAGTGAACTGGACAAAAGTGGCTTTATATCGCGTATTAATACTTGGTGTATCGAGCACTTTGGTAAAACCGTTGAGCAACTGCAAATTAAAATAGAAGAACAAATGGCATTGCCTATAAGCAGCGAACACATCGCTAAGTTAGTTGCATCCCATGATTAAAATTATCGTTGCCGCTTTTATTGGCTGTTTATGTGAATACTTTGCTTTTGCGCATATTTTAGATGCGCCTAACTGGCTGTTGATTGTTTTATTACATGGCATTGCTTGCCTGTGCTTTACCTTTGTAAGCCATGCATTTATTCCTAACAAATACAAAACCACCTTAAAAAGTGGTTCGGCACTGTTATTTTTACTGCTATTTACCTTGCCTGTATTTGGTATTTTAGGGGTGGTATTTGCCATTACTTTTGCCCTTAGTAAACCGCTTAAAAACAACGATATTGATATTGTAGAGCACAAGGTTCCTGCCCTGCCTTTTGAAGCAAGAAGTGTTTCAGCAACGCCTATTTACTCAATGGGTGGACTAAAGGCTATTTTAAAACACGCCAGTGAGCCAAATAAACGCCTAAGTGCAGTAATGGCTGCACGGCACATGAGCGATGCCCAAGCTATTCCTATACTCAAACTGGCATTAAGAGACTTAGAAGATGATATTCGCTTACTTGCCTATTCAACTCTTGATAGCAAAGAAACTAAACTGAACGAAAAAATAAGCCAGTGCCAACACGCTATAGCCAATACCACGCAACAACCTAAATTGAGCAATTTGCAACGCCAACAAGCCGAGCTTTATTGGGAGCTTAGTTACTTAGGCTTAGCACAAGGCGCACTAAAAAAGTACGTACTAGAAAAAGCAGAAGCATTAACCTTAACAAGTATAAAGTTTAACCCGCAGCCAGCAAGCTATGTGTTTTTAGGGCGAATTCAACTTGCGCTCGGTAAATTAAATGAAGCGCAGCAAAACTTAAATTTAGCCACGCAATTAGGCATGGCCAGACGCCATGTCCTACCTTATAAAGCCGAAGTCGCCTTTGGATTACACAATTACACAGACTGTCAGCGCTATCTTGAAGAGCTAGCACTACAGCCTAAAGGCTCTGAGTTACGCCATTTACAGGAGTATTGGCATGAGTGAAAAAAAAGCCGACATTTTACTCTTACTTGAAGGCACTTACCCTTATGTACGGGGCGGCGTATCTAGCTGGGTACACCAAATTATAGAAGGCCTGCCTCACTATAACTTTGAATTAGTGTTTGTTGGTGGCGCACCCGAACACTACGGCGACATTCAGTACACGTTACCGAGTAATGTGACTAAGCTGCATGTGCATTATTTAGTTACGCAACACAGTACAAAAATAAAAGCGAAACATGACGTTAAATATAAAAAAGAACTGTTTGATTTTTGGCAGCAATTGCAAGGGTATTTCCGTGACTGTAAAGACCCAATACCTACGGAGCTTTTAAAGTTTGCCTTTGAAAATCTAGCTAAAAAAGACGGTATCAACGAAGCCGATTTTTTATACAGCGAGTCGTCGTGGCAAGTGCTGGCAAACTATTATTTAACCTATTGCGATGAATCGTCATTTATCGACTTTTTTTGGTCGTACAGAAATTTGTATAAACCACTGTTTAAAATAGCCGAAATAGCCCGTTCACTCCCCGATGTTAAACTTATTCATTCTATTTCGACAGGCTATGCTGGCATATTGGGCGCAGGTGCAAGCGTTATACACAACACGCCATTTTTGCTTACCGAGCACGGTATTTACACTAAAGAGCGTAAAATAGATTTAATACAGGCCAGCTGGATAAAAGAGTCTGAACAAAGCCTAGGTAAAAACCTAAATACTGAAATGGGCTTTATTCGCCGAATGTGGATCAGCTTTTTTGAGCAAATTGGCCGCACTACTTATCATCAAGCCGACAAAATCATCTCGCTTTATGAAGGGAATAGACAAAGGCAAATTAAAGATGGAGCCAGCGAAAGTAAAGCCTCGGTAGTGCCTAATGGTATAAAAACAAAACGCTTTGTTGATGCGCTTAACGCGAGACCTAAATCGGTCCCTATGGTGGTTGGGTTAATCGGCCGTGTAGTGCCAATTAAAGATATTAAAACCTTTATTCGTGCCATTAAAGAGGTCCAAGCCGAACTGCCAGACATAGAAGGCTGGATCATAGGCCCTTTTGAGGAAGACCCACAGTATTATAAAGAGTGCCAGCTACTAGTAAGCAGCCTAGATTTAGACAAAAACATTACGTTTACCGGCATGAAAAACATCGTCGAAATACTCCCAAAGCTAGGTATTGTTGCGTTGACTTCAATTTCTGAAGCTCAACCATTAGTGCTGCTTGAAGCAATGGCAGCAGGCGTACCTGTACTTGCAAGTGACGTGGGCTCGTGCCGAGAAATAATAGAAGGGGCAAGCGAGGAAGATAGGGCCCTTGGTAAAGCTGGCGAAGTAGTTTCTATTGCCTCACCCAGCGAAACCGCACAGCAAATAATCACCCTATTGGAAAATGAGCAAACATGGTATCAGTACCAACAAAACGGCCTCAATCGCGTTAAAACATACTACGACGAGAGCCATATGTTTGCCCGCTACGATAAACTTTACAAGGATACAATCGCATGGCCGGAATAGGTTTTGAGATACGTAAAATTCTCAAAAAAAACACCCTACTCTCTGTTTTTGAAGCATACGGTTATGCGGGATTAATAGGCTCAGGCCCTTGGCTGCTTTCTATCATTGCGCTCATGCTAATTGGTATTTTAAGCCTAGGTGTCGTGCTACCTAAAGTATTAATTATTCAGTTTTTAACGCTTATTACGTATATGATGGCAGCGTCCCTTATATTAACCGGCGGTCTGCAGCTATTATTAACGCGTTTTGTTGCCGATCTGTTTTTTCAAAAAAAGGACGAGCAGGTACTGCCTAATTTACTTGGCGCGCAGCTAGTTACCACCCTTGCCGCATTACTGATTGGCTTAGCTGTATGGCCAATACTACCGCTACCTGTTGTGACTAAAATAATAATATTAGGGGCGTTTGTAAGCTTATGTAACCAATGGCTTGGCGCTATATTTTTGTCGGGAATGAAGGAGTACCGGCTTATTTTAGTGACCATGTTAAGCGGTTACAGCTTTATGGTGTTACTGGCATTTTTACTGCGCGACTGGCAAATAGACGGGTTGTTTTTTGCTTTTTTTGCCGGTGAAGCGCTGCTCTTTTTTAGCTTTTTGTTTATGATTATTCGTCGCTACCCTGGCGGTAAACTCATTAGTTTTGATTTTTTAAACAACAAAAAAGTGTATTACAGCCTATTTTTTTGTGGGCTTTTTTACAACATAGGCGTGTGGGCCGATAAAATTATTTTTTGGTACTCCCCCGCTACCTCTATTCAAATTATAGGCACATTAAGAGCAAGCCCTATTTACGACTTGCCTATATTTTTAGCCTATTTAACCATTATTCCAGGAATGGCGGTATTTTTAGTCAGAATGGAAACCGACTTTGTAGAACAATACGACCGTTTTTATACCGCCATTAGAGGTGGCTCATCGCTTGAAGAAATTTTTTACCTAAAAGATAAAATGGTGCAAACAGCGCAAGGCGGCCTTTACGATATATTTAAAATCCAAGGTATAACCGTTGCGTGCTTATTACTGTGGGGCGAGCAAATACTGACCTTTATAGGCATAGACCCTAACTATAAAACATTACTGTTTATTGATGTGGTGGGTGTAGGTGTACAGGTTATATTTTTGTCTATTTTAAATATTTTATTTTACTTAGATAAGCGTGCCACCGTATTATTTTTATCTGGGCTGTTTTTGTTTATCAATATCGTATTTACGATTGCCTCAATTGCATTAGGGCCACAGTTTTATGGTTACGGTTTTGCGCTCTCGACCATAATTACATCTGTAATTGGTCTGTATTGGCTATCAAAACAATTTGAAGAGCTTGAGTACGAAACTTTTATGCTGCAGTAGAACCGCCGTACCATTAATGGTAACTTACAAAAGTAAAGCTAACTTTAATTAAAAAGGACTTATCTTTAATGAAAAAAGGAATTACCACGCGCTTTAATATCTTTGCAACCATAGCTTTGTGGGCTATTAGCTTGTTGTATACGTTAATGACGTTTGATGTAGGGAATGCATATCAAAGGAATAGCCTTATTGATATTTATATACAAACATTCACAGTAAAAATGGTGCTACTGCTAGCAATGTGGATTATAAGCGCCTGTATTTTGTCGGCACTATTTAAAGAAGTTTGGAACCGTTTAATTTCAGACATCTTCAACCTTCGCTTAATTGGTTTGAACGAGTCTTATACCTTATGTGTTTTAATAACATGGCTGTTATTGAGTTAAATCTTTGCACTTAAATTTTAAGTAAAAGGTAAAAGGTAAAAGGTAAAAGGTAAAAGGTAAAAGGTAAAAGGTAAAAGGTAAAAGGTAAAAGGTAAAAGGTAATCAATATTTAACAATGACCTGCTTAGTATTGGCAAAAAAAATTGCCAATACTTTTTATGCTAACGTGATTACTAACCATGAAACATATATTACTTACTCACCCAGCGCGCTTTAAAACCACGCGTATCAACATGTATAAATGCACCGCGATGCGATTTTGGCCCGTAAACACCTAAACCGCCAAGTAAGCCTTTAAATGATTCTCGCTTAGCGAGCGACTCCACTATACCAGCCATAGCTTGTGCATCACCAATAGAGTGCTTGCCGTCTTTGTTTATATCATCCATACGGTAGTCGCCATCGTTATCTATAAATATATCGGCAGCGTCGCCAAACACATGACGGCTAAGCTTTACGTTACCAATGGCTTTGTTGTAATAAGGGGTGCGGTAACCGCTCATTACCACCATATTTTTAACCGGTATGTTTTCTAAAATCAGCTCTTTGCGTATTTTTTCAAGTTTAAGTAACAACTTGTTTTGTAAAAATAAGTATTTAGGGTGCTTACTTCGTTGCTTACTCACAAATTCTTTAAGAGAAAAATGCGGTGATATTTTTATATTTTCGTTCTCTGGGGTCACCTTTACAAAACCATCGGGCACTATGTAATGCTTACTATCCTTAATTTGTGAGGGCGTTGGGTAATGACCAATGTGGTAATATTTAAGCTTTCCACCTTGTACTTCAGCTGCAGGTACTTTAACAAAAACATTAATTGTCATACGTTGCTTTTTGTCGGGGGATTCAATAATTACCCGTGTTAAGCCAGGCTTTTTAGGCGCATGCCACTGCCAGCGGTTTGTATCAGTTAAGGTGGCATTGCTATGGTTATTAAGTAATGAATATGGTCGTTTTGATTGTGCGTAAAGCACTTCAAATTCAACGGCCTCATTAGGCATCACAAATACAGAAAACACCGAATACGGCATTACTATGTCGTTAATTTTTAGGCTAAACTCTGCATCTTCAAAATTTGCTTTATTTTGAATATCAACGCTTGGGTGTGCTTTTTTCACGGGCTCGGCGGCATAACTACTTACACTTACGCAAAGCGCTAATACGCCCCCTAAAATACACGGTATAAACGGCATAAATCCTCTCATAGTCTATTTTATCAATGCAGCAATGACTGACTGATCTTCGTTTTTAAGTAATGCTTTTGCGTCATGTTGATAAATATCGTCTCTAAAATTAACGAGCATGTCTTCATCAACCCACGCCGTCCAATACACCAAATGAATAGGTAAGGGCTCATTTAAATAAAAGGTTTGAGTGGTATCGGTATCTCTGGCTTTATCCACTTGCTTAAGGGTGCGCTCTTCACCTTGGTGCTTAATTATTTCACGCGCCAATGAAAATGGCTCTTCAACCCTTATACAGCCATGTGATAACGCACGCTGCGCTTGGTTAAAACGCTGCTTTGCTGGAGTATCGTGAACATAAATGGCTTCAGGATTTGGAAACAGATATTTCACTTCGCCAAGTGGGTTTTCATCCCCTGCACGCTTAACTAAAAAATGATCAAACTGATAGGGCTTAATAGCCTGCCAATCAATATTACTGGGGTTAACTGTTTTAGAATCTAGGTAGCTGTTTTTTCTAATTTCGATATTATTTTTAGCAAGGTACTGAGGATCTTTTGCCACTTTTGGTGCTATTTCTTTGGTTGCAATAGAGGTTGGTATACGCCACTCAGGGTTTACTACAAATTTTTCGATTTCGTCACTAAAGGCAGGTGTTTCCCAACTCGGCTTACCCACAATAACGTTATTTTGTAGTTTTACTTCGCCTGCTTTTACATAGCGCAATGTGTACTCAGGTATGTTTACATACACATACTGCGAATCACTTGAGCCTGCGAAGTTAGTTATGCGGTAAAAGTTAAGCTTTAATTTAGCCAATTTTTTCTTAGCGGGTACATTAAGCTTAGCTAAGGTGCGCTTGCCTACTCGCCCATCAACCTTTAAACCGTGGCGACGCTGAAACTGTTGCACAGCCTGCTCAATGGTTTTATCAAATGTGCACATTGCGGTGTCACATACATTGCTGGTTAAGTCACGCTCTTGATACAAACGCAGCGCTAACTGACTCACCGCCTTACTGGTGCTGCCAAGTTCAAGCAACTCATTGGTGTATAAAGGGCTAAACCCGCCACTGTTAACTATTTCTGTGTACCAGTTAATTGCTTTTTCGGTGCGCGCTATTAACTGTGCTGCATTTTGATCAAAATAATAATCGCCATTTTGCAATTGTTGTTGCGAGTTGTAAGTGGTTAATGAAGAGTTGGCAAGTGCCACACTTTCAAGATCTGCAGTGCCTAGCGCTTGCCCTGTTAGCATGGTGCTAACGCAGCCTGCGAGCGTAGCGTGTAACGTAATGTGTTTTACCTTTGTAGACAATGCCTTTGAAAATAACCCCTTCACTTTGTACCTCCTCGCTAAATATCATTGATAAATGCTTTTGTACTTACTGCTTAACAGTAATTTGAAGGTGCAATGCAGGTGCCAAAATAAAATAAAAACACAAAACACTGAAATCTAATAACTTTTTAAACTTTTACATGGTAATTAAAAAACACTTCAACTACGCAATTATGTAATTTGGTTGCTGTAGTGTGTAAAGTTGCTATAGCAATTAGTCTTTTAAAAAGGCCAAAAAGCCACGCTCATAACGACTCAAGTATTTTGTTTTTCGCGGTAAAGAAAGCGACTCTCGCCACGCTGTTTGGGTTTGTTCATCCTCTTTACACAAGGCAATTAAGTCCGGGTGAACATACGATTTACGGGCAATAGCGGGCGTATTACCTAGCTGCTCAGACACGCTCTCGAGCATACTTTTTAAACTAAGTGCGCCTTTTGCTTTTACAAGCTGCTTAAAGGCAATAACACTGGCTCGCCAGGTTCTAAAGTGCTTAGCGCTAAAGTCCTCACCCATTATTTGTTGAATATACTGGTTAATTTCACTAGAGGTTACGTTTGTACGCTCTCCATCGCTTATATATTGAAACAAATGCTGACCGGGTAAATCTTGTAGGTCTTTAATTACATGGCTAAGCACTCTGTCGGTTATGTTTACCTCGCGCTCTTTGCCCGATTTAGCCCGATACCGTAGCTGTATATTTTTACCCGTAAGCTTAGCATGGCGATTGCGCAGGGTTGTGGCGCCAAAACTTTTGTTTTGCTTTACATTTCGCTCGTTACCTACCCGCAATGCACCTAAGTCCATAAGCCTAACTACCGCAGCTAATGTGCGCTCTACGCTAAGCTCATCCCCTTGTAAATCGTTTTCTAAACGGGCGCGCAGTAATGGCAGCTTATTGCCAAACACCCCACAGGCTTGGTATTTTTTCGCCTCTTGTTGAGCTCTAAAATCTTCATGGTAGCGGTATTGTTTACGGCCTTTACTATCTATCCCGGTTGCTAAAATATGGCCATTTTCTTCAGGGCAAAACCAAGCATTTTTGTAGGCGGGCGGAAACGCTAACGCATTTAAACGATCAATCACTTTTTGATCGGTAATTTGCTTTCCTATTGGGTCAAAGTACAGCCACGTTTTGTTTTTACGCTTACGGGTTATACCGGGTAAATTATCATCTACGTAGATTAGTTTCATTTATGCTCCTAGCAACTTAAACCATCATCAATAAAGGTATCACTGTAAAATAACCTTAAACTGAACAACGTTATTGATATATAATCAAAAATTGAACAATAATATAAAAATCCGTTTAGTTAATTACCTGCTTAAGTATATAAACTGCACCTTTTGGTACCGTTTAGCTATGCTCATTTTGGCCAAAATATACACGGATAATAATACCAACTCGCTTAATTAATTAGTCTATTTGAGCCCGGAAAAACATAGCTTACACTAGGTTTGCCCCCGCAAATGATTAAGTATTATTGCAAAACTGGTAACCCCCCTTAAATAATGTGCTGTTTACAAGGAGCATACAATGGCATTTGATTATGGTTCTATTGATCTTGGGTTAAAAAACCCCTTTAAGTTGGAAGGTAAAGTAACCGCGCTAAGAGGTATTATTGAGTCGGTAGCAGGCGTAAGTTTACTTGTTATAGCTGCAAGCTCGGTGAAAGAAAGTACCACCGCAGGCTGGATTTTAATGCTATTTGGCATGTTTATTTTAGCGCTGGGTATTCGCTCTTTATCGTCAGGTATTTATGCCACCTTAAAGTACTTTGTAGGCAGAAACCACCCTACATCGCTTGCGTATAATTTTAGTAAGTCTGAGAGCTCTACCGCGCAAGAAGAAAAAAAAGAAGTAGCCTATAAAGCCCAATCACTCGAAGAAATGCTGGTTGGTCGTAAAAACAGTACCTTTAAAGAGCCTAACGGATTTTTATCTCGTTTGTTACACAGCTTAATTCCCAAACTGTTATTTTTACCTTACCCAATTCGAAATGTTGCGCAGCGATTATTTGGCTCATGGGTGAGCACGCTTGTTGCCTTAATTGCTTATGGGCTTGTAGCGTTTGTTTCGCTGTCGGGCTTTACTGGGGAAGCTGGCGAATTAGCCTTTCCGGTTTACAGTGCTATTTTAATGTTTTATGTGCTTTTTTCTTGGCGCTCAAGTAGCAAACCTATCTCTCGCAATGCTGAAAGAAACATTGAAGCGCTGGGAGGCGGTACATTAGCTAAAATTATTTCGTTGTCGTTTATTTTGCCTATTGTTATTGGCCTTTCTATGTCGTGGCTAATGCAAGAGCAACATATCAGCAAACAAGAAATAGACGCGTGGATGGCACAACTGCCAAACTTGCATGCTGGCATATACCTCATTGCCATTATTATATTAGCAACGTTAAGCTGCGCATTAGTATTTACAATGATCAAAGCACGCTTAAACGCAGTGACCCCTACCGCCGAAGTGTCAGAATTACGTGAAAACTGGCAAGAGTCTGTTCACCCTGATGAAGTATTTATAAACCTTGATAATCTTGTCATGGCAAATAGACGCTACAAAGAAGTGCCTAATAGAGTTTACCGCGAGCTAGACCCAAAACTGCAAGAGCAAATAGAAGGTAAAGGCGGTTTTAAAGGCGAAATGATTCAAGAGGTTCAGCCTAAGCTACACGCTATGGAGCTAGGTAAAAACTTTACCCTAGCCAGATTAGTTGCGCTAATAAGTGCTAATTTACTTTATATTGTGGCATTAGTATTAACGGTGTTGTTAGCCTATTCATTAATAGATATTTATTACTACATAGATAGCGCTAATATTAATAATTTACAGCAAGCGTTTAATAATCAAAACGTTATACAGTTTAGTAGCTTACTAATGAGCAGTGTTCATATTTTAATAATAGCAGTGATTATTAAAGCCTTTGCTCGTTTATTGGCTAACTGTGCTCATTTATTTTTTGCCGAAATGCAGTTTGAATCATTACTTGTGTACTTTAAATGTGAAGGCACATTTACCGAATCTAAAATTTCAACGGGGACAGGTATTCATGACAGCACCCGCTCAGAAAACACCTTAGTGCGCAGCAGTATCACGCCATGGGTCATTGTCTCTCGTGTTATTACGAGCACGTTTGCTGCCACCGGTATGAAAAACCTTGAGCATCCTCGCCATATAATGGAAATGCACAAAGATGAAGGTCAATTACAAGCCATTAAAAATGATGTAATTGCCTTTCTAAAAGACCGCGAATCGATTGCTTCAATTACCAGTGAGCGCGATTTAGGCAATGCATCGCAAATACATCAATTAAACCAACAAACCCGTGCAATACCTACTCAGCAAGCAATAACAAAAGAAGATGAAGAGGCCGCTGGTTACCTAAGGCAAGAAGAGAACTTAACACCAGAGCCTAAAGCTTAATAATCGCTTTGCTATATTTGTAAAAGCTAAACTGCGCCACGGTTTGTAATCTAGGCAACTAGGTTACAAACCGTGCGCGCACTAATTACTTACCGCTAAACCTTTTTTAAATACCCGCTTGTTAAAATTTATGGTGTTTATCTGCCTTATTATTAACGTATTTTTAATTGTCCTTCACTTTATTGAATCATTTATACCTATTTGACCGATTAATTCTAAATTTACGCATAAACCCCTTGCTTTATGCGTTAAAAACCAAATAATGAAGCAATTATAAACTGGGTAAGAATGAGGAAAATGAGCTATATACTAACCACCCAATGTGCCGACGATGTAGGCCTAATCGCCAAAATTACAGGGCTTTGCCACGCGCACAATTTAAATATTACACGTAATAACGAATTTGTAGATAAAGACGCCAAGCGCTTTTTTATGCGCACTGAACTAACCGGCGAGCCACAAAGTGACTTTTTATCGCAATTACGCGCTTTATTACCTGAGGGTGCACAACTTGCTCTACATGATGATACAAAAACTAAAGTGGTACTGCTTGCAACAAAAGAAGCACATTGCTTAGGGTCTGTATTACTTAAACAGTTTGAGCAAGCGTTAAATATTGAAGTATTAGCTGTGATTGCCAACTACCCAGATTTAGAGCCATTAGCAAAAGGCTTTGATGTGCCTTTTCATGTTGTTTCGCACGTAGGCCTAAGTCGCGCCGAGCATGATGAAAAAGTAGGTGATTTAATTGCCTCTTATAACCCTGACATTATTGGCTTAGCAAAATACATGCGCATACTAAGCCCTGAATTTGTGGGTCGCTTTGAGAACAAAATTATTAATATTCACCACTCGTTTTTACCGGCCTTTATTGGCGCTAAACCGTATCATCAAGCATTTGAGCGCGGCGTAAAAATTATTGGTGCTACGGCTCACTTTGTAAATAATGAGCTAGATGAAGGCCCTATTATTTTACAAGATGTCACCAGCGTAACACACGCTAACACCGCTGAAATGATGGCTAAAATGGGTAAAGACGTAGAAAAAACAGTGTTTAGTAAAGCCTTACAACTAGCTTCTGAACACAAACTATTTATTAACGGTAATAAAACCGTGGTATTTAGCTAAGACCCCTTTTTACATACTATAAAGCCAGCAATAGGGCTCTCCCCTTTTGCTGGCTTTTTTATGCCTAACAGCTTAATTAGAGTCAGATATTAGCTGTGCTGTGTTTTATCCGACACCGTATTTAATTGTAAATTGGCATCCACCATTAAGGTGTGTAATAAATAGGTGACTCAGGCCCTACTGGCAAGCCTAAAGCAAACACCCATACGTAAAATAAAATGACCCAACCGATAAAAAACACAATACTGTATGGCAACATGGTGGCCACTAACGTTCCTATACCCATGTCTTTTTTATATTTAACTGCTACCGCTAAAATTAAGCCAAAATAGCTCATCATTGGGGTGATTAAGTTAGTCACAGAGTCACCAATACGATACGCCGCTTGAATGGTTTCTGGCGCGTAACCAATAAGCATAAGCATAGGCACAAAAATAGGGGCTGTAATCGCCCACTGCGCCGATGACGAGCCTAAACTCAAGTTAACCATTGCACACATTAATATAAACAATACAAACACTTCTGGGCCGGTAAGGTTTAACGCTTGTAATAGTGCTGCACCATTAATTGCCAAAATAGTGCCTAAATTAGTCCATTTAAAAAAGGCCACAAACTGGGCTGCAAAAAATACTAATACTATATATAAACCCATTGAGCTCATGCTTTTGCTCATTGCGTTAATAATGTCTTTATCGTTTTTCATGCTGCCAACAACACGCCCGTAAACAAAGCCTGGCACACTAAAAGTTACAAATATAATTGCGACTATTCCTTTTAAAAAAGGCGAGCCTGCCACTTGGCCTGTTTCTGGGTGGCGTAAAATACCATCGGCAGGAATAATCGTCCAAGCAAATAACGACAGCACCACTAATAGAGCAACACCCGCCCATTTTAGACCGGTTTTTTCTAACGCGGTAAGTGTATCAATATTGTTTTGTGACAAGTCGATACTGGCTTCATCGGGGTTATATTTACCTAAACGCGGCTCTACTATTTTTTCGGTTACGAGTGTACCCAGTGCGGCAATAAGTAATACTGATATCATCATGAAATACCAGTTAGCCTCGGCGCCAACCTCGTACGTTGGGTCAATCATTTGCGCTGCAGGCGTAGTTATACCTGCTAATAATGGGTCTATTGTGCCAAGTAGTAAATTAGCGCTATAGCCGCCAGAAACACCGGCAAAAGCAGCCGCTAAGCCAGCTAAAGGGTGGCGCCCCAAACTATGAAATATCATGGCTGCAAGCGGAATTAACACCACATAGCCAAGCTCAGAAGCTGTGTTAGACATTATGGCCGCAAACACCACCATAAAGGTAACTAAACGCTTTGACGCGCCCATAACCATGCCTCGCATAGCAGCAGAGAGTAGCCCTGAATGCTCTGCAACACTTACCCCAAGTAGTGCCACTAAAACAGTGCCTAAAGGCGCAAAACCGGTAAAGTTAGTAACCAAGCCAGCCATAATACGCTGTAGCCCCTCAGCACTGAGTAAACTAACAACTTCAATTACTCCATCAGGCGCACGCCCTGCTGCCCCAATCGGTCTTGGGTCAATTGCGCTTAGCCCAAACCAATCGGCAATACCACTTATTAGCACAATTGAAACCGCAAATATCGCAAATAAAGTAATGGGATGAGGAAGCATATTTCCTAAAAACTCAACGGTTGCTAAAAAGCGATTAAATAAACCGTTATTGTCTTTAGGTTGATTATTAGGTGAGTGTGTGGAGTCTGTCATACTTGGCTCTATAAATTACAAAATTGCGCTAACCTAGCATTGTTTGCAAAAGAGATCATGTATAAAAGGTAAATGACGTGTAGGTTTTAAGTTTAAAAAGCGCTGCTTGAGTGTATTGGCTTTTGTGGATTGAAGTTTTTTCAGTCTTGCCATATCACCCAGAGCAGCGCATATCTGGTATTTGTAAGCGCTTATCACCTATTAACAGGCAATAAGCTCATTAGCTAGGCGCGGCTTTGCCTAACGATAAACAGATTTTAGCGCTTTTAATATTTTAAGCTTGCTCTATTGGTTCTAGTTGTAGTTTAGCTGCAATAAGAACGGCTTGAGTACGGTTGTAAACGCCAAGTTTTCTAAAAATTGCGGTAATATGTGCTTTGACTGTTGCCTCAGAAATATGTAGTTCGTACGCTATTTGTTTGTTTAGTAACCCTTCATGAAGGTATTGCAATACACGATATTGCTGCGGCGTTAACGATGCAACCTGCGCGGCAATTTCTCTGTCTTCTCCTTCTATTTCGGCTACTTTATTTTTTAACTCTTTTGGAAGCCACGTATCGCCTTCTAGTATTTGGTTTATAGCATTAGCAATATCATCTGAAGATGATGACTTAGGAATAAAGCCCATTGCGCCATAACCCATTACCTTAGACACTATGTTTATGTCTTCACTTCCTGAGACAACCGCTATGGGTAAGCTTGGGTAGTCTTCGCGAATGCGGATCAGGCCATATAAATCACCATTACCTGGCATGTGTAAATCTAGCAGTAATATATCAAGATCTTCTTGTTCGCTAAGTACTTGCAGTGTGCTGTCAAAATCTGATGATTCAAATACCTCTAAATCGTCAAACTTAGCACTTAATGCTCCTTTTAGTGCCTCGCGAAATAACGGATGATCATCCGCTATTAAAAACTGACTCATGGTTCGCTCCTAATAAATTCGGCTGCCAATAAGGTATAAAGTACTTACTGACAGCCGATATACTACGTTTAGAATCAACTTGTAATCAAGTTTTTAACGCGCATTTAACGATTTAATCGGTTTTCTATGAGCTCATCTACCACGGTTGGGTCTGCAAGTGTTGATGTGTCCCCTAGCTGTTGATGTTCATTTGCGGCTATTTTACGTAAAATTCGACGCATAATCTTACCTGAACGCGTTTTTGGTAAGCCAGGCGACCATTGAATCATATCAGGGGAAGCTATTGGGCTTAGCTCTTTACGTACCCAATTACGGACTTGAGTTGTCAGCTCATCACTTACAGTAACGCCTTCATTTGGCGTAATGTAAACATAAATACCTTGGCCTTTAATATCATGCGGATAACCTACTACGGCGGCCTCTGCTACAGCTTCATGCGCTACTAGCGCGCTTTCTATTTCAGCGGTACCTAAGCGATGCCCTGATACATTAAGCACGTCATCAACACGCCCTGTGATCCAGTAATAGCCATCTTCATCACGACGACAGCCGTCACCTGTAAAGTAAACACCGGGGTAAGCACTAAAATAGGTTTGTTCAAAACGTTCGTGGTCGCCATAAACAGTACGCGCTTGTGAAGGCCAGCTATCTAATATCACTAAATTACCGTCAACGGCACCTTCTAGTGTATTACCCTCTGCATCAAATAGAGCCGGCGCAATACCAAAAAACGGATGCGTTGCTGAACCTGGCTTAGTTTGGGTGGCACCAGGCAGTGGGGTGATCATAATGCCGCCCGTTTCGGTTTGCCACCACGTATCTACGATTGGGCAATTAGCATTACCAATATTTTCGTAATACCACGTCCATGCTTCAGGGTTGATGGGTTCTCCCACCGAGCCTAAAATGCGTAAACTTTGACGATTAGATGACGCGGTTGGCTCATCGCCTTTGGCCATTAACGCTCGAATAGCGGTTGGTGCAGTATATAAAATGGTTACGCCGTGCTTATCAATCACCTCACCCATGCGCCCTGCGGTTGGGTAGGTAGGCACACCTTCAAATACCACTTGCGTACAGCCATTAACCAGTGGGCCATAAGCAATATAGCTGTGGCCGGTGATCCAACCTACATCGGCGCTACACCAATATACGTCGTCTTCTTGTAAATCAAATACGTATTCGTGGGTCATTGATGAGTAAACTAAGTAACCCCCTGTAGTATGCACAACCCCTTTTGGTTGGCCGGTAGAGCCCGAAGTATATAAAATAAAGAGTGGATCTTCTGCATTCATTGGCTCCGGTTCGCACTGCGCCGGTTGGTCGGCAACAAGCTCATGCCACCAAATATCGTGCTCGTTCCAATCAACTTCGCCACCGGTTAGCTGATGTACAATAACGTGTTCAATGCTTGTCACCGACTCTTGTGCTACGGCTTCATCAACATTCGCTTTTAAAGGAACACAATTACCAGCTCGGCGGCCTTCATCGGATGTGATCACCACTTTAGCGCCTGAATCTTTAATTCGATCTGCAATGGCAGAGGGAGAAAAACCACCAAATACAACCGAGTGAATAGCACCAATACGTGCACAGGCCTGCATGGCGTAAATGGCTTGCGGCGTCATCGGCATATAAATAGCAACTCGGTCACCTTTTTGTACGCCCAGTTTTTTTAAACCATTAGCAAAGCGCGCCACTTCATCATGTAATTGTTGGTAGGTAATATTTTCACTTTGGTTTGGGTTGTCTCCTTCCCAAATAAGCGCAACTTTATCGGCTTTGGTTTTTAAATGGCGGTCAATACAGTTATAAGAGGCATTTAAAACGCCATCTTCGTACCATTTTATATCGATATGGCCTTTATCAAATGAGGTGTTTTTTACTTTAGTATACGGAGTAAACCAATCTAAGCGCTGGCCATGTTCACGCCAAAACCCTTGTGGGTCATCAATCGACTGTTTGTAGAGTGTATTATATTTTTCGTTATCAACTAACGTCGTTTTTTCAATATGTGCAGGAACAGGATAGATACTTTGTGACATCTCAGTCTCCATTTTAATAACTTGCCATGATTAAAGGATTACTCAGCAGTACTTTATTAAGTATTAGACCTTAGTTGTACAACCCTTCTAATTAACATTTTGTGGTTTATAATCTCGCCGCTCATGACTTTTTTACATAGAAATACAGTATGTTAAATATAAGTAAGTGGCCATTGAATTACTCTTAAACCTTCGTCTTATAGACCAATAGGTAATTGAGTAAATTTTGCACATATTTAAAAGTGGTTTTCGGACATTAAAAAATAATGATGCAGCCATGCAAGTTAAACACTTATTTAACGAACTCATAGCGTGATGCAAGATAAATAAATTTTTATTCGTAAGTAATACCTGTAGCAAGTAATACATTTGAACGTTTAAAAAGCAACAAACAACAAGTAGCCTTTAAAGGACACCACAATGAAATTTACCCCATTAAAAACTCTTGCAGCGAGTGCTGTATTATGTGCTTTAACAAGCACAGCTTATGCGGCAACTGCAGCTAAAGTAGGTAACACCGAATTTACTTACGGCGGATACATTAAGCTAGATACAATGTGGAGTGATTACTCTGCAGGCGCTCCTGATGGCTCAAATGTAGGGCGTGATTTTTACGTACCAAGCACACTGCCAGTAGGCGATGACGATGATTCGGATGCCGTATTTGATATGCATGCACGTGAGTCACGTTTTAACTTTGGTACGTCAACGTTAATGGATAACGGTAAAACAGTTAAAACTAAAATTGAGTTAGACTTTTTAGCATCTGCACCTGGCGGTAACGAGCGCGTATCAAACTCTTATGCTCCACGTATTCGCCATGCATTTGTAACTTACGATGGCTGGTTATTTGGTCAAACATGGTCAAACTTTCAAAACGTGGGTGCACTTGCAGAAACACTTGATTTTGTAGGCCCTGCTGAAGGCACTGTTTTTGTTCGCCAAACGCAAATTAAGTACACAACCGGTGCTTGGTCGTTCTCACTAGAAAACCCAGAAAGCACAATTACCACTCAAGGTGGCGCACGTGTAGAAACAGATGATGCGTCACTTCCTGATTTTACTGCGCGCTACACACACAACGCCGATTGGGGTAACTTTGTAGTTGCAGCACTTGCTCGCCAACTTACTTATAAAGTAGGCGATGTTGACGCTGATGAAACCTCCTTTGGTATTAGCGCTTCGGGCCGTGTAAATTTTGGCGAAGACTATCTTAAATTTATGCTTACACAAGGTAAAGGCCTTGGCCGTTACGTGGGCTTAAATGTTGCCCATGGTGCAGTGCTTAATGGCGATGAACTAGATGCAATAGACTCAACATCTGGTTTTGTTGCTTATCAACATAAATGGACAAGCCAGTGGCGCTCAACTTTCTTATATTCTTTCTTTAGTGCTGACAACAACACCGATCTATTAACAATATCAGGCGACCCTGTTGAATCAAGCCAAAGCTTTAGTGCAAACATTTTATACTCACCGGTTAAGCGTTTAACATTTGGTGCAGAGTTTAAACATGCCGAGCGCGAAACAGAAAGTGGTATTGACGGCGATTTAGAGCGCTTACAATTTTCTGTAAAATACAATTTTTAATTAAACATAGTGATCACAATAAAGCGGCTTAGGCCGCTTTTTTTAGCTATACAATTTGAACTTTGTTTAAAAGGTTTAATAGTACTGTGATAGTAATGGTATTTAAGGGTGCTTTTTTGTCTGAGATTTTCAGTAAATTAAACACGGTTAGCGATTAAACAAGCTTAAATAGCAGCATTTGGAAGAGCTCAGATAAAAGTTTGTACAGAAATAACACTCTCTTTGCGATTAAGTAATATTACCTTAGCGCTAAACTAAGTGGCTATTTAGTTGCTAAAATCCACTAAATTCCCACAATTTCGGATAACTATTAATTATTTTGCACAAACAACAAACACGTTATTGAAAATCACTCTCATTTAGATTATGTTATGCACTTCTTTTTTGAACCTATTGGAAAAACACATGTCGTCCCAACAAATTTTGCGTTTATCTAAGCTAAGCCTTATTACTTCACTTGTTTTATCTGGTCATGCATTTGCACAAGAAACTACAACAAATACAGATGACTCATTAGAAAAAATAGCAGTATATGGCCAGCATCATAAAAACTACATCACCGAAGATGCGCAATCTGCTACAAAATTAGGCCTAACAATCAAAGAAACCCCACAAAGTATTTCTGTTGTTTCTCGCGCTTTAATGGATGATTTTTCATTAGATGATATTAACTCAGTGCTAGAGAGCACCCCCGGTGTAACTGTAGAACAAATAGAAACTGACCGTACTTATTTTAAAGCCCGTGGCTTTGAAATAACAAACTTTCAGGTTGATGGTTTAGGCATCCCTCAAAGCTCAGGCTCTATTCAGGGCACTTTAGATACGTCTATTTACGACCGTGTAGAAATTGTACGTGGTGCAAACGGCCTTATGACTGGCGCAGGTAACCCATCAGCAACCGTAAATATGGTATTAAAAAAACCAACTTACATAACTCAAGCGCATGCATCTGCATCGTATGGTTCATGGAACAACAAACGTTTAGAAGTAGATGTTTCAACGCCAATTAACGACGACCACGCTGTACGCGCCGTATTTACCAAGCAAAAAGCGGAGTCATACCTAGATCGTTACGAAACAGATAAAACAATTGCTTATCTTGCTTACGAAGGCAAGCTAACCGACGACACGACATTAAGCATCAACTATGTTAACCAACAAAAAGATGCCGATAGCCCACTTTGGGGCGCACTCCCTCTTTATTACACCGATGGCACAGCAACAAACTACGACGCCTCTACAAGTACGGCATCTGATTGGTCTTACTGGGATAACAGCGCTGAGCAAGTATATGTAACACTTGAGCAAAACCTATCGGCTACGTGGGTTGCAATAGCGCGTTATGCACACATAGAAAACGAGCAAGACTCAGAACTATTTTACGTATTCGGTACACCAGATAGCGAAACTGGCCTTGGTTTAACCGGTTACGCAAGCCGTTACGACTACGAAGATAAGCACGACCTGTTTGATTTATACGCCAGCGGTAAATTTGATTTATTTGGCCAAGAACACGACCTGTCATTTGGTGTTAGCCAAGCAAAAATGGACTATAACGAACAGTCGCTTTACGATTACACCACGGGCAACGGCTTCCCAGCCATGCCTTCGCTTGATACGTGGGATGGCGTAGTACCTGAAGCAACCCTTGCTGATGGCTTAAATGGCAGTGACATAGAAAACAAACAGCAATCAGCTTATATATCTACACGTATAAAGTTAGGTGAACCATTAAGCGTACTAGCCGGTGTGCGTTACACTGATTGGGAAACTTCTGGTAGTGCTTATGGTGTAGAACAAACACGTAACGACAGCGAAGTTATTCCGTATGTTGGAGCTGTATACGATTTCAATGAATCACTTTCAGCTTATGCAAGTTACACTGAAACCTTTGTGCCGCAAAAAGAACTAGATATCAACAATGAGCAGCTTGCACCAATAACAGGTAAAAGTAGCGAGATTGGTTTAAAAGCACAGCTTTTAGACGATCAAGTATTTGTCACCTTTGCATACTTTGATGCAAAACAGGAAGGACTTGCCGTTGAAATAGCAAACACAGCACCAAATTCTCGTTACTATGCCGCTGATGGTATTAACAGTGATGGGTTTGAAATTGAGCTAAGTGGTAAAGTAACCGACGATTTAAGTGCAAGCATCAGCTTTAGTAACTTAAGTATTGAGGGTGATGATTTAGTTGAAGATTACACGCCAGAGAATCAGCTAAAACTGGCTGCAACTTACCAAGTTCCATTTGTTGAAGGCTTAACTTTTGGTGCAAATTATCGTTGGCAAGACTCGGTTAGCCGCGTACAAGTTGAAGATGCAACCGGCGCTGCACTTGTAACCACGAACCAAGATGCTTACGGTATTCTTGATTTAATGGCTAACTACAAAATTACAGAAAACGTTGGGGTTACTTTTAACGTTAATAACACCACAGATGAAAAATACCTACACAGCCTATACTGGGCTCAAGGTTATTACGGTGCGCCGCGTAACTACGCGCTATCTGTAAACTGGCAGCTATAAGTCGCTTTTTTAAAGTACGGCTTTTAAAATTAAACGGCACTTTTTAGTGCCGTTTTTGTTTTAAGCCCCTTTAAGTTAAAGCGCATATCCACCCTTCTTGCGCTATCTACCTTATGCAAAGTACTAGCAATACCATGCTTTTATTACGCGCCTCAATTAAAACGCGAACTTGTTAGCCAGCCTCACTGTAAATATGGCTAAGTGCTATTTAAACTGCATCTGTTAAAGCTTGTAAGGTTATAGTTTTAGCGTGCTTTAAACACAAAAAGGCGCTAACCATTGCTGGTTAGCACCTTTAAAGCTCGGGTCAAATCAAGCTTAGAGAACGTTTACACTTAAAGGTCAGACTCAGCGCCTAATACGTCTTCGCCATCTTCTGGCTCAACCGTTGCTTTTAATAGCAACATATCACGTAACTTACCTTCAATTTCATCTGCAATTTCTACGTTTTCTTTCAAAAACTTAATAGAGTTTGATTTACCTTGGCCTACTTTATTGCCGTTGTAGCTGTACCAAGCACCTGCTTTTTCAACAATTTTGTGCTTAACACCTAAATCAATTAACTCACCTTGTTTAGAAATACCTTCACCATACATAATGATGAACTCAGCTTGTTTAAACGGTGGTGCAACTTTGTTTTTAACTACTTTAACGCGGGTTTCGTTACCGACTACCTCATCGCCTTCCTTTACAGAACCAATTCGACGAATATCAATACGCACTGACGCGTAAAACTTAAGTGCATTACCACCGGTTGTTGTTTCAGGGTTACCAAACATTACACCAATTTTCATACGAATTTGGTTAATGAAAATACATAGCGTGTTAGAACGTTTAATATTACCTGTAAGCTTACGTAGTGCTTGCGACATTAAACGTGCTTGTAAGCCCATGTGCGAGTCGCCCATGTCGCCTTCAATTTCAGCTTTTGGTGTAAGCGCTGCAACAGAATCGACAATAACAACATCTACAGCACTTGAACGTACTAACATGTCACAAATTTCTAGTGCTTGCTCACCGGTATCTGGCTGAGAAACTAACAGCTCATCAATGTTAACACCTAACTTTTGTGCGTATACCGGATCAAGAGCATGCTCAGCATCAACAAAGGCACATGTTTTGCCTTCTTTTTGAGCCTGCGCGATAACTTGCAAAGTAAGCGTTGTTTTACCTGAAGACTCAGGGCCATACACTTCAACAATACGCCCCATAGGCAAACCGCCTATGCCTAAAGCAATATCAATCCCAAGTGAGCCTGTAGATACAGCATCAATATTTAGGGCTTTGTTATCGCCCAGTTTCATAATTGATCCTTTACCAAATTGACGCTCAATTTGTGATAGTGCAGCGTCCAGCGCTTTTTGTTTATTATCGTTCATTCTGTTCTCCAAATCCGGCTAATGCGAACAAGTATACTGTATGAAATCACAGTATCAAGTGAAATTTATAATTTTATCTTCTCGATCGTACTTTTCAATGCAAATTCAATAGCTTGCATTCTAACTTGCGCTCTATCGCCGTTAAATATTTGCTTAAACGTAAATTGTTCATTGGCAATTTGTATGCAAAACCACACAAAGCCAACTGGTTTATCGGACGTAGCGCCACCTGGACCTGCAATGCCCGAAATTGCCACTGCAACATCAGCTTTGGCTACGCTTGCGGCACCAAAAGCCATCTCTTTTACTGTTTGCTCACTCACCGCACCAAATTGCTCTAGCGTAGTATTGGCCACATTAAGCAGTTCATGCTTAGCTTCATTACTATAAGTAACAAATGCGCGGCCCAAATAACCTGAGCTACCTGGCGTATCTGTAAGCGCATAACTCACCCCGCCACCAGTACATGATTCAGCGGTAGTGATCCATAAGCGTTTATCCGTTAAAATAACGCCCAATTGCGCAGCAAGTGTTTTAATCTCTTGATGTAATTCCATATTCAGCCTTTGGGTAAATACATGTCGTTTGATCTTTATGCACCGCACACTATAAAACAACAAACCCCTATGATGCAGCAGTATCTAAAAATAAAATCAGAGCATCGCGATATTTTATTGTTTTATCGTATGGGGGATTTTTATGAACTCTTTTTTGACGACGCTAAACGCGCGGCCCAACTACTCGATATTTCGCAAACGCATCGCGGTAAAGCCGGCGGCGATCCTATCCCTATGGCGGGTGTCCCTTATCATGCAGTAGAAAACTATTTAGCTCGTTTAGTGCAAATGGGCGAATCGGTTGCTATATGTGAGCAAGTTGGCGATCCTGCAACCAGTAAAGGGCCAGTAGAGCGCAAAGTCGTACGTATCGTTACTCCGGGTACTATTTCAGATGAAGCGCTATTGCAAGAACGCCAAGATAACTTACTCACTAGCGTATGGCAAAATAAAAAAGGGCTATACGGTATTGCCTACCTTGATATAAATTCAGGGCGTTTCAACGTAGTTGAAGTTAACACCGACGAAGCATTTACTTCAACCCTACAGCGCTTAGCACCCGCTGAGCTTTTATACTGTGAAAGCTTTGAAAACACACACTTAATTGAGCATATAAAAGGGGCACGGCGACGCCCTGAGTGGGAGTTTGACCTAGACACCGCTCAACACTTACTGTGCGAGCAGTTTGGCACCAAAGATTTAGTGGGTTTTGGTGTAGATAAAGCGCATGCTGCTTTGGTCGCTGCGGGTTGTTTAATGCAATACGTAAAAGATACACAGCGTATTGCCCTACCTCACATTCGCGCTATTACGCTTGAGCATAACGAGCACGCAGTTATATTAGATGCAGCAACGCGAAAAAATTTAGAACTAACCGTTAATTTATCGGGCGGCTTTGAAAACACCTTAGCGCAGGTACTTGATAAAACCGCTACGGCCATGGGGTCGCGTTTACTTAAACGCCGTATTCATACACCTGTGCGTAATAAAAATGAGCTTAATTCACGTTTAAATGCCATTAGCGCTATTTTAGATGTGCAGTTATATGGCGAGTTACACGACTCATTAAAAGAAATTGGTGACATAGAACGCGTAATAGCACGTCTTGCTTTATGCACCGCACGCCCGCGCGATTTAACCCGACTGCGCAGTGCCCTACAAGCACTCGCACCACTGCACGCATTATTAAACGATGCTAATGATGAGCGTATCGCTAGCATTGTTCGCCATTCTCCAGAGCTGCCTGAACTACAAGCTTTACTTGAGCGTGCTGTTATTGATAACCCACCGGTCCTAATTCGCGATGGGGGCGTTATTGCACCAGGCTACAACAGCGAACTCGATGAATGGCGAAACTTGAGTAAAGGCGCTACTGATATACTTGAGCAACTAGAACTTAGAGAGCGCGAGCGCACCGGGATCAGCACATTAAAAATTGGCTATAACAAGGTACATGGCTTTTTTATCGAGGTAAGTCGTGCAAATTCACACTTAGTACCTGCTGATTATATTCGCCGCCAAACGCTTAAAAATAATGAACGCTACATAATACCTGAACTAAAAGAGCACGAAGACAAAGTGCTTGGCAGCCAATCAAAAGCTCTTGCGCTTGAAAAACAATTATATGAAGAGCTATTTGAGTTTATAGCCCCGCATATTGAACAGCTTCAAATGATGGCTGGCGCATTAGCTGATTTAGATGTATTGAATAACTTAGCAGAGCGAGCCCAAACGCTTAACTATGCTAAACCACAGCTATGCGATGATGACAATATAAGTATTAAACAAGGTCGCCACCCTGTGGTAGAGCAAGTAATGAAAGAACCTTTTATTGCCAACCCTGTGGAGCTAAATAGCCAGCGTAAAATGTTGATTATCACCGGTCCAAACATGGGTGGTAAATCAACCTATATGCGCCAAACAGCACTTATCGTATTGATGGCGCATATTGGCTGTTATGTCCCTGCTGATAGTGCAAAAATTGGTAATATTGACCGTATATTTACACGCATTGGTGCAAGCGACGATTTAGCCTCTGGTCGCTCTACTTTCATGGTAGAAATGACAGAAACCGCCACAATATTAAATAATGCAACTGCGCAATCTTTGGTATTAATGGATGAAATTGGCAGAGGTACCAGTACCTACGATGGCTTGTCACTTGCTTATGCAACGGCTGATCATCTGGCACAAAAAATATCTGCTAAAACATTATTTGCTACGCACTACTTTGAATTAACGGAACTTGCTGAGCAAAAAACTGGGCTGGTGAATGTGCACTTAGATGCCATAGAGCACAACGACACCATTGCATTTATGCATACTGTGCTTGATGGTGCAGCAAGTAAAAGCTTTGGCTTACAGGTCGCAGCGCTTGCCGGCGTGCCTAAAGCCGTGATAGCCCAAGCAAAACAAAAGCTTAAACTGCTCGAAAACCACCAAAGTGTAACAGCGCCTAATGCTGAGCAGCAGGCGTTTTCATTTGCTAATGAGTTACCTGCGCCTGAGCCTTCTGAAGTTGAGGAGCAGCTCGGTGCCATTGACCCTGATAACCTATCGCCGCGTCAAGCACACGAACTTCTTTATAAATTAAAGGCTCTGCTTTAAATATAGCTAACTTGAGCGGTGGTTAAGAAGCTGATAACACAGTGAATAGTATTTCTTGGGGGTCGTAAGACATAAAAAAAGCTGAAGGTTTTATCCTTCAGCTTTTAAACACATAGACAGTATAAAAGGGAGTTACGAGAACTGGTCAAACAAACTTTCTGTGCTTAACCCTTCTTGTTGTAAAATATCTTTTAAACGACGTAATGCTTCTACCTGAATTTGTCTTACGCGCTCTCGTGTTAAACCAATTTCGCGGCCAACATCTTCAAGTGTTGATGGCTCATAGCCAAGTAAACCAAAGCGACGCGCTAATACTTCACGTTGTTTAGGGTTTAACTCACCTAACCAATCAACAATATGTTTGTTAATATCATTGTTTTGAACTTCGCCCTCAGGGCCTGCGCTTTTTTCATCGGCAATAATGTCTAACAGTGCGCTGTCGTTCTCACCGCCAATTGGCATATCAACTGAGGCAATTTTTTCGTTTAAGCGTAGCATTTTAGTTACGTCTTCTACGGGTCTACCTAAGCTTTCAGCAATTTCTTCAGCAGTTGGCTCATGGTCTAGCTTTTGTGTCAGCTCGCGTGCTGTACGCAAGTAAACATTTAATTCTTTAACTACATGTATTGGCAGGCGAATTGTGCGCGTTTGATTCATAATGGCGCGTTCAATTGTTTGGCGTATCCACCACGTTGCATAAGTCGAAAATCTAAAACCGCGCTCTGGGTCAAACTTTTCAACAGCGCGAATTAAACCTAGGTTACCTTCTTCAATTAAATCTAGAAGTGCTAATCCTCGGTTGTTATAACGGCGGGCAATTTTTACAACTAAACGTAGGTTACTTTCAATCATACGCTTGCGAGATGCTTCACATCCACGTAGCGATTTGCGGGCAAAAAAGACTTCTTCTTCAGCGCTAAGTAGGGGAGAAAAACCAATTTCTCCTAAATAAAGTTGGGTTGCATCAAGATTTTTAGTTACTTCCTCTTTTGCAAATATCTCTTCTTCGTTATCAACCTCTTCAAGTAATGCTGCAGTTTCTTCTACTGCGGTGTCATCAAATTTTTCGTCGGTGGTGTTTTTGTCAAGTTTTGCTGCGTTAGCCATAAGCCTTCTCCCGAGCAATTATCAATACCTAAAAATTAGGGAAGGTATTTAGCAGGATTGACAGCTTGCCCACGGTAGCGAATTTCAAAACGAAGCGCAGTGACCGAAGATTCTGACTTGCCCATTTCTGCTATTTTTTGTCCTGCCTTAACTTTCTGCTTTTCTCTAACAAGTAGTTTCGAGTTATGTGCATAAGCACTTAGGTAATCATCATTATGTTTCAAAATGATTAAATTACCGTACCCTCGAAGCGCATTACCCGCATACACCACCGTTCCTTGTGCTGCGGCTAAAACTGAAGCCCCTGTACGGTTAGTAATCTGTAAACCCTTGTAACCGTTTTCCTTATTAGAAAAGCGTTTAGTCACTTTGCCCTTTGCAGGCCAAAACCACTTTACTTTACTGCTCGACGAAGGTTTAGCATTACTAACTATTTTATTGGCTTGTTTTCGAACATACTCTCGTTGTTTCGGCTGATCAAGATTTTTCTTTAATTTTTTGTTAGTTTTTTGTTTTATTTTAGTAGATGCTATTTTTTGTTTAACGGGTGAATTGCTAGCAATCGCATGACTACTGGTGGCTACAAGCGAAATAACTTGCCCAGGATAAATAACATAAGGTGATGGAATTGAGTTGTTTTTTGCAAGTGTTCTAAAATCTTTGCCTGCACTAAAGGCAATGGAATATAAAGTATCACCCTTTTGTACTGTGTATTTATTGCCATTAATGTTAATACCTTTTTGGAAATCATTAACATTAGTATTGAGGCTGCTAACAGGAGCAGGAATATGGCGAGATGAACACCCCGGAAGCAAAACAGCAATAAATACAACTACATATAATACGTACTGACTATTCAAGGTGTTTTGCTCCGAAATTTAAAAAGTACTACTTTTGCTAATTAGCGTAATAAAAAGTAAGCAACCGCTATTAATATAACTAAACCCCAGCCAAGTACTTCAACATATTGACGTAATTTTTGCTCCATTTTAACCCCGCCCCACTTCATTAAAGCAGAAACTAAAAAGAAACGCGCACCACGGCCAACGGCAGACGCTATTAAAAATGGTAAAAATGCCATTTGTAATACCCCTGCACCAATAGTAAATACCTTATAAGGGATAGGTGAAAAGCCCGCTAAAAATACCACCCACACGCCATACTCTTTAAACCATGTAAGCGCTGTTTCAAATTTTTCTTGCCAGTGCACCTGCTCAATAAAGGGCTGTACAACAGGCTCAAATAACCAGTAACCTAAAAAGTAACCTACAATCCCCCCAAGTACTGAAGCAACTGTTGCAAAGCTTGCAAAGCGCCACGCTTTACTTGGCTGAGCAAGCGACATAGGAGCAAGCATTACATCTGGTGGTACCGGAAAAAAAACAGACTCAGCAAAGCTCATGGCTGCTAAATAGCGCTCAGCAAAGCGGTGTTTTGCCCACACTAGGGCCATATCGTATAACTTAGTAAACAATTTCAACGTGAATTCCTATTCAATATCACCAGGGACGAGAGGGACAAACCGAACTGGTGCAATAACATGCTCTGTGAAGCTATCGCCTTGGCGAATAACCATGGTTAATTTTTGTTCTTGCTCTCCAATGGGGGCAAGGAGTACACCGCCATCAGCTAGTTGTGCAAGTAAGTCTTGAGGTACTTTCGATGCGGCCGCGGTAACTATAATACCATTAAATGGGGCCTGCGATTGCCAGCCTTGCCAGCCATCTGCGTGTTTCATGGTTACATTGTATAAATCAAGTTGATGTAAACGGCGTTTAGCCTGCCATTGCAGTGCTTTTATACGCTCGACCGAATACACCTTATTAAAACACTTGGCTAACACTGCGGTTTGATAACCAGAGCCTGTGCCAATTTCTAACACTTTGTCGCGTACGCCAGCCAAATGAAGCAGCTCGGTCATACGCGCCACAATATAAGGCTGCGAAATAGTTTGCCCTTGCCCTATTGGCAACGCCGTGTTTTCGTACGCCTTGTGTTTTAGTACATCATCAATAAAGGCATGACGTGGTATATCAGCAATGGCTTTTAATACCTGTTTGTCTTCTACCCCTTCTTGCTCTAACAGCTTAGAAAGCGCAATAGCACTGCGCGAGTAATTAGCCAGCACGGTTTATCTCCATTTCAGCTAACCACTGCCCAACCGCTTCAATACTTTCTTTTGCTGTCATATCAACACTTAACGGTGTAACTGAAGCATAGCCATTATTAACAGCGTAAAAATCAGTGCCCTCACCGGCATCGCTTTCAATACCAAGCGAGCCATACCAAAAAATATCACGCCCCCATGGGTCAGTTTGTTTGGTCATGGTTTCGGCTTTATGTCGAGCGCCTAAACGCGTAACTTGCACCCCTTTTAGCTCAGTTAGAGGTATATCGGGTACATTTACATTGATAATTTGATCTTTAGGCAGTGGGTGCGATGCCAGCCCTTTAATTATGTTAACGGTCACAGCTGCTGCGGTTTCAAAGTGCTCACCATGGTGCGAGCAAAGCGACACGGCAATAGCAGGCAAGCCTAAATGGCGCCCTTCGGTCGCCGCTGCCACAGTGCCTGAATACAATGTATCATCGCCCAAATTAGCGCCGTGGTTAATACCTGCTACGACTAAATCAGGCGTTTCATCTACTAACTGATTAACCCCTAAATGAACACAATCAGTAGGCGTGCCATTAACCGATATAAAGCCGTTTTCAAGCGTGGTAGAGCGCAGTGGGTTTATTAACGTTAACGAGTTACTGGCACCACTACAGTTACGATCAGGGGCTACAAGGGTTACATCGGCAATTTGCGTAAGAGCCTGGTATAAAACAGCAATCCCTTTAGCGTTTACACCGTCGTCGTTACTTAGCAGTATCTTCATTTTGACTGTCCTTTTCTTTTCGCTCATTAGGGCTTGCATCGGTGTAATCCACCAGCTCACGTAAAAGTGCGGTAGCAAAACACCCTTTAGGCAATCCAAAGCTTAATTTTAAAGTCGTTTCGTCTAGTGTTTCTATGGTTAAATCTTGCGGAATGAGGCGCAGCATACGGCGCTCATTTTTAAGGCCTAATTCGCCTAAGCCCTCACACCATGCTTGGTATGGTTTTAGCCATATTTTTTCTTGATCAGTTAAGCCCTTTTCGCTTTTACCAACCATAGGAGCCGACATCATAATATCGCCAGAGGCTAAACGTGCTATGTTTTCATCGCTTATTGCATCTTCAAAAAATGCGTTACTACCGCTTAGCATAAATACTTCACGGTGCATGGTTTTAGCTAACCCATGCTCTTTAACACGTAAGCTCACTATTTGATTAAATACATGTGAACGGGCAGCGGAGATAATAATACCGCGTAGTTTTTTATCGCGAATGCGCTCGCCGGCAAACATTTTTTCGGCCATAACTAAATTATGCCCATCGCGGCCAAAGCGCTGCTCGCCAAAGTAGTTAGGCACACCCGCACGTACGGCATTAATGCGGCATAAAATATCAAGCGGCTGGGTTACATTACGAAGCGTAATTGTGAATCGGTTTCCTTTGTGGCAACCGGTGCGTAATTTACGTTCGTGGCGCTGTTGCGAAACCACAAAAATGCTGTCGCTATTGAGTTCACTAAAATCAATGTGCTTTTTAATGGGTACTTTTACGCTAAACCATTGGCTACACACGCCGTGACGGTCTTTCATGCCAGCATAGCTTACTTCGCGCGGTGACACTCCAGCCTTTTGTGCAATTAACTTGGCCACATATTGCGTGTTTTCACCTTTTTTAACGACCTGTAAGCATACATGCTCACCACTGCCGGTAAATTCTATGCCGAGGTCTTCATCAACCATAAAATCTTCAGCAACGGTTTTAAAGTCTGCTTTTGAAAGGGGTGCACCGTATAGGTAATTTAAATCGCTCATGCGTTTGCTGTACTCTCAGGCGCTTTGCTCATAATAACCACCGCATGGCTAGAAATACCTTCTTTACGCCCTTCAAAGCCGAGCTTTTCAGTGGTGGTCGCTTTAACATTGATTTGTGAAAGCTCGCAATTTAAATCGCTGGCTAAATTAGTGCGCATAGCGTGAATGTGTGGCAACATTTTAGGAGCCTGCGCCACAATAGTGACATCGCCATTGCCCAGTACATAACCTTGCTCTTTGGCTAGGCCTACAACATGGCGAAGTAAAATACGGCTGTCGATATTTTCATATTCGCTCGCCGTATCCGGAAAATGCTTACCAATATCGCCCATTGCCAACGCGCCTAAAATAGCATCGCATAATGCATGAATAGCAACATCGCCATCTGAGTGTGCTAAAAAGCCCTGCGGGTAATCTATTTTTTCGCCGCAAATTGTTATTGGGCCTTCGCCACCAAATTTGTGTACGTCAAAACCATGGCCAATTCGAATCATAATGCTTGCTCGTTTTGTTGTTTGTTTAATAAAAACCCCGCTAGGTCTAAATCCTCCGGCGTGGTTATTTTAATATTGTCGCTGCGCCCTGTAATTAGCTTAACGGGTTTATTTGCCCACTCAATGGCACTGGCTTCATCGGTAATAGTTACGCCCTCACAAAGCGCACGTTGCAACGCATTTTTAAGCTCGTCATATTTAAAAAACTGCGGTGTAAGCGCTTGCCATAAATCATCTCGAGGCACGGTTTGCTCGCTATGCGTGTTACCACGCTTTATGGTGTCTTTTACCTTGCTTGCTAAAATACCGCCTTCGTCGTCGGCTATACAATGCGCTATTAAGGTTTCAATATCGTTAATAGTGACTAAGGGCCGGGCTGCGTCGTGCACCAGCACCCATTCAGGAGGGTTATTTTCTAAAAATAATAGGCTATTAAGTACTGAGTCTGCTCGCTCTTGCCCGCCGCTGGCGCGTAAAATTCGCGAGTCTATATGCGCAAGCGAGTCAAAATAAGGGTCAGTTTGACTAACGGCTACAACTATTTGGCTTAAGCTTTGTAATTGCGAAAGCTTACAGAGCGTATGCTCTAAAATAGTTTTTCCTGCCAATTTAATATACTGCTTAGGTGCACTGTGCTGCATTCTGCTGCCTACGCCGGCAGCGGGTACAATGGCAGCTATTGAATTATTATTTTTCATGTTGTTTGCCCGGTAAAACACGTATAAATGTTTCATCCGGTTTAATCATTCCTAATTCGTTACGAGCGCGCTCTTCTATGCCTTCTTGGCCAAGCTTTAAATCTTCTATGTCGGCGGTAAGTACTTTATTGCGCTTAATTAGTTTTTCATTAGTTTGTTGATGAGAAGCCACGGCTGCTTTTAAACGCGTATAGTCTTGCACCCCGTTATGACCAAACCAAAGTCGGTATTGTATAAACAGTGCTAAGCACAACAGGCCAAGCTGAAAAAACCGCATTTAACACTCCCTATTCGTTTTTAAATAAAATTAGGCTCGTGGGCGTTTTATATTACGCCAATTAATATTACCCGCTAATAGCATTTCTCTAAGTGAAAGCAACCTAGGTGCGCAGCGTTTTGAAAATTGCCACTGATGCCCGCAACACGCCGCTGTTAAACTCATTTTACTGGGTTTTACCAACTGCGTATTTGCTTGCTCTAGGCCCTTGCCAAAAAAATCAAACCAGCCTAGTTCATTACAGTGCAGTTTATTGTCGCTTACTTGATCTATGCTGTCTATTCTTAGCCTCACTTGGTCATGGCTATTTATTAACACCGGCACTATTAGCCCCACTTGGGCATATTTTTTATAAAAAAGTTCATTTGCCTGAGCGTTAACCTCTGGCGGTGTTGGCTTTTGTTTTTCAAGCCAAGAGCCATTTTGTGAGTCGAGCGTAAACGGCGAACTCCCATTGGCAACCAAAGTGGCCGCCCGTTCTATATAATACGGTAAGCTTTTTAATTGACGGCGTAGTTTATCGGCATTAGGCTCAGCAACTAAGCGCTGTACCTCTCGCTGATAAAACGCATTGCACAATTGTGCATACAGCACTTTTTGCGCATCACTTTGCCATATTTCTTGCTGCTGAGCTGCAAGTGGCTGACTCTTCGCTACCAATAGTTATACTCAAAAAACAATTAGGTAGCTGTTTTATAGCACAATAGCGGCTATTTTTTAAGCGTACTAGGCAATTTAAGCGCTTGGCTTTTCACCTAATTTAGCAATGCCGCTTTCTAAAAATTGCACCACGGTATTACGCTTTTTACCAATTAATAAACTGCCATCAGCTAAAAACATAAAGTTTTGCCAATTACGTTTAAATACATCAAAGGTGGTTTCTATAACGTTATCGCGTGCCATACAAAAATAAACGGTGGTATTAGCCTGCCAATCTAAATGATCCAAAATGGCTTGCGGTAAGCTTTCGTCGCCATTTTCCCACGCATCTTCCCAATTTACTTCATCGCTAAAGCTTTCTTCTTTACCGCACCAATCAGTTTTATCAAAAAAATCGGGGTGGTCGAACTCGCGGCTCACCATAGTGCTCCAAAGCACCGCAGCACGTTCGCTGGTCATTGGCTTAATACGCGCAGCGTCTTCTTCAGATACAGGGAGGTCCTTATGACGAAAAACCCAGGCTTTTTTGTGATCATCGAGCGAAATATAATTCATAGTGTTGGTGTATTCTTTGGCATAATAAAAAGCAAACGCAATTATACAAGAGATCAAAACATGACTACAGCAATAAAACCGCTTTCCCTCAAACCAGGGATATATCAACACTACAAAGGCCCACAATACAAAGTATTTTACGTAGCAACACACAGTGAAACCGACGAGCAACTAGTTATATACCAAGCCCTGTATGGCGACTACGGCATGTGGGCACGCCCACTAAGTATGTTTTTAGAAACCGTTGAAAAAGATGGACACACTATTCCACGCTTTGCCTACCTTGGAGCTGCAGATTAACTATGGCATTATAATCACATACAACACTGATCAGACCAGGCAAGGGGAACCCGTGCAATTTAATTCTACCGACAACTACATCGCTAGCAGCTCGCTTAAACAGGCTGTAAATGCCGCTATTATGCTTGAAAAACCCTTATTAATTAAAGGTGAGCCAGGTACAGGTAAAACCATGCTGGCTGAAGAGCTTGCTAAAAGCTTAGATACCGAGCTTATTCAGTGGCACATTAAATCAACCACCAAAGCACAACAGGGCTTGTATGAATACGACGCGGTATCGCGCCTACGCGACAGCCAATTAGGCGATGAGCGCGTACATAATATTGGCAACTACATTGTTAAAGGTAAACTGTGGCAAGCGTTTAACTACGCTGAACTTAACGGCAAACGGCCAGTGCTTTTAATCGACGAAATAGACAAAGCCGACATCGAGTTCCCAAACGACTTACTGCTCGAACTTGATAAAATGGAGTTTCATGTTTACGAAACTAACGAGCGCATTGTAGCGAAAGAACGCCCTATTGTGATCATCACGTCAAACAACGAAAAAGAACTACCAGATGCCTTTTTACGCCGCTGCTTTTTTCACTATATTGATTTTCCAAGCAGCGAAGAAATGCAGCAAATCGTTGATGTGCACTACCCTAACGTTAAACAAGATTTAGTTCGCCAAGCACTCGAAGTATTTTTTAACTTACGTGAAGCCAACGGTCTTAAAAAGAAACCTTCCACCAGCGAACTGCTGGATTGGTTAAAGCTTTTAATGGCCGAAGATATAGACGCTAAAACACTGCACGATAAAGCCCAAAAAGGCGGCTTAATGCCGATGTTTGGCGCACTGCTTAAAAATGAGCAAGACATAAGCCTCATCGAAAAACTTGCGTTTATGAGCCGTCGCTAACATGCTAGTACAGTTTTTCTTCACGCTGCGCAAATACCGCTTACCGGTAAGCTTGCGCGAGCTACTCGATTTAATAAACGCCTTAAAAAAAGGCGTTATATTTGCCGATGTAGATGGCTTTTACCATTTAGCCCGCACCATAATGGTAAAAGACGAAACCCATTTTGACCGGTTCGACAAAGCGTTCAGCGACTACTTTAGCGGTATTGCCGACCTTGATTTGCTCGAAAGTTTAAAGCAACAGCACAACTTACCTAAAGATTGGTTGCGTAAAGAGTTTGAAAAACACCTAAGCGATGAAGAAAAAGCCCAGCTAAAAGCCATGGGCGGGCTCGACGAGCTAATGAAAACCCTAAAAGAGCGTTTACAAGAGCAACAAAAGCGCCACGCAGGCGGTAATAAATGGGTAGGCACTGGTGGTACATCACCTTTTGGTGCATACGGCTATAACCCAGAAGGCGTGTGTATAGGGCAAGACGGTAACCGTAATCGCCAAGCGGTAAAAGTGTGGGATAAGCGCGAATACCGCAATTTAGACTCTGATCGCGAAATTGGCTCTCGTACTATTAAACTGGCCCTTAAAAAATTACGTAAATTTGCCCGCACAGGCGCAAGTGACACCCTTGATTTAAACGAGACCATTCGCGCTACCGCCAAACAAGGCGGCATGCTGGATGTAAAAATGACGCCCGAGCGCCACAATGCCGTTAAAGTATTAATGCTGTTTGATATTGGCGGCTCGATGGATGACTACATTCATACCTGCGAAGAGCTATTTAGCGCAGCCCACAGCGAGTTTAAACATTTAGAGTTTTACTACTTTCATAACTGTTTATACGAGCACGTTTGGCAAGACAATGCGCGGCGCCATTCAAACATCATCGACACCATGACGCTGATTAATAAATTTACCAGCGACTACAAAGTGATATTTGTAGGTGATGCCACTATGGGCCCATACGAAATAGCCTACCCCGGCGGCTCGGTAGAGCACTACAATGAAGAGCCCGGCAGTGCATGGTTGCAACGTATAACAAATCACTTTGATAAAGTCGCCTGGCTCAACCCACAACCTGTTGAACACTGGCCTTACTATCAATCAATTGATTTTATTAAGCAGCTGATGGATAACAGAATGTACCCATTGAGCTTAGATGGGATTAGTAATGCGATCAGGGAGCTGAGTTAATTATAATAAACGACAGCCAATAATATTGATTTCACTCTGACTGACCAATCTCTGGGTCATAGTATCTGTGCCAGTTGTAATAGAGTCCCGTTTCTGCATCAAAATACTGCCCTGGAAAACGAAGATTACTCGTTATTTGTTCAGCGACTGCTTGTTGAGTAATTATCTGGGTTGTACCAAAGGCATTATACTGGGCTTGCCAGAGCGTTTGTTTATATTCATCGGTAAGCCTTTGTGTGGCGCATAGTTTAACTACTTTTCGTAAAGATTTTTTACCACTATAAAAGCTTCACCATCACATGCACCTATCACAACCTCCTTTACTTTTAGAGAGTCAGTCTCATAATATTCAGGGGTCGTAAAACCTTTATCCGTATAAGCAATTACACATACAAAATGCCAACTCACCTTTGATGCAAAAATCAATTTCATCAATTCATTTTTTGAACTAATATTTTTTTTACAAGCAATATGCACCATCTCTTCATGTTTATTTATAAATGAAGTTTTTTCAAAACCAACTAAATCCCTCTCCGTACCCATTACATCATCAAAAATACAAATTACATCTAACTCTATTATTTTTTTATATAAATAATGGACTTCCCATAGTTTGCTAGACACCCAATGAGTTACATTGTAACTTCTAATAAGAGGTGTTTTATGAGCAAAGGCAAGCGTTATACCCAAGAGTTTAAAGCAGCGGCTGTTAAACAAATTACTGAGCGTGGATATTCAGTTGCTGAAGTCGCTGAACGGTTAGATATTTGTACCAAAACGTTATATCACTGGCGAAGCCAGTTATCAGAGAAACCCAAACAAACCAAATCATCAGATGAACAGCTAAGGATCGCCAAATTAGAGGCTGAGTTAAAACATGTCACGGAGGAACGAGACATTTTAAAAAAGGCCGCAAGGTACTTTGCCAGCAACCCCGAGTAAAGTACGGCTTCATTCGTGATCACCAAGATGAATTTTCTATCACTACGATGTGCCGCCTTTTTAAACTGCATCGCAGTGGTTTTTATGCGTGG
Source organism: Pseudoalteromonas sp. 2CM28B (assembly GCF_023161935.1). Lineage (NCBI taxonomy): Bacteria > Pseudomonadati > Pseudomonadota > Gammaproteobacteria > Alteromonadales > Pseudoalteromonadaceae > Pseudoalteromonas > Pseudoalteromonas sp. 2CM28B. Next base: position 288,306 of record NZ_JALNTH010000006.1, read on the forward strand.
TTAAAAAAGCCCTTAAGCGATAGAGCGCTTGAAGATAATCGTTTGTTGAAGCTCATTAAAGAGTTTTATGTAGCCAGTGGAGGCACGTATGGTAGTCCTTGGATACATGCAGACTTACGTGAAGCAGGTGAGCAATGCAGCGTAAACCGTGTTGCGAAGATCATGCGACAACATAAGCTTAAAGCGCAAATTGGGTATAAGCGTCGCCATCTTAAAGGCGGTAAGACATCGCGGATTGCAGATAACTTATTAGCGCGTCAATTTAACCCGCCAGCGCCGAACCTGTCGTGGGTGAGCGACATAACTTATATAAGAACTTATGAAGGTTTTTTATATGTGGCAACAGTAATGGATTTATTCTCTCGGCGTATTGTGGGCTGGTCGATGGATAAAAATATGGACAAGCACCTTGTTATAAACGCATTGTTGATGGCTGTATATCAACGTCAACCGAAGGCTGAGGTAATGGTACATAGTGATCAAGGTAGTCAATACGGTAGCGCAGACTATCTCGCATTTTTGAAAGAACATAATCTTGTGCCTTCGATGAGCCGCGCTGGGAATTGTCACGATAATGCAGTTGCTGAAAGCTTTTTTGCGACAATTAAAAAGCGAACAGTTAAGCGTAAGATATACTCGACACGCGAAGATGCGAAAGCTGAGATATTCAATTTTATAGAAATGTTTTACAATCCAAAAAAGCGCCATTCACACACAGGCGGTGTTTCACCTGCTAAGTTTGAAGAAGCGTATTATTCTGAGTTAAAAACTGTCTAGTAAAAGCTGGGAAGTCCATTAAGCCTTTGTGGGGCGCCTAAGTGTGAGTTATGAAATACAACAAATTAAAACACCGTTTTTATTAGCAATAATATTTAACATTAATTCTCACTACGTTTACTATTTCGTAGCCACTTGAGTAGTATAAGTACTTTTGCAACCTCCAAAACTATTAACAATGTTATAATTACGATTGCAAAAGAAGGGATTATACTTTTTAAGGCGCTAAAAAAGAAAAATGTTGGCGGTATTATAAGTAGCAACCTAAATGGGAGTTGTATTAGAGCTACGTACGCACCAAGTTTCCTCTCCTTAATTAAAAGATAACCAGAAGCAATTATTGACACTTTAACTAAATGAGCCAAAATTGTAAAAGAGACAGCCCATATAACAAAACCGCCTGACGATTTAATATCATCGAGTAAACCTGTGTAGAATGGAATACTCCCATTTATAACCGACGAAATAACCAACCAAGAAATAAACAGCAAATCTATTGCGCCAAAAAGTTTAATTATTTTATTCATTTAATTGCTCGGAAAATGTTTATAAGTTTTATTGGGGACAGCAGGAGCCCAATGCCAAGATTTACCACTTACAGACCAATCATCTTCATAGTTACCAAATGTTTGTTCAATCTTTCTGTAATCACCATCTTGCACGCCATAATTAGTCGAGCATTGTCCATTTTCATTGTATTAATCTTCAATACGTTTATCTTCCTTTGTACCGTACCACTGCTGCACCACATCCCTCGTCGAATGTTCCAAGTTGTGAGCGTTCATCACAGTCCTTATTAATCTTCACCTCCATAAAAATCGAATTTAACTTTCACTTTAGACTTACTGAGGCGAGCAAGTAAATCTGCAGAAAATTCAAACATCACATTTTCTGATGAGAATATGCCCAGTAAATAATGGCACTCTCCACCAGTATCATTAAGTAACTTCAAGTAACTTGAATCAAGGTTATTTAAATTTTCATTAATGATACTTTCAATACAGTATTCATCGAAGTTTAATGGGTCTTCATGTATGCGAAAACTAACGTTAGTTTTAGTGTAAGCGCCCTTTAAGGGCTTTCCTGATTTTGTTTTCTTTGTACATCCAACCGACTGAGAAAAGTGAGGGGACATAGCAATACCTACTTCCACTTCCTGAGCGTCAATAAATGGGTGCGATACATGAAACGTTACTCTGAATGAATTTTTAGAAGTCATAATAAATCTGTCCAATGTCCTTGAGGTGACCAGTGACCACCCTCATTTATACCAACCGTCCCATCCGGTGCAACCCCCGTCCACGACTTACCGTTCCCTATACCACCATGTGCACCATCTTTTATACCATGGAGCTTATCTTTATCCCAATCGTACTTATTTTTAACCTTATCAATAGGTTTAGTGCCTGATGGGCAATTTTTGGGCTTTTTTTCATTCTGATTACCATCTTTAGCATATTGATTTGCATCACTCTCATTAAACGCACAGTTAAACAGAGCCTGAGCAATTGGGTTTGGTCTAAATAAACTACCAATATCCAAGGTGTGAGCTGGGCGGGTATAACTAGTTGGTAGTCCAGTAACACTTTGTCCTCCTTGGTAAACAGGAGAAGCCGTTGGCGCCAAAGGTGATATGTAAGGCCTATTAATTGGCGTAACGGGGATGGCTCTTAAACCATTCGCATCGACATAATTAACTGGATTCCCCCCAACATACCCATAGGTGTTTATGCCTCCTGCTAATCCTATTAGATCTGATTGTAAGTACCGACCAATTTCTGGGTCGTAGTATCTGTGCCAGTTGTAATAGAGACCCGTTTCTTCATTAAAGTACTCCGTTGAATATTCAATATAAAAATCTGTAAACTCAAATAGCAGACACTGCGAGACTATTTGTTATGGTTATTGAATTACCCACTCCTCTAAGTTACTAATACTCAAGTCTTTGGCACACATAGCCTCTTTTAAGGAGTAGCGTAAAGTGACTTTAACTACGTGTTTGTTATCAATTGGCAAGCAACCTGATGAAATATAATGACTTTCTGGGGAGTCTATCATCGTATACAAATACGTACTTGACATTAGTACACCATTATTAGAAAAAACTTCTATCACTACCGACAGTTCATCATACTCAGAATAATTAGGTAACGTTATTGGTGAAGTTATATCAATAATTGAACAACTAGCATTATACTCAGCAGGTAAAGAGTGACTCTCTACTTTTACCCCTATTTCCTTTGCAAACGCAGGTGTTAACTCTGTGCTATGAGCAACATTTGTATTCAGGACTATCAAAATATTAAATAATACCAAATAATATTTCATACTAATCACCTCTTGATTGCGGAGTGAATGTTACCCATGCCCCACCATTAGCTATACTGTGACCACCATTCCCCCCAATCAGAAGTAAATTTGTTGGGGCTGTAACTGGCTGGCCTATTAAATTGGATAACTTTTGAGCAATCGAACCCGTACCACCTTTCCCAGTATCGCATGCATATATCTTCACCGGTTGCCCATCATCATAACCAGCACCATACATTATACTTAAAAGCTGTTGTGGGGTTAAAGTTCGCCCAAGCTTGTTTACAACTCCGTTTAAATTTCCGTGAGCACCAATTGAGAAGTCATTTGGACTATTAGGTATATGCCTAAACATTGCTCTCCAATATTTAGGTTGATTCATAGGCACTAAATTAACATCTGGGTTTAAGCCCAAGGGATCTACATAACTAACTGGATTCCCCCCAACATACCCATAGGTATTGATACCCCCCGCTAACCCTATTGTGAATCGCCCCGAGTTCATCGGAGACCAGTTTGTTTAAGTCAGGCCACTTTACCTGACTCGTTTAAATTATCATAG
>NZ_JALNTH010000070.1:0-13603 GCF_023161935.1 Pseudoalteromonas sp. 2CM28B
TGCTATGTGAAAGTAGGACATTGCCAGGCTCCAAATACAAGAAAGCCCGACTCGAAAGAGCCGGGCTTTTTTACGTCTACAGGAAAGTGAAAAAAGCACTCGTAATGAATTCACTTTTAAACCTAAAATGTAGGTCGGGCGAGCGAAGCGACACCCGACGCAATGATAATGTGCATTTTCTATGTGACTCTCTACCGCTGTGGGCACCATGACATCGCCAAGCTCCCAATACAAGAAAGCCCGACTCGAAAGAGCCGGGCTTTTTTACGTCTACAGAAAAGTAAAAATACATTCCAGGTATTATTCGCACAGTTTCCACCACTTCCGTAGCGTGGGTTGAGTATCACGAAACCCGCGGATAACGCTCGCCGCACATCTTTGTATGGTAAATATAGCGTTTCAGCAGTGAGCTTTACGAGTGCTTTAGCGTAATTATGCTTGTGCGTAGTTAGATTTATTACCTAGCCAGCGATGAATTAAAGGGTCTATAAGGTCGGGGTTTTGCTTTAGCATTTGTTGTGCAATGGGCCTGACTTGATTTAGCGTGTGTTTATCTCGAGTAAGATCCGCTATTTTAAATTCTGCTAAGCCAGTTTGTTTAGTGCCGAGCACTTCACCTGGCCCACGTATTTCTAAATCTCGCTCTGCGATGACAAAGCCATCGTTACTGTCTCTTAATACACCTAAACGTTTTTGAGCTGTGTGAGAAAGAGGGGCGTGATATAACAGTACGCAATGCGAAGCGGTGGCTCCTCGTCCTACGCGCCCGCGTAATTGATGTAATTGTGCTAATCCTAAGCGCTCAGGATTTTCTATGATAATTAAACTGGCATTAGGTACGTCTACACCTACTTCTATTACTGTTGTTGCAACAAGTACGTGAATATTGCCTGCTTTAAAGTCGCTCATGATCGCTTGTTTTTCAGCGGCTTTCATACGGCCATGAACGAGCCCGACATTAAGCTCTGGCAACGCCTCTTTTAATTGTAATGCGCTGTCTTCAGCTGCTTGGCATTGTAGGGCTTCTGATTCGTCAATGAGGGTACATACCCAATAAACCTGTCTGCCTTGTTCATTACAGGCAAGCTTAACACGGTTTATTATATCGTCTCGGCGTGTATCAGGAATAGCAACGGTGGTTATAGGTGTGCGCCCAGGTGGTAACTCATCTATCACTGAGGTTTCTAAATCGGCATAGGCCGTCATAGCCAATGTACGCGGAATGGGGGTTGCGGTCATGACTAACTGATGAGGGTAACAATTACCAAACTTGCCTTTCTCACGCAGTGAGAGGCGTTGATGAACACCAAAGCGATGTTGCTCATCTATGATAATCAATACTAAGTTATTAAATTTTACCTCGTCTTGAAATAGGGCGTGGGTGCCCACTATCATTTGCGCTTCCCCTGAGGCGATTTTTTCAAGTGTATTAGTACGCTCTTTTCCTTTAGTTTTACCGCCTAGCCAGGCAACGTTAATCCCAAGACTTTCAAACCATTGCTTGAAATTTATTCCGTGTTGTTCAGAAAGGATTTCTGTAGGTGCCATCAGGGCAACTTGAAAACCTTGTGCTATTGCTGTTAATGCACTTAATGCTGCGACCAGTGTTTTACCTGAGCCTACATCACCTTGTACTAATCGCATCATGGGGTAGGCATGCTGTAAATCCCCTTTTATTTCGGCTACAACTCTATTTTGTGCATTAGTCGGTGCAAAAGGGAGTTGCGCTAAAAATTGGCTCTCTAATGTATTTGTAGGACTTAGGGAAACTGCACTTACTTGCTGCCCTTGCTCGCGTACTTTTAATAAGCTTAAGTTTTGGGCAAGTAGCTCTTCAAATACTAAGCGTTGTTGTGCCGGATGCATGCCTTGTTCAAGCGAAATAATGTCAACATCATTCGCAGGGCGATGAAGTAGCAATAAAGCGTCACTTAATTGCATATGTGAGGGTTGCCATTTTTCAGGGATAAGCTCTTCAACAGAATACTTATGTAATAAATCGATGGCTTGTTCACTTAACGCTCTAATTGATAATTGTTTTAAGCCTTCGGTGGTTGAATACACGGGGGTTAGTGTTGCGGCGGTTGGTTGCTCGTTTGGGGTATCGCTAATGCTGTATTCTGGGTGGCTCATTTCAAAACCAACGCGCCCGCGTCTTACTTCACCAAAGCAACGGATTATTTTGCCACTGCTAAATGCGTTTTTTTGCGCTGCTGTAAAATTAAAAAACCGTAAAGTAAGCCTACCTGTACCATCGTTTATTTGCACCACTAACATACGCCGTTTACCAAAGGTCACTTGGCTTGTTTCTATTGTTGCCTCAACAGTGCAGTGGCTGTGCAAAGTAACATCGTTAATAGCATAAATACGGGTACGATCTTCATAGCGTAAAGGCAAATGAAAGAGCATATCTTGCACGGTAGCTATACCTAGCTTTTGTAGGCGTTCGGCCATTTTTGGGCCTACCCCTTTAAGTTCTGTGATAGGGTATTGGCTTAAGCTAGGTTTAGACAATGTAGGCTCAAATCTGTTTATTTGTGAATGAGTTAAGTGTACTCACAGGTTTGCTAAGCATCAAGCATGTTTTAAAGCTTGCCAAAACTGCTCGTTAGCGACTATTTCACCTTCTTCATCGAGTGGTGGGTAAGGTAGGTTTTTTAATCTACATTGCTTAGCAATAACAGGGTGATACCCTTCAAAATACATAGGGTGTTTAATCTCTTCACTTAGCATATCGCGCTTATATAGCCCTGCTTTTTCTCGTTGCTGCTGTGCTTCAAATAAAATAAGCGCAGCAGCTACTGATACATTAAGTGACTGCACCATGCCTTGCATAGGAATAATAATGTTTTGATCGGCGTGTTTTAGCGCGTGCTCAGAAATCCCCGTTTTTTCTTGGCCAACGATTATAGCTGTGGGTTTTGTGTAATCGATTTCTCTAAAATCTACAGCATCTTCGCTCAAATGTGTTGCTAATATTTGTACATCTGGGTTGTGCTTGCGCATCATCGCAGCAGCATCATCAATATTTTTATGCAGGTGTGTTTCTAGCCAGTTTTTACTGCCGCCAGAGGTATTATTGGTCAGCCATTTTTGGTTTTCTGGCCATACAGCATGCACATGATGGCAACCTACTGCATCAGCACTTCTTACAATAGCTGAGAGATTATGATGTTTATGTACGTCTTCTAGGCAGACTGTTAGGTCTGTTTGGCGACGTGAGAGCACGTCTTTTATTCGTTGGTAGCGATTTTGCTGCATGGTGATCCTCTTTTTTGATAATTATACGTAATTTTATCTATTAAGGCATTACTGTGCGGCTAATTGGATTTTGCAAAGAGATTAGGGTCTCGGTTGATTGAATAGCCTCTATAGCTTGTATTTTATTAATGAGCACGTCTTGCAGATGGTCGATAGACTTGGCCATTACCTTTATAAAAATGCTGTAGTTACCCGTGGTGTAATAAGCTTCAACTACTTCTTCTAATGCTTCTAGTTTAATCAGTGTTTCTGGGTAGTCGCGAGCGTTGTTTAAGTTAATACCAATAAAGCAACATACATCGTAACCTAGTTGCTTTGTACTAATGCTTAATTGGGTGCCGGTAATGATGCCCGCTTGTTTCATTTTTTCTACGCGTACGTGAATTGTGCCGGCACTTACAGCAAACCGTTTAGCTAATTCTGCGTAGGCTGTACGGGCATTGGCCATTAGAGCGTGAAGTATCTGTTTATCGAGATTATCGATTTGATAATTTTCCATTATTTTTGCTTACTTAAATTAGTGAATCTACATTTTTATACCGTGTAAATTAATCGATTTTACATATTAAAGCTATTTTTATTATGGGTTATTGAATTAAAAGTTTAAATCGTTACAGTAACCTCATTGAAGGCGCCTACAGGGTGTTTTCTCATTAATAAGCAAGTAACAATAACTGGGAATGAGGCCAATTATTATGAGTTCACACTATGTGCAGCAACAGCAGCAAATAAGTAAAGTTAAGCAGTTTTTTTCACAGCAATTAGAGCAGCAACTAGGGTTAGTTGAAGTTCAGGCTCCTATTTTGGCCAAAGTAGGTGATGGCACACAAGATAACCTGAGCGGCCACGAGAATGCAGTTGCTGTTAACGTAAAAGCAATTACCGATAGCAGCTATGAAGTTGTTCATTCGCTTGCTAAATGGAAACGTAAAACGCTAGCGACTTACGGCTTTTCTGTAGGTGAAGGTATTTATACACAAATGAAAGCGTTGCGCCCAGATGAAGACTCATTAAGCCCAATACATTCTGTTTATGTTGATCAATGGGATTGGGAAAAGGTAATTTGCCAACGTACTGAACGTACGCTCTCTACATTACAAGACACTGTTAAAGCTATTTATACTGGTATTAAGCAAACAGAGCAGTTTGTAAGTGAAAGCTTTGGTATAGCCCCATTCTTACCTAGTGAAATCACGTTTATACACAGTGAGCAATTACGCAAAATGTACCCTGAATTTAGCGCAAAGCAACGCGAAAAAGCCATTGCACAAGAGTACGGTGCGGTGTTTTTAATTGGTATTGGGGGGGCATTAGGTGATGGCAAAATCCATGATGTACGCGCTCCAGATTACGACGATTGGTCTACCCAAACGATTGACGGATACACAGGATTAAATGGCGATATTTTAGTGTGGAACCCTGTGTTAGAAGATGCCTTTGAAATATCATCTATGGGTATTCGTGTAAGCCCTGATGTATTAAAAGCGCAATTGAGCATAACAGGCGATGAAGAACGCCTAGCATTCGATTGGCATAAAGCATTACTAGAAGAGGCTTTCCCACAAACAATTGGTGGCGGAATAGGGCAATCGCGCTTAGCAATGTTATTACTGCAAAAGCAGCATATTGGACAAGTCCAAGTAGGTGTATGGCCAAAGCAAACGCACGATACGGTAAGTGGCTTACTGTAAATTATAAAGGGCGCTAAATGCGCCCTAATGTGTTTTAAAGTTTATTTCTACTTTATTGTTTTGTAGGTTTATATTGCAAGGTGGGTAGTTGCGGGTAGTTTTTAATACTTTATCAAAAATATGGATCTCTACCCCTGAGTGTAATGATGTATTAACGACGAGATTTGCATCGCTTAGTAGGTCGTGGAGTTCATGATCTAGGCTAGATAACTTTTTCTCTAGCTGCTCTGCTTGTTGGCAATAATGCTGCTGTGTTGCGCCAATTTTTTTAATGAGTAGATTCTTCTTTTCTATATCTTTTACTTTATCTGCTTTTTCTAGTGCTGCTTGAAGGGTATCAAGCTGCTCATCGGTTTTTGCTAAGTCTTTAAAGCAGTTATCTGTGTCGGCTGTTATTTCAGCGCCGGATGCGGCTAAATTGATAGCCATTTTTGCACCTGATTCATTGCCTATTTCGCCAGCAATTAACACGGTTGCATCAAGAATCTCTCCACCAAAAATTTTCCCTTTGGGTAACTCTGTTTGGCCAACTTGTAATAAGTGTTTTGCTTTAATAGCACAATGGCTGGCTTGGCGGTCTATAAAGATGTTTTTGCCCTGCATATAACAGTATTGTGCGTGAGATACATGAACATCACCTTCACTTTTAATAGAGCACGACAAAGTTTTATCTTCGAGCTTTTGATGGCCAATAATGCCTTGCTTTACAGTGATGTTTCCGCCGGCTGATAATTCGCCAGATTCGACCGTGCCAAAAACAGTAATGTCGCCTTTTGCCGTGACTCGCATTCCTGGGTCAATGTTTTTAGTCACAATAACACTGCCTTCAAAATCAATATGGCCGCTTTTAACATCTACATCAGAGATGGTAAAAATATCATCAACTCGCATACCGTTAGGTATTTCTACGGGGACTCCCGCTGTTGTAGAAACAAGCTCGAGCGGATTTGTTTTTGATATTTCGGCGCCTTCCCCTGCCACTAACTTTTTATTTTCGCCGGGTTTAGCCGGTAGTATGTCACCTACTACAGTGAATCCTTCTTTACCGGGAGTTGCAGGTTGTTGGCGGATCAGTACAGTGCCGGGCTCTACGCTTGCCAGTTTACCAAAGTCGCGCATATCAACACTGCCATCTTCCTTCATTTTGGGTGCTTTTAGGCGATCTTTGAGGGTTTCTACCATAGCTACAAATTTTGTTGCTGTGCCTTCTGCTGGTAGGCGGCCTTTGGCTAGAATCCCTTTTGCCACTGTACCTGGGGGTAAGTTAAATTGTTTATCTAAAAGCTGCTCTAAAAAAGCTTGTTTGTAACCACGTACAACCCCTGCTTTTATGAGTTGTTTTTTGCCCTCTTCTAATGAAAGTACTTTACCACCATAAGCTAAAGTTAGCTCACCTATGGCTTGCATTTTATCTTCGCTTAACGTTACCACAAGCGATGCATCGTGCTTACTTGCTACAACCAAGGTTGGCTCATTATTTTGCGCTTTAAAAAAATTATCAATAGCCTCGTGGTCAATTTTGCATTCGCAAAACGTCGACTTCTCGAGTGCATCAATTATAAAAGCGGCGCTAGGTGGAGCGTGCTTACTTACATCAAGTAATACGTTCCCATTATTGGCAAGCTTAAACACTAGTTAATCCTTTTCTACTACTAAAGTTAAGATTGATTTTATTGCATGATTACAGAGTGCTAGATATTTACATGTGAGTCAAGAAAGGGAGATAAACAAAGGCTAGCAATAAAAAATAGAGCTATAAAGGGGGTTTATAGCTCTGTATTTATTAATTAGTTGAAGGAAGTTCCATTATGCCGTCAATTTCAACTTGTGCGCCTTTTGGTAGAGCACGTACACCTAATGCTGCACGGGCAGGATAAGGCTGCTTGAAATATTGGCTCATTACTTCATTAACAGTGGCAAAGTTTGATAAGTCTGTTAGGTAGATATTAATTTTAACAAGATCTTGGATTTTACCGCCTGCTTCTTCGCACACCGCTGTAATGTTTTTAAATACTTGATGTGTCTGCTCGCTAAAGTCTTCTGAAACCATTTCCATTGTTTCTGGGACAAGTGGAATTTGTCCAGATAAATAAACGGCAGTACCTACTTTAACCGCTTGGCTATAAGTGCCGATGGCAGCAGGTGCTTTTTCGGTAGAAATAAATGCTTTATTCATGAGTTTCCTATTTTACTTTTTACGATAGACTCTTTGCACATCAGGCATCACGCGAATGCGGCGCATAATATTAGCAACATGGACGCGGTTTTTAACGGTAACGCCCAAGTCTATCACATATAAATTACTTTCTTTTTCGTCGGTAGTGATCTCAACAATGTTGGCTTGGGTTGTAGCAACAACATTTGTGAGTTTAGCCAAAGCCCCTTGGTGATTAATTATTTCCACCCGTAGCGCAGCTATATATTCTTTTTCTGGATTGTCATCCCATTTTACAACCAAGTATTTTGAGCGTTCGTTTTCCCAGCCGCGAATGTTTTTACATTCTTGGCGGTGAACGGTAAGCCCTTTACCTTGGCTAATATGTGCAGTGATGGCATCCCCTGGTACAGGTCGGCAACACTTAGAATAATTAACCAACATGCCTTCTGTACCAATAATGGTTGCTTTGGCTTGTTTGCTAATATCTGACAAGTCGTCGCTTTCTTCTTGCAATAAGCGTTTAGCGATTAACACGCTCATTAAGTTACCTGCGCCTATTTCTACTAGTAATTCTAATACTGTAGATAGCTCGTGCTCTTCGAGTACGCGGGCTATGTTTTCATCGGCAATGCTGTCGAGCTTATTTTCACCTAAGGCAGAATCGAGTAAGCGTCGGCCTAATAACAATGCTTCTTCTTGGTGTTGGCTCTTAAGATAGTTTCTTATCCCTAAACGGGCTTTACCTGTAACTATAAAGTTTAACCAGGTTGCATTAGGGTGTGCACCCGAGCTGGTAATAATTTCAACACTTTGCCCAGTATCTAAGGCTTTGCTTAGTGGGTAAGGTTTACGGTTTACCCTTGCACCAACACAAGTGTTACCCACATCAGTATGCACCGCGTAAGCAAAATCAACCGCGGTAGCGCCCATTGGCAACTCTACTATGCGGCCATCGGGGGTAAATACGTATATTTCTTCTGGGAACAGCTCGGTTTTAACGTTCTCGACAAATTCGAATGATGAGCCGGCACTTTGCTGAAGCTCCAGTAAACTTTGCATCCATTGACGCGCACGCTGTTGAGCTGTGTTACCCGCGCCATCACCGGCTTTTTTATACATCCAGTGTGCAGCAACCCCTTTATCGGCCATGTGATCCATGTCATGCGTACGCACTTGTATTTCTACCGGAATGCCGTGTGGGCCTACTAATGACGTATGCAAAGACTGATAACCATTTGTTTTAGGCACGGCAATATAGTCTTTAAAACGCGTTTCGATAGGTTTATATAGGTTATGTGCAACACCTAACACGCGATAACAGGTATCCATTGCATCTACGTTTATTCTAAAGGCGTAAATATCCATTACCTCATTAAAAAGCAGCTCTTTATTAAGCATTTTTTTATAAATGCTATAAAGGTGTTTTTCGCGCCCAGAAACCGTCGCCTTAATACCAGACTCTTCAAGACGTGCTTCTATTTCGGTTTGAATGTTAGAAATAACTTCTTTGCGATTACCTCGCGCTTTTGCCACTTCAGATTTAAGTGCGCGATGACGCATAGGGTATAAAGCCTGAAAACCTAAATCTTCTAGCTCATTTTTAATATCGTGAATACCTAAACGGTTTGCAATAGGTGCGTAAATTTCAAGTGTTTCACGGGCAATACGACGGCGCTTATCAGGGCGCAGAGCGCCTAATGTACGCATATTGTGAGTGCGATCGGCCAGTTTAATTAAAATAACCCGAATGTCTTGGGTCATAGCCATGATCATTTTTCGGTAGTTTTCAGCTTGGAATTCTTTTTTGTCTTTAAAGCTGAGCTTATCGAGCTTACTTACCCCTTCAACAAGTTCGGCAACCGTATCGCCAAATATTTCGGCTAAGTCCTGTTGGCTAAAGTCAGTATCTTCAATAACGTCATGCATTAGCGCGGCCATAAGTGTTTCATGGTCAAGGTGCATGCCAGCAAGAATTTGGGTTACTTCAACAGGGTGAGTAATGTACGGCTCGCCGCTTGAGCGAGTTTGCCCCTCGTGAGCCTCTCGGGCTACCACGTAGGCTTTTTGCACTAGCTCTACTTCAGCAGCAGGCAAGTATTCAGATATTTTCTTTTTAAGACCTTCAAAAAGATACATTCACACTCCAATGTTCTCGTGAAGCAATAAGTAACGGTAAGTAATAGAATATACGATGAAAAGAGGGGATTGCCAACGGCTAGAGTAGAAATACTGAGCCGTTGACTAAATCAAACCGGGTGGTTGATTATTGATTACCGCCAACAATAGCAGCAACCGCAGCTAATTCAGCTGCTTCTTGGTGTTGTTGTTCTTCACGGTCAATAACGTCCATTGATGAACTATCAACTAAACCTTTTTCGATTTCACGTAGAGCGATAACGGTTGGTTTGTCATTTTCAGCGTCTACTAGTGGGTCTTTACCACCAACAGCAATTTGGCGGGCACGACGAGCCGCAACTAAAATTAAGTCAAAACGATTACCAATTGCATCTACTGCATCTTCAACTGTTACGCGAGCCATCTCAGCACTCCAAAATAATTTAAAAGCAAAGGCGTAGTTTACTGCAAGCAGCTTGTTTCGCCAATAGCCAGTGGTTAATTTTTACCAGTTTTCCCTGTAAAGGGCATAAATGGCTTATTTAAGTAAGTTTGTAATTAAATCGTGATGACGACTAGCTTGGGCTTTTAAGGTTAAGCGCTGCGCTAATACGATAGTTTCAATATTGCTAAGGGCGGTTTCAAAATCATCGTTAACCACAACATAATCATATTCATTGTAGTGCGATGTTTCTGATTGCGCTTTGGCCATACGCCCAGCGATGACCTCGGCAGAATCTTGGCCTCGGTTATTTAAGCGCTGCTCAAGCTCTGCTTTTGAAGGAGGCAAAATAAAAATTGTTTGCACGCTAGGCATAATTTCACGCACTTGCTGCGCACCTTGCCAGTCAATATCTAAAAATACATCAATACCGGCATTCAGCTGCGACTCAATAGCCTGCTTTGAGGTACCGTAGTAATTATCGAATACTTGCGCCCATTCAAAAAAATCATCTTTGGCAATTAATGCTTTAAATTCATCGGCGCTTACAAAGTGATAATGCACCGCATTTTCTTCACCAGGGCGAGGGCTTCGGGTGGTATGCGAGACCGATACTTTCATATCTGCATGTTTTTTTAATAACGCCGTGATTAAGCTAGATTTACCCGCACCAGAAGGTGCCGATAAAATAAATAAATTTCCGCGAGTTTGAGCCATGTTTTTCTCTACTTAAAATAAACAGGCTTGGACTAAATCAATAATCCAAGCCTTTAATTACGCTATTGTACTTTATTTAACTAATTGTGCTCAAGTAAGTAGCACACAAGTACAATTACTCAATATTCTGGATCTGCTCTCTCATCTGCTCAATAAGCACTTTTAGCTCTACAGCTGCATTAGTAATATCGCTATTAATAGACTTAGAGGCTAGGGTGTTTGCTTCGCGGTTAAACTCCTGCATCATAAAATCTAAACGGCGGCCACACGCGCCACCTTTATTAAGAATTTTTTTAGTTTCTTTTACGTGCGATTTTAAGCGGTCGAGTTCTTCGGCAACATCTTGCTTTTGCGCAAGGTAAATAAGCTCTTGTTCAAGGCGAGATTCGTCAATGTCGGTTTTTAAGTCTTCAAGCTTTTGATTAAGCTTTTCACGCTGCCACTTTGCTATTTCTGGTAAGTGACTTTCTACTACAGTAACTTGCTCAAGTATGGCATCAAGGCGAGTGGCAATCATTTCTTCTAAATTTGCGCCTTCATCGCCACGGGCTGATTTAAAATCTTCAACTACTTGGTCAAAGCCCGCTATAAGTGCTTTATTAACGGTATCTAAATCGAGCTCCTGTGCTTCCATTACGCCAGGCCAGCGCAGTATATCAACTGGGTTAATGTCGCCACTGCTTTGTTGCTGCACCCATTTAGCACTATTTATTAGTTGCTCAGCAAGTGACTCATTAATTGATAGCTCACCCACGTGTGCTGGATTTGCAACAAACTTTAAAAATACTTCAACTTTACCGCGTTGCAAATTTTTACGTAAACGCTCACGAATTACCGGCTCCATGCCACGAAATTGCTCTGGTGCGCGAATAAACGTTTCAAGGTAGCGCTGGTTTACTGAACGAATTTCCCAGGTGCCAGTGCCCCAATCGCCTTTAATTTCGCGACGCGCATAAGCAGTCATACTGTGGATCATGGATAAGTTCCTAAAATTTATTAATACAATATTGCGATGATTATACCGTAACACTGCTTAACCTCTAGAGAAAATTTATTACGCTGAATATTTTACAATCAGCATGGCATCTACCTGCACATGCACTTATAATGTCGCAAATTCAGAATTAAGGGGATCGTCAATGCGTCCAAGCGAAAGAACACCTAACCAAATTAGACCGGTATCATTTACACGTAATTACACATTACACGCTGAAGGCTCAGTACTTGTTGAGTTTGGTAATACCAAAGTACTTTGTACTGCTACGGTTGAAGCAGGTGTACCACGTTTTATGAAAGGCCAAGGTAAAGGTTGGATCAACGCTGAATACGGTATGCTACCGCGCTCAACGCATACGCGTAACGCACGTGAAGCAGCACGTGGTAAACAAGGCGGTCGTACTATGGAAATTCAACGCTTAATTGCTCGCGCATTAAGAGCTGCAGTAGATTTAAAAGCGCTTGGCGAAAACACCATTACAATTGACTGTGATGTGATTCAAGCTGATGGCGGAACGCGTACTGCATCTATCAGTGGTGCATGCGTGGCTTTAGTTGATGCACTTACTCACATGCGCGCTAAAGGAATGATCAACTCAAACCCGCTTAAGCACATGATTGCTGCTATTTCGGTAGGTATTTATAAAGGCCAACCAATTAGTGATTTAGAGTACCTTGAAGATTCTGAAGCCGAAACCGATATGAACGTAATTTTAACTGAAACAGGTAAAATTATTGAAGTACAAGGTACCGCAGAGGGCGAACCATTCTCGTTCGACGAATTAGATGAGCTACTTACACTGGCTAAACATTCAATCCGTGAAATTATTGACGTTCAAAAACAAGCGTTAGCATAAGCGAGTACCCCAATGAAAGATTATCAAAAAGAGTTTATTGAATTTGCTTTAGAAAAGCAGGTTTTAAAATTTGGCGAGTTTACCCTTAAATCAGGTCGAACAAGCCCATACTTTTTTAATGCTGGCCTTTTTAACACAGGACGTGATTTAGCACGTTTGGGTCGTTTTTATGCATCAGCCCTTGAAGACGCCGCAATAGAATACGACGTTTTATTTGGCCCAGCTTATAAAGGTATTCCTATTGCAACCACTACCGCAGTAGCGCTGGCAGATCACCATGATAAAGATGTACCTTATTGCTTTAACCGTAAAGAGAAAAAAGCACATGGTGAGGGTGGTACATTAGTAGGTTCTGCATTAACGGGCAAAATTATGCTGGTGGATGATGTGATCACCGCAGGCACTGCGATTCGTGAATCAATGGAAATCATTTCCGATAACGGCGCAGACCTAAGTGGTGTACTAATAGCACTTGATCGCCAAGAAAAAGGCAAAGCTGAGCTTTCAGCTATTCAAGAGGTTGAGCGCGACTTTAATACCAAAGTGATCTCTATTGTAAAATTAGCTGATCTTATTAGCTACCTTGAGAGCCAAGGTACAATGGACGAGCATTTAGCATCAGTTAAAGCATACCGAGATCAATACGGTATTGCCTAACTAAAAAAAGCCTCGCAATTGCGGGGCTTTATTTTGACCACAGTAAATAGAGCTAATAATGAAAGATGTATTTAAACCTAACGGCCTTGGTATAAAGCGTATATTTAAAGCAACGTATTGTTCGTACCTTGGTTTTAAAGCGGCCTTTATAGAAGAAGCGGCTTTTAGGCAAGAGTTGCTACTTAGCATTATTTTGCTACCCATTTCTTTTTGGCTAGCTTCATCGGTATTACATTGGGCATTGTTAGTAAGTACATTACTGATCATATTGATTGTGGAATTACTTAATTCAGCAATAGAAGCGCTCACCGATCGCGTAAGTACAGAGCGCCATGTATTATCGGGGCGTGCAAAAGATATGGGATCTGCAGCAGTAACACTCTCATTAATGATCCTTACGATCGTGTGGGGTGCTAGTTTGTATATAAAGTTATTTCAGTAAACCCTCTATATAAACCAATTAATACACCTAAAATGTTAATAAAGTGCTAGTTATGTTGTGTTTTTAGCGCATTTGGCTCAAATAATCAGCGAACAGTCATTTATTTCAAGTTTTCTTTAAAAAAGGGTTGATCTGTTTTCGGATCTCCCTATAATGCGACCCCACTGAGACGGCAGAGCAGGCAACGCTTAGCGAGGCAAGCAAACCACTTAGTGAGTCGAGTAAAACTTAGTTTTAAAAACTTTCAAGTTTAACAAAATTAAGTGT
>NZ_JALNTH010000071.1:0-13252 GCF_023161935.1 Pseudoalteromonas sp. 2CM28B
GCGGTCAGCGGTCAGCGGTCAGCGGTCAGCGGTCAGCGGTCAGCGGTCAGCGGTCAGCGGTCAGCGGTCAGCGGTCATTTTTAATGTTGCGATTAAACTAGTCAACATTTTTGAAAGCGCTACGGTTTCATCAAGCCACTTTCGACCAACGGACTTATCTATATAACAAATATCTATTCCAATATAAATTTGCGTTCTTGCTTCAGCTATTGATGAGCGAGCGATATCTAAAAACCTCACTTTTTCTTTATTGCTGTCTCTTGTCATTCCCTCGGCTATATTACTAGGAACAGACAAGCCAGAGCGCGTTAATTGATCTCTAAATCCGTAATCTTTTATAGTGCTAGTCGCTTTATAAATATCAGCACTTAAGCGAGCAGATCGTTTCCATACTTCCAAGTTTTCAAAGTTCATGGGCTAAATCCTAGCTATTTACTTTTAGCTTAGAAGTATTTGAAGAAATAGAAACCCTAAACGCAATTAAAGCCTAAAACTGATAGCTGATAGCTGATAACTAACAGCTAATAACCCCCACTTTCCTTACGATTTTATCTGCACTAAATCAAAGTCAGCCATGCCTGGGACAATCGCTTGCAAGCGTGATTCGGTCACATCGAGTGCGTTTAAACATTCACAGTATTCAGAGGCTTTAAGCTCAAGTTGCTGAGCCTTTTTTTGCAGTGATTTATCTATTTCTTTAGAGATAATATCCATACGTTGGCCCATGTCATTAATGCGGTCTTCAATATTACCTTCGCGTGATTTAAACGCATCACCAAGCGACATTAAAATAGCCCCTAACGAGCCATGTACGGCAGAGTGTATTTGCTGGCTAATTTCTTTAGTGAAAAAATCATCTATTTGCGAGAGCGACTGTGGCGCGATAAAAAAGAAGTCATCACCACGCTTAAATTTGTCCATAAGCGCACGTTCTACGTACTGGAGCTGGGTTTTTAGCACCTCTGGCTCTTTGTCAGACATCCCCTCGACTACATGTTCAATGGCGCTTAAACCTAAGTTAACACCATCGGTAGCCAAATTAACAAGCTCCGGCACCGTATGGCGAATACCATGGCTAAACTGCTCAAGCACTTTGCTTTCTTCAGTGCTTAAATCAACCCAGTAACCTCGAATAAAAAGCTGATTGTTATTATTAATTTGTACGCGTGTTTGGCCTTTATCAAGAATACGTATAACGTCGTCGGTAATTATTAAGCCATGACTAAGCTCAACATCACACTGTGACTGAGCTAGAACTGCAGAGCTTGAAAGTGCTAAACACAACGCCAATATCGAACGAGATAACAACGCCATATACACCTCAACAAGCTAAAAAAGGAAGGCAAGTAGGTTAACAAAAAACCAACTTTATGCAAGAAAATTTAGCGAAGCATATAATGGGATTAATAGGTTAAATATTTTTAATAAAAAGCCGGTGAAGCATTCACATCACCGGCAATTAAATACCTATTCTTGCTATGCCCAATTCAATACGCAATAGCTATAATCATTAGCACAAAGCCATCCACATATGTAAAACTAAAAAGTGTTAAGATGTTGTTCTATTTAGCAAGTTTATTTAAGTATCGAGTAAAGTCATCACCAAGCTTACTATCACGCATGCCGTATTCAACAATCGCTTTTAAATAACCTAGCTTATCGCCACAGTCGTGAGAACGACCACTCATATGAAATGCTTCAACGGTTTCTTGAGTCATTAGCGCATCAATAGAGTCTGTTAACTGTATTTCACCACCAGCGCCCACAGGCGTTTTAGCAAGTAGCGGCCAAATGCTTTTACTCAATACGTAACGCCCTACTACAGCAAGGTTTGAAGGTGCCTTATCGGCATCTGGTTTTTCAACCATTGTTTTAATTGCCGCACTGTTACCTGGTGTTAGCTGTACGCCGTTAATATCAGCAATACCGTATTTACTTACATCATCTTGTGCTACTGGCTCTAGCATAATTTGACTTGCTTTAGTCTCGTTAAAGCGTTTGATCATCGCGGCTAGGTTTTCAGTTTTTTGATCGGCCGTGTAAGCATCAAGTATTACATCAGGGAGTAATACTATAAAGTCGTCATCACCTACAATTGGCTTTGCACATAAAATAGCGTGCCCTAGGCCTTTAGCTTCGCCTTGGCGTACACTCATTACCGTTACATCAGTAGGACAAATAGAGCGTACTTCTTCAAGTAACGCACGCTTAACGCGCTTTTCTAAGGTTGCTTCAAGCTCGTAGCTGGTATCAAAGTGGTTTTCTATGGCGTTTTTAGAGCTGTGTGTTACAAGTACAATATCTTTAATACCTGCAGATACACACTCACTCACTATGTATTGAATCAATGGTTTATCTACAATTGGTAGCATTTCTTTAGGAATTGCTTTAGTCATAGGTAACATACGTGTGCCAAGGCCGGCAACAGGAATTACAGCTTTCATGGGTAGTCCTTTGTTTGTAAATTAATTATTTTTAAGTTAACAGGTTATATGTAGATGGGGGCTGAATGAGTGTGAAGCTATCAGTTTTTAACTTTCGGCTTTTAACTTTTAAAACTTATTTATAAAAACCTTTATACCACTTTATTAGCTCTCTAACGCCTTGCTTAACATTTACTTGGGCTTTGTAGCCAGTTACTTTAAACAAATCTTGCATGTCGGCATATGTTTTATAAACGTCACCCGCTTGCATTTCGCGAAAGTTTTTATTTGCCTCAATACCAAGCTCGGCCTCAATTGCTTCAATAAACTTCATTAGGTTTATTGGACTCCCATGGCCAATATTATAAATAGCATAAGGAGCAGAGCTAGTAGCTGGAGAACCGCTCTCTACTCTCCAGTCTGGGTTTGCTTGAGGTATAACATCAGCAGCACGTACAACAGCTTCTACAATATCGTCAATGTAAGTAAAGTCACGCCACATATCACCATTGTTATTTATATCAATAGTATCCCCATCAAGTATCTTTTTAGTAAAAATATACGGCGCCATATCAGGACGACCCCACGGGCCATAAACTGTAAAAAAGCGCAGCCCAGTAGTTGGTAAGCTATATAAATGCGAATAGCTGTGAGCCATTAGTTCATTAGCTTTTTTAGTCGCCGCATAAAACGATACAGGGTGATCAACACTATCGGTAGTTTCAAATGGCGTTTTTTCATTTAGGCCATAAACAGAGCTAGATGATGCATAAACAAGGTGCTTAACATTGTTATGCCTACACCCTTCGAGTACATTTAGGTACCCCACTAAATTAGAGTCGGCGTATGTATCTGGGTTCTCTATTGAGTAGCGTACGCTCGCTTGCGCAGCTAAATGTATTACTTTATCAAACTGTTGTACTACAAATAACTCGCTCATTACTGAGCGCTCACTTATATCGAGCTTAATAAACGTAAAGTTATCGTGGCTTTCAAACTGCGCCAAACGTGCTAATTTTAAATTTACATCGTAATACTCGTTTAAATTATCAATACCTACTACAATATGGCCCGCAGCTAATAATTTTTGACACGTTGCAGCACCAATAAAGCCCGCTGCCCCTGTAACTAAATACTTCATAAAATTCCTAATTTAAGCAAAAAAGCCGCATCAACATACATTTCAGCGGCTTTTAAAAGTAATCTCTAACAGCTATTATCTAATCAATCACTACCAAATAAATCACGTGTATACACTTTATCTACAATGTCGCTAAGCTCCTCAACCATACGGTTAGAAACCACCACATCAGATATCTGCTTAAATTCGTTTAAGTCTTTTATTACGCGCGAATGATAAAACTCGCTCTCTTCAAGAACAGGCTCAAATACGACAACCTCAATACCTTTTGCTTTAATACGTTTCATAATGCCTTGAATAGCAGAGGCTCTAAAGTTATCTGAGCCTGTTTTCATTACTAAACGGTACACGCCCACGATTTTGGGGCTACGCTTAATAATTGAGTCAGCAATAAAGTCTTTACGTGTTGTGTTAGCGTCTACAATAGCGCCAATTATATTATTTGGTACACTTTGGTAATTAGCACGCAATTGTTTAGTGTCTTTTGGTAAACAGTAGCCGCCATAGCCAAACGACGGATTATTGTAATGCTTTCCAATACGTGGATCTAATCCTACACCTTCGATAATCTGCTTACTATTAAGCCCATGCGCTTCTGCATAACTATCAAGCTCATTAAAATAAGCAACTCGCATTGCAAGGTAGGTGTTAGAAAATAACTTAATAGCTTCGGCTTCTGTTGAGTCGGTAAATAGCACTTCAACATCTTGCTTAATTGCACCTTGCTTAAGTAAGTTAGCAAAAATAGTTGCGCGCTCGCTTTGCTCGCCCACAACAATACGTGATGGGTGCAAATTATCGTAAAGCGCCTTTCCTTCACGTAAAAATTCAGGGGAAAATATTAAATTTTCAACATTCAGCCGCTGCTTTATATCAGCAGTAAAGCCTACCGGAATAGTCGACTTAATCACCATAACTGCATTAGGGTTATGCGCCATAGTATCTTTAATTACCGCTTCAACAGAACTAGTATTAAAGTAGTTGTTTTCAACATCGTAATCAGTGGGTGTAGCTATAATTACGTAATCAGCGTTTTTATAAGCGGCTACTTTGTCGGTAGTGGCTGTAAAGTTTAAGTCATCACGTGTTAAAAAATCGCTAATTTCTTTATCAACAATTGGTGACTGCTTATCGTTTAAAAGTGCTATTTTTTTTTCGTCAATATCAAGTGCAACCACTTCATTATATTGCGATAAGAGCATAGCGTTTGAAAGGCCTACATAACCTGTACCTACCACTGCAATTTTCATATTAATCCTTTAAAATTAAAAGTTTAAAATTAAGCATTTTTTAATAAGTAGTGAAAGTTCTACTCATAATAGCTTACAAGCTGCTCAATAAAACTAGCGACTTGTGATTTAGGTAGTTCATTAATGCCCGCGGCAGCAGCTCGGCCCCCACCTGTAGCAAACTTACTACATATATCTACAGCACCTTGTTTGTTGTTAAGCGGCGCTCTCACACTTACTAAATAGCTGCCTTTGCTATTAAACGTAAATACTGCATGAGCCTTATTCGGAGACTGATTAGCAAGATCGTTACCTAAAACGCCACTTACCCGGCGAGCCCAAGCCGCATCTTCTAATAAAATTACTTTGGCAGTATCACAATCATGAAGGACTTGTGCATTAGCTGCTTTTTCCATATCGGCTTTATAAGCTCGCTCAAGAGTATAATAAACCGAGCTTTTATCGTTTATTGCATCAAACGGCGATTTATACTGTAAAAGAAGCTCAAACAAACTTTCTGGGGCGAAGTGTAAATCAGCCACTTCACTTCCGTAGCCGTTATAATTTATGTAAGTACCAAACGCTTTTAACTGTGACTTTTGTAAATCGTTTAAATTTAACTTGTCAGCCTCGCTATCTGCTTTAGCAAATAAATTATCACCGTAAGCGGCTGTAATAGCCCATAAGTGAAACTGCTTATCTAGTAAATCACTAACGATTAAGCTGGTACACATATTCGCATCAAGATCGATATGCGCATATAAATTAGCATGATTAGGTATATCGCCAGCTTTATGGTGATCTACGTACATAACACGAGCTCCAGCACTTAAAGCATCGTGAAGCGCAGGCATATTTTTTTCCATTGAAATATCCAACACTCGAATGCAATCACCCTCTTTTGGTGTGATTTTTTGCATTAGTTGAATATCGCGTTTTACCCCTGTTACCTTAATTGTATCGGTAGGGTTAGCTAATTGAAGCTGAAGTAAAGCGATAATACCATCGGCATCACCGTTAAAAATGTCATATTTCATAATACTCTCAAGTACCAAAATAGAAAAAGTATACCAATATAATTAAAGGCAGTTCTTAGGAAAAGCATCTTTATACTATCGGCAAAACAACAAATAATTGCTTTCGCAAGTAAAGCCAAACCAATTGATAAACTTAATACTCAACAGCTGTTAGCTGCTAGTATCTACAATTTTATTTTTTATCAAATAATCTACAATTTGCTCTGCACATTGTTCAATGGTTTGGTCAGCTGTTTTAACATGTATATCGGGGTTTTCGGGCACATCAAATGCTGAACTAATCCCTGTAAAATTTGGTATTTCACCTGCGCGCGCTTTCTTATATAAGCCCTTTGGATCGCGGCTTTCGCAAACAGCTAGCGGTGTATCAATAAACACTTCTACAAATTCACCTTCATTTACTATACTTCGAGCTTGAGCGCGGTCAGCTTTAAATGGCGAAATAAACGCGGTAGATACAATAAGGCCCGCATCTACAAATAATTTAGCAACTTCACTTATGCGGCGAATATTCTCAACACGGTCTTCATCACTAAATGTAAGCCCCTTATTTAAGCCCATGCGTACATTATCGCCATCAAGCAAATAAGTATGGCAGCCTAATGAAAATAGCTTTGCTTCAACAGCATTTGCCACTGTAGATTTTCCTGAACCACTTAAGCCAGTATACCAAAGCAATACAGGCTTATGACCTTTGTGCTGTTGCTTCTGTTTTCTTGACACTGTTTGAGCGTGCCATACTATATTTTCATCTTGGCTCATTGGAATACCCTTGTTCTAAACTATCTAATATATTACTACTAAAAAGTGTTTGCGTGTAGAAGTAAAAAGACTATTGAAAAGCCATGCATATATTTTAACCTTTGCAGCACTCATTTAACTTAACTCAAAACGATTTGACCACCGAGAGCACAGAGGCGCTGCGCGCTACACTGAGAAGTTACTAACGCCAGCAAGCTGCGCGTCTGCAAGTAATAATTACTTCTCCTTATCTTCTCTGTGTTCTCTGTGGTGATAAAATCACTTTCGTTGTTTATTTAAAAACAAATCTACCACCGAGGACACCGAGGCGCTGCGCGCTACACTGAGAAGGCATTAATAACGCCAGCAAGCTGTGCGTCTACAAGTAATAATTACTTCTCCTTCTCTTCTCTATGTTCTCTGTGGTGATAATAATCTCTTAATCACTTTATGCATTTAGCCCAAAACAATTTGTTCACCGAAAGCACAGAGGCGCTGCGCGTTACAATGAGAAGATATTAATAACGCCAGCAAGCTGTGCGTCTACAAGTAATAATTACTTCTCCTTCTCATCTCTGTGTTCTCTGTGGTAATAAAATCACTTTTTATCGTTTATTTAAAAACAAATCTACCACCGAGGACACCGAGGCGCTGCGCGCTACACTGAGAAGGCATTAATAACGCCAGCAAGCTGTACGTCTACAAGTAACTATTACTTATCTTACTCTTCTCTATGTTCTCTGTGGTAATAAAATCACTTTTTATCGTTTATTTAAAAACAAATCTACCACCGAGAGCACAGAGGCGCTGCGCGCTACACTGAGAAGATATTAATAACGCCAGCAAGCTGCGCGTCTACAAGTAACTATTACTTCTCCTTCTCTTCTCTGTGTTCTCTGTGGTGATAAAATCACCTTCGTTGTTTATTTAGAAACAAATCTACCACCGAGGACACCGAGGCGCTTCGCGATATACAGAGAAAATATTCATAACGCCAGCAAGCTGTGCGTCTACAAGTAACTATTACTTCTCCTTCTCTTCTCTGTGTTCTCTGTGGTGATAAAATCACCTTCGTTGTTTATTTAGAAACAAATCTACCACCGAGAGCACAGAGGCGCTGCGCGCTACACTGAGAAGTTACTAACGCCAGCAAGCTGCGCGTCTGCAAGTAATAATTACTTCTCCTTATCTTCTCTGTGTTCTCTGTAGTGATAAAATCACTTTCGTTGTTTATTTAAAAACAAATCTACCACCGAGGCGCTGCGCGCTACACTGAGAAGGCATTAATAACGCCAGCAAGCTGTGCGTCTACAAGTAATAATTACTTCTCCTTCTCTTCTCTATGTTCTCTGTGGTGATAATAATCTCTTAATCACTTTATGCATTTAGCCCAAAACAATTTGATCACCGAGGCGCTGCGCGCTACACAGAGAAGATATTAATAACGCCAGCAAGCTGTTCGTCTACAAGGAATAGTTACTTCTCCTTCTCTGTGTTCTCTGTGGTGATAACAATCTCTTAATCACTTGAATGGGCTTAACCCTAAACAATTTGACCACCGAGAGCACAGAGGCGCTGCGAGCTACACTGAGAAGATATTAATAATGCCAGTAAGTTACTTGCGTAAAATGCCCCTAATTTACACTAAAAGGAAAAAACACAGGCACAAACACCAGCACAACCAGCGCATACACTATGCTAATAGGTAAGCCTATTTTTACAAAGTCGTTTAACCTGTAATTACCTGCATTAAATACCATCAAGTTAGTTTGATAACCATACGGGCTAATAAAACTTCCGCTTGCAGCAAACGCTACCGCCATTACAAAAGGCAACACATCTACACCAAACCCTAAAGCCACGGTATAGCCTATAGGAAACATCAACGCCGCAGCAGCGTTATTAGTTACAAACTCGGTCATTAGCCAAGTTACTACATAAACTAATACAAATGCAGTGTACACATACCTAGGGTCATCAAATTGACCTATAAATCCACCTAACAATTCAACCACGCCAGAGTTAACCAGCGCACTCGACAGTAAAAGTGCAGATGAAACCACTAGCCATATATCAATCGGGAACCGTCTTACTAACTCATTAGTAGTTAAACTACGAGTAAATAAAAGGCCCCCGAGCAATAATACTAGCCCCTCTAATAAATCTAGCACTCCAGCAGCCGCTAATGCTATTGTGGTTACAAAGCCCCCAATGGAAAGCCAAGCTCGCCAGCCATTAATTCTACTTTCAGGCTCTACACCAGATAAGGTTAAAAAGTTTTTATTTATATTTGTTCTAGATTTATAGTCATCACCCACGGCTAACACTAAAAAGTCACCAGAGCGAATTACTACATCACCTAACTTACCCGAAACCTGTTCACCATCTCGTCTTATTGCCACTACAGCAGCATCAAACAATGCCCTAAACCCCGTAGTTTTAAGCGTGCGTCCTACAATTATACTTTCAGACCGAACAACTACCTCAGTAAGGTTGCTATTTAAAGTACCATTTTTTTCTGCAAAAATTTCTAAACCTGAAAACTGCCCTAGCTGCAATAATTTAGTTATGTCACCGCAAAAAATAAGTCTGTCCGAAGGCTGAATTACTTCCGTCGGTGAAACAGGGCTAATAAGCCTGCCTGATCGCACTATTTCAACTAAAAATAATGATTCCAAATGCCTAAGCCCATTAACCTCAACAGAGCGCCCAACTAACTCAGAGCCTGTAGAAACTTTAGCATCAATAAAATACCCCTCTGAAGTAGCATTATTTTGCTCAATACTTGGTAACATTCGGGTGCATAAAAACATAGCTAAACCACAGCAAAGTACCAAAATAGCACCCACAGCAGTAAATGAAAAAAACGATAACGACTTACCCGACGCCTCAATATACATTGAGTTAACGATTAAATTAGTAGAAGTACCTATTAGCGTAAGCGTTCCACCTAAAATAGAGGCATACGATAAAGGTAATAGTAGTTTACTGGCAAAATGGTGGGGGTTATTCCTAATAGGCGAAAGTAACGTAGCCACAACCGCAGTATTATTTAATATAGAAGAAAAAAAAGTGGTAATACCAAACAACCTAAACCAAGTCGAAAAGTAGCTATCAACAATAGTTTTTGAGGCAATAACTCTTAGCAAGCGAGTTTTCTCAAGTGCTAAGGAGCATAAAACAAGCAAAATTAATGTTACAAGGCCAGGGTTTGCAATACTTGTTAAAAACTGATCTTTAGTCACTAAATCGCAAGTGATTAAAGCAATAAGTGTTGCACCAAAAACAGCAACAGGGCGCGTTTGTAAAATAATTAAACCTAAAATTGTAAAGGCAAAAATACAAAGCGTTAGATATGCATCTAATGGCATGGTTAAAGTAGCCATCCTTAGTTAAAAAATTAAAGTGCGGGCTTTCAAAAAGCCCGCTATATCTCGAGTAATCTAACGGATTACTTTTGCATCCCAATGAGGAAAGTGCTTACGAACTAACGCATTAAACTCAACTTCAAACGCAGAGTGCTCGCTTTTAGGTTTGTTGCCTTTACCGTTTAATGGCTTACGTATCATACCCGCACCAACCGTTACGTTAGTTAAACGGTCAATCACAATAAACGCACCAGTGTGTTTATTTACATCATATGCATCAAATTGGACGGGCGCTGTTAATGCAAATTGACAGTTACCAATTTCGTTTAGATTTAATTGTGATGCTTCTTGCTGCTCTAGCGTGTTCACATCAACCTTATAGTTAACAACCTCAGCGTAACCATAAACCGATTTACTTCCTACTTTAATTTCGTATTCACGGTCTACATGAAGAGCTTCTTCAGTCATCCATACTACGTCTGCTTCAAAGCTATCAGCTGAATGTGGCTTTTGGTGTGGACGTACCAGCATATCACCACGGCTTACATCTATTTCATCTTCAAGTGTTAATGTAATAGCCATACCTGCTGATGCTTTTTCTAGGTCGCCATCAAAAGTAACTATTGATTTAACCTTACTCTCTTTACCTGAAGGTAGTGAAGCAATTGTGTCGCCCACTCTAATGTCACCCGCAGCAATCGTACCGCTAAAGCCCCTAAAGTCTAGATTTGGGCGATTAACATATTGCACCTGTAGCCTAAACTCATCGTTTTTCGCATGGTTTACTTGTACAGTATTCAGTAGCTTCATTAACGTTGAACCAGGATACCAGCTCATAGCTTCGCTTTCGTTTACTACATTATCGCCACGTAGCGCCGAAATTGGCACAAAGCGTACATCATCAAACGAAAGATCCTGCGCAAACTCGCGGTAATCTTTTTTGATATTTTGATAAACCGACTGCTCGTAACCTACCGCATCCATTTTATTAATAGCGACAACTACGTTTTTAATACCTAATAAAGAGCAAATATAGCTATGGCGACGTGTTTGCACCTGCACACCGTGGCGCGCATCAATCAAAATAATAGCTAAATCACACGTAGAAGCACCCGTTGCCATATTACGCGTGTACTGCTCATGCCCAGGCGTGTCTGCAATAATAAATTTACGTTGGTCTGTTGCAAAATAACGGTACGCAACATCAATCGTAATGCCTTGCTCGCGCTCAGATTGCAGGCCATCTACTAAAAGAGATAAGTCGAAATCGTTATCAGTGGTATTAAAACGTTTTGAATCCTTTTCAATAGCAGCCATCTGATCTTCAAAAATCATTTTGCTATCATAAAGCAAGCGGCCAATTAATGTAGATTTACCATCATCCACGCTACCACATGTTAAAATACGTAGCATGTCTTTGTTTTCGTGTACTTTTAAGTAAGCTTCAATATCTGTAGCAAGTAAGTTTGGTTGTGTTTGTTCGGTCATTTTAAGTCCTTTATAAGCTGTAAGCTATAAGCTATAAGCTATAAGCTATAAGCTATAAGCATTATTCTGTTGCTATTGAGTTTTTTAGGCTATTGATCATAGCCTGTAACTCTTTGGATTCTATAACCCATTCACGGCCAGTATCGTTATTTATATAACCAATTTCTATGCCGATATAAATCTGGGTTCGGGCTTCTGAAAGAGATGAACGTGCAATATCTAAAAAGCGGCGCTTTTCTTTATTACTGTCTCTTGTCATCCCTTCTGCTATATTGCTCGGTACAGATAGTCCTGCACGTGTGAGTTGATCTCTAAAGCCATAATCACGTAAGTCTGCTGTTATTTTATAAATTTGTGCGGATAACCTTGCTGAACGTTTCCATACTTCTAGCTTTTCAAAGTTCATAATAATCCTTTTGATAAAGTCATCAGATCTAAGATTTAAAATCTATATAGCACTTGTTTTACTTACAACTTACGGCTTTAAACTTATAGCTTTGTTTTAGAAGTAGCCTTCCATTTTTTTCTTCTCCATAGAACCTGCAGAGTCGTTATCAATTACTCGCCCTTGACGCTCAGAAGTAGTACAAAGCAGCATCTCTTGGATTATCTCAGGAAGGGTTTGTGCTACAGACTCAACAGCACCCGTTAGCGGGTAGCAACCAAGCGTTCTAAAACGAACCATTTTATTTTGTACTTGTTCGCCCTCTTCAAGCTCCATACGCTCATCATCAACCATAATAAGCGTGCCATCGCGCTCAACTACAGGGCGCTCTTTCGCAAAGTATAATGATGGAATTTCAATACCTTCAAGGTAAATGTACTGCCAAATGTCTAGCTCGGTCCAGTTACTAAGCGGGAACACACGAATGCTCTCACCTTTATCTACTTTACTGTTATAAACGTTCCACAGTTCTGGGCGTTGGTTTTTAGGATCCCAGCGATGATTTTTATCACGGAAAGAATAAACACGTTCTTTAGCACGCGACTTTTCTTCATCGCGGCGAGCACCACCAAATGCAGCGTCAAAATTATTCATATCAAGCGCCTGCTTAAGGCCTTGAGTTTTCATAACATCTGTATGCTTAGCACTACCGTGTACAAATGGGCTCATGCCCATTGCTATACCTTCTGGGTTTTTATGAACAATTAGATCAAAGTCATACTTTTCGGCCATTTGATCTCTAAACTGGATCATTTCTTTAAATTTCCAGTTAGTATCAACATGCATAAGCGGAAAAGGAATTTTACCGGGGTAAAATGCTTTACGTGCTAAGTGTAATAAAACCGACGAATCTTTACCTACAGAGTAAAGCATTACTGGATTATCAAACTCAGCTGCAACCTCCCGCATAATATGAATCGACTCGGCTTCGAGTGCCTTTAGATGAGTTAGCTTTTCTTCATTCATGATGTTTTTTCATATCCTAATTTATCAAAATCCATTCGCGTCAATTTTAATGACCGACTTAAAAATTTTATGCACCGGTAGTCTATGTTTAATTACTAGGGCATGCAATGTGTGTATTTATTCAAAGTCGCCTAGCGGTCAATTAAGCAATCGCCAATTTTGGCGTAGACGAAGAACTTGCTCACGTTAAAAGGCCAGCTGCTCATGGCTTCAAAATGAAATAAACACCAGCAAGTTGCCCCTCTACAAGTAATAATTATCTCTATTTATCTTCCCTGTGGGGATAACCTCTTCATCACTTTGTGTATTTAGGCTAAAAATTTTTACCACCGAGGATACAGAGGCGCTGCGCGCTACACTGAGAAAGATCTTCTCCTTCTCTTCTCCGTGTTCTCTGTGGTGATAATAATCTCT
>NZ_JALNTH010000072.1:0-13077 GCF_023161935.1 Pseudoalteromonas sp. 2CM28B
GCTCGTGCCTCGCTATGCGTTGCCCTCTGCCGTCTCAGTGGGGTCGCATTATAGGGAGATCCGAAAACAGATCAACCTTTTTTTGAAGAAAACTTAAAATAAATGACTGTTCGCTGGATATTTGAACGATAGATGCTAAAAACACAACATAACTATCAATTTATTAACAATAAACGCGGTATTTAAGCGTTTAACTGTGAGGTAGCCCTTAAATGTGTGAAAGAATGATCATCATGATCACCAATAGGAGAGTAACCGCTGCAGATCTTATATCTTTAGCTTGATCCGATGGAACATTAATCTCTGTACTTATACGATCTGCTAATGCTTTTATGGCTATAGTTGGATTTAATCACTCGACTATGAGAATTAACTCGCTTTAACTATTCGTGCGAGTTCTGCTAAATTTTAAACAAAATAAAGCCCCGCTTTTGCGAGGCTCTTAGTTATGCTACACCGTATTGATCTCGGTATGCTTTTACTGCCGCTAAATGCTCATCCATGGTTCCTTGATTTTCAAGGTAACTGATTAGATCAGCCAATTTAACAATAGAAGTTACTTGAGTATTAAAGTCACGCTCTACTTCTTGTATTGCTGAAAGCTCAGCTTTACCTTTTTCTTGGCGATCAAGTGCGATTAAAACACCACTTAAATCTGCGCCATTTTCAGCAATAATTTCCATAGATTCGCGAATTGCAGTACCTGCAGTGATCACATCATCAACTAGCATTATCTTACCTTTAAGCCCAGAACCTACTAAGCTGCCACCTTCACCGTGTGCTTTTTTCTCTTTACGGTTAAAGCAGTAAGGCACATCTTTGTTGTAATGATCAGCTAACGCAACTGCGGTAGTTGTTGCAATTGGAATACCTTTATAAGCGGGACCAAATAGTACATCATATTCAATTGCTGCATCTTCAAGTGCCGCTGCATAAAAACGGCCTAAACGTGCTAAATCACGTCCTGTATTAAAAAGGCCTGCATTAAAAAAGTATGGACTTGTACGGCCAGATTTTAAGGTAAATTCACCAAACTTTAATACCTGCTTTTCTAAAGCAAATTCAATAAACTCTTTTTGATATTCTTTCATCGCTGATTACCTATTTATGCTAGTGCTTGTTTTTGTACATCTATAATTTCACGAATTGAGTGCTTAGCGAGTGTAAGTAGCTCATCAAGTTCGTCAAACGAGAAAGGCTCGCCTTCAGCAGTCCCTTGTACTTCAATAATTTTACCTGTTTCAGTTAAAATTACATTCATATCGGTTTCAGCAGCTGAGTCTTCAAGGTATTCTAAATCGCTAATCGCTTGGCCTTTATATATACCAACTGAAATAGCCGCGATCATATGCTTAAGTGGATTTGAATTAATCATCCCTTTTGCACGCATGTAAGTAAGTGCATCAACGAGTGCGACACATGCACCACTAATTGATGCTGTACGTGTACCGCCATCAGCTTGAATAACATCACAATCGATAGTAATGGTGTTTTCACCTAACGCTTTTAAATCAACCGCGGCACGAAGTGCACGTGCGATTAAGCGTTGAATTTCCATAGTACGACCGCCCTGCTTACCGCGCGATGCTTCACGGCCATTACGAGTATGTGTTGAACGAGGTAACATACCGTATTCAGCCGTAACCCAACCTTTACCTTGGCCTTTCATAAAGCGTGGTACACCAGCTTCAACCGTTGCTGTACACAAAACTTTAGTATTTCCAAACTCTACTAATACTGAACCTTCAGCATGCATAGTGTAATTACGTGTGAATGTAACCGGTCTAATTTGATTAGGTGTTCTTTCGCTTGGACGCATTAACGATCCCCTTAATTCTGAATTTGCCACATTATAAGTCGATGTGGTGCCAGATGCCATGTTCATTTACATAATTAACTGCATCAGAAAAGCACATTTCAGAAAATTTACGCTAGAGGTTAAAAGCTGATTCGGTATAATCAGTCAACTTTGTATTTAAAAATGTAGGAAATCATCCATGATCCACAGCATGACAGCTTATGCGCGCCGCGAAATTAAAGGCGAATGGGGCACTGGCACGTGGGAAATTCGTTCAGTAAACCAACGTTACCTTGAAACATTTATTCGTGCACCAGAGCAATTTCGTGGCATGGAGCCCGTTATTCGCGAGCGTCTGCGTAAGCATTTACAGCGTGGTAAGGTAGAGGTCTTCTTAAAATTTGTCGCAAATCCCGCACATGTTGGTGAATTATCAATTAATCAGTCGCTGGCGGAGCAGTTAATTAATAGTGCTAAGTGGGTTCAGCAACAAAGCAGTGGTGACATTAACCCTGTGGATATTTTACGTTGGCCTGGTGTTATGGAAGCACAAGAAATTGATATGGATAGTGTAAATACGGCACTCATTACTGGCCTTGACCAAGTAATTGAAGACTTTAAATCTGCACGTGGTGATGAAGGTGCAAACCTTGAAGAAATGATAGCTACACGATTAACCGCTATTTTAGAACAAGTTGATATCGTTGAAGCACACATGCCAGAAATTACTAAATGGCAACGTGAAAAGTTAGTACAAAAACTTGAAGATTTAACAACAAATATTGATGAGTCACGCCTTGAACAAGAACTGATTTACCTTGCACAAAAGCAAGATGTTGCTGAAGAGCTAGACCGCTTAAAGTCGCACGTTAAAGAAACACGCAAAATCCTGAGTAAAGGTGGTGCTTGTGGTCGTCGTTTAGATTTTATGATGCAAGAGTTTAATCGTGAAGCAAACACCCTCGCCTCTAAGTCAATCAACAGTGACATCACCAATGCCGCGGTAGAGCTAAAAGTATTGATTGAGCAAATGCGTGAGCAGATTCAAAACATTGAGTAACTTTTTTTGGTTTTACCACTCACTTGAGCATAATTAGCTAAATAAAGTACAATATAATAATTGAAGGCTTGAGCTGTTTATAGTTCGAGCCTGTTTATTTTTAGATAGAGAAAATAATGGCACACTCTCGCGGAAACTTATTTATTTTATCTGCGCCTTCTGGGGCGGGTAAATCGAGCTTAATAAATGCATTACTAAAAAAGCATGCTGATATGAAAGTATCGGTATCGCACACTACCCGCGCACCGCGCCCTGGTGAAAACGATGCAGAACACTACCATTTTGTATCGGTTGATGAGTTTAAGGCACTAATTGCCAAAGATGACTTTTTTGAATGGGCGCAAGTATTTGATAATTATTACGGTACTTCTAAACAAGCCATTGAATCACAGCTAGCCGCTGGCATTGATGTGTTTTTAGATATTGATTGGCAAGGCGCTCGCCAAGTTCGAAAAATAATGGATGACGTAAAAACTATCTTTATTTTACCGCCGTCAAAGCAAGAGTTAGAGCAACGTTTAAATAACCGTGGCCAAGATTCAGCTGAAATTATTGCCGGGCGTATGGCACAAGCTCAATCAGAAACCTCTCATTACGATGAGTATGACTTTGTTGTTGTGAATGATGATTTTAATACTGCTTTAAGTGAAATAGAAAGTGTTGTTATTGCACAGCGATTAACGCTAAAAGCGCAAACCACGCGTCATCAAACTTTAATTAATGAGCTACTTAAATAATCTAAATTATGATTAATTTTCGGTTCATGCCTTAAAATAGATAAAAATTAACCACTGGCTATTGGCGAAACTTGCTGCGTGCAGTAAACTACGCCTTTGCTTTTAAATTATTTTGGAGTGCTAAGATGGCTCGCGTAACAGTTGAAGATGCAGTAGATGCAATTGGTAATCGTTTTGACTTAATTTTAGTTGCGGCCCGTCGTGCCCGCCAAATTGCTGTTGGTGGTAAAGATCCACTGGTAGATCCTGAGAACGATAAGCCAACAGTTGTTGCTTTACGTGAAATCGAACTTGGTTTAGTTGATAATTCTTCAATGGATGTTATTGACCGTGAAGAACAACAACACCAAGAAGCGGCAGAACTAGCTGCTGTTGCTGCCATTGTTGGTGGCAACCAATAATCAACCGCCCGGTTTGATTTAGCTAACGGCATAGTATTTCGACTATAGCCGTTGGCAATCCTTTGTTTTCATCGTATATTCGTAACTTATCCTAACTTATTTGCTTCACGAGAACATTGGAGTGTGAATGTATCTTTTTGAAGGTCTTAAAAAGAAAATCTCAAAATACTTGCCAGCAGACGATGTTGAGCTAGTTCAAAAAGCTTATGTGGTAGCCCGAGAGGCCCATGAAGGTCAAACTCGCTCAAGTGGCGAACCTTATATTACTCACCCCGTTGAAGTCACTCAAATATTAGCTAGCATGCACCTTGACCATGAAACGCTCATGGCAGCATTGATGCACGATGTGATTGAAGATACTGATTTTAGCCAACAGGATTTAGCTGAAATATTTGGTGAAACGGTGGCTGAACTCGTTGAAGGTGTGAGCAAGCTTGATAAGTTAAGCTTTAAAGATAAAAAAGAGTTTCAAGCTGAAAACTATCGAAAAATGATTATGGCAATGACCCAAGATATTCGGGTTATTTTAATCAAGTTGGCTGATAGAACGCATAACATGCGAACATTAGGCGCACTTCGTCCTGATAAACGTCGCCGTATTGCTCGCGAAACTCTAGAAATTTATGCGCCGATTGCTAATCGTTTAGGTATTCACGATATAAAAAATGAGCTAGAAGACTTAGGTTTTCAAGCGCTGTATCCAATGCGTCATCGCGCACTTAAATCGCAAGTGGCTAAAGCGCGTGGAAATCGCAAAGAAGTTATTTCAAATATTCAAACAGAAATTGAAGCACGCCTTGAAGAATCAGGCATAAAGGCCACCGTATCAGGCCGTGAAAAGCATCTATACAGTATTTATAAAAAAATGCTTAACAAAGAGTTACTGTTTAACGAAGTCATGGATATTTACGCTTTTCGTATTGCGGTGGATTCTATGGACACCTGTTATCGCGTACTTGGTGTAGCTCATAACTTATATAAGCCAATTGAAACCCGCTTTAAAGATTATATTGCTGTACCAAAAACTAATGGCTATCAATCACTTCATACTTCTTTGGTTGGCCCGCATGGTATTCCTGTTGAAATTCAAATCCGTACTCACGATATGGATCACATGGCAGACAAAGGAGTCGCGGCTCACTGGATGTATAAAAAGTCTGGCGACAATGCGGGCCACACTGCGCAGCAGCGTGCTCGCCAATGGATGCAAAGCTTACTAGAGTTACAGCAAAGTGCGGGATCATCATTTGAGTTTGTTGAAAACGTTAAAACCGAACTCTTCCCTGAAGAAATTTACGTGTTTACTCCTGATGGTCGCATCGTTGAACTGCCAATGGGCGCGACTGCGGTCGACTTTGCTTATGCCGTTCATACTGATGTTGGCAATACTTGTGTAGGCGCACGCGTTAATCGTAAGCCTTACCCTTTAAGTAAAGCCATTGATACTGGGCAAACAATAGAAATTATTACTAGCTCAGGCGCTCATCCTAACGCAACATGGCTTAACTTTATTGTTACTGGTAAAGCGCGACTGGGCGTACGTAACTACCTTAAAAGCCAACAGCATGAAGAAGCATTATTATTAGGTCGTCGCTTACTTGATTCAGCCCTAGGTGAGAACAAGTTTGATAACCTGCCAGCTGAAAATATTACGCGAGTGCTTGAGGAGCATGAACTCTCTTCAACCTTAGAGCTACTTGTAGAAATTGGCTCAGGTAATTTAATGAGCATGCTGATTGCCAAACGCTTATTACAAAACGATAACGATGACTTAAACGATATTGCTAAACGTGCAAAAGCAACCATTATTGGCACTGAAGGTATGTTAGTTAATTATTCTAAATGTTGTCGTCCAGTGCCTGGAGACGCTATTACAGCCCATGTCAGCCAGGGTAAAGGTTTAACGGTTCATCGCCAAGAGTGTAAGAACATTCGTGGCTGGGAAAATGATCGTTCGAAATACCTTGTCGTAAAATGGGATGATAATCCAGAAAAAGAATACATTGCGGCTTTACGGGTAGAAATTATTAACCACCAAGGTGCGCTGGCTAAATTAACCAATGTGGTCGCAACGACACAGGCCAATATTGTAGAAATAGCTACCGATGAAAAAGAAAGTAATTTATACGTGATAGACTTAGGGATAACAGTTAAAAACCGTATCCACGTCGCTAATATCATGCGTCGTATACGTGTGATGCCGGATGTACAAAAAGTCTATCGTAAAAAATAAAATAGGAACATCATGAATAAAGCATTTATATCAACGGATAAAGCACCTGCAGCGATTGGCACATACAGCCAAGCAGTGAAAGTGGGTACAGCGGTTTATTTATCTGGCCAAATTCCACTTGTCCCTGAAACAATGGACGTTATATCTGAAGACTTTAGCGAGCAAACACACCAAGTATTTAAAAATATTTGTGCGGTTTGTGAAGAAGCTGGCGGCACCATTCAAGATTTAGTAAAAGTAAATATTTACCTTACTGATCTTTCAAATTTTGCCATTGTTAACGAAGTAATGAGCCAATATTTTAAACAGCCTTATCCTGCTCGCGCTGCTATTGGCGTTCGTGCACTACCTAAAGGTGTACAAGTAGAAATAGACGGCATTATGGAACTTCCTTCAACAAACTAACCTCTATAAGCTATGAGCGCCGCTCATAGCTTATATTCCAATCTGTAACTACACTTTGATGAATTCTTGACTCAAAACTAAAATTCTAGCACTCTGTAATCACGTTATTTAATTAAACCTTACTTTAGTAGTAGAAAAGGATGACTTGTGTTTAAGCTTGCTAAAAATGGCAATGTATTGCTCGATACGAGTAAATCTGCACCCGCCAGTGCTGCTTTTATCATTGAAGCAATTGAACAATCGCCTTACAGCGAGTGTGAAATCAATCATGACGCCATAAATAACTATTTCAGCAGTGCAACACCTGAACGTATATTAGTTGTTGCAACACGTCGTGATGCCACCTTAAGCGTGAAGATAAGTGATGATAAAATGCTAGCCACGGGCACGCTCACTCTTGCTAAAGGGGGAGCAACACTGAGTTTTGATGAAGCTAAAAAAGAATTAGTTAAAGCGCACGTTGCGAGAGGTTATAAGCAAGCATTTTTAGAGCAACTTTTACAAAAGCAATCTGAACTCCCATCTGGCTCCATAGTCAGTGGTCCACTCGCCAAAGGGCGCTTACCTATAGACGGTAAACCAACTAAATTTAACGCAATGGTTCAAACACTTAAAGATCGTCTCAAAGCCCCTAAATTAAAAGAAGATGGCAGTGTAGATATGCGCGACTTTGGTAAGTTAGCAAGTGTAAAGCCAGGTGAGTTACTAATACAGCAACAACCCGCTACACCAGGCCAAGAAGGGTTTACCGTGTTAGGCGACGTATTACCTGCAAAACCCGGACAGGTTCATACTCTAATTGCAGGTGAGGGCACTGAAATCTCAAAAAATAATCCGATGGAATTACTCTCTACGATTGCTGGCGTGCCGGTTGAAATAAATAATGGCATGCGTGTTGACGATATTTTTACTGTCAACGATGTGTCGGTAAAAACAGGGCATATCGACTTTGAAGGCAGTGTGATAGTGAGTAAAAATGTAGAGCCAGGTATGCGTATTAATGCAACGGGCGACATTACCGTTTTTGGTACGGTTGAATCTGGCGAATTAACCGCAGGAGGCGATATAACTGTAAAACAAGGGGTAATTGGCCATCAAAAGCCTGAAGATAAATCACTGTCTTGTAAAATAATATGCGCAGGCGATTTCCATGCTTCACACTCTCAATATTGTTACATTGAAGCTAAAAACATTCTGCTTGACCGTCAAGCTAGCCACTGCTCAATGAAAGCAAAGAGTACAATACAAATTGGTCAATCCGAGTTGTCTAAAGGAAAGCTATTTGGGGGTGAAATTCTAGATGCTACTAAACTGATTGCCGGCGAGATAGGTAATGAATCTGGCGCTAAAATGGTAATTAATTTAGCGGCTTCAGCCAATGAAATGACTAAAGAGATTGATAAATCTTTTAGTGAACTAACAGCAACAAATGAACAAGTTGATAGTTTACAAGCGGCTTTAGAAAAAGCAGATTTAATTAAAGATGCAGATAAAAAAAATGAACTCATAAATAAAATTGGCACCACGCAGCTACACCTTAGTCAGCAAGCAGCACAATTAGAAAAGCAAGTAGCAGGTTTAGAGCAAAAACTGAATACGTTACTCGATGAAGCCATGTTAACTGTGAATGGCGTTTTACATTCGGGTGTAGAGATCCATATCTTCAATAAACTGCTTAAAACGACCCGTAACTTCCCACCGAGTAGTGTTAAGTTAGAAAATAACAAAATAGAAATTGAATTTAAAACTTAATAATAAGGGGCTGTTAGTAACAGCCCCAACTTTTTATAGTAAACCGTCTACACTTGTATAGGTTTGCGCTGGCCACACACCTACCTGCACTTGCCCTATATGTTGTTTTTGTAATAACAGCATCGCTAAACGAGATTGACCAATACCACCGCCAATTGTCTGTGGAAGCTTACTTTCTAGTAATGCCTTATGCCAGTCAAACTCTAAACGGTCTTCATCTCCCGTAATACTTAATTGAGTTTGCAATACTTCAGGGCTTACACGAATTCCCATCGATGAGATTTCGAAAGCGTCTTCAAGCACTGGGTTCCATACTAAAATATCACCATTTAATCCCATGTACTGCTCGCATGTCGGGGTTGACCAATCGTCGTAATCTGGCGCTCTCACATCATGAATTTTGCCATCACTTAATGCTCCCCCAATACCAATTAAAAATACAGCGCCATATTCTTGAGTAATCGCCTTTTCACGCTGCTTGGCTGTGAAATCTGGGTACATTTTACGTAATGCTTCACTATGTACAAAAGTAATCTCTGTAGGTAAAAATGGTGTTAAACCAAAGCTGTCACTAACATATTTCTCAGTGGCTTTAATACCTTGGTAAATAGTTTCAACCGTTTGCTTCAAAGTAGATAAAGAACGCTGCGTACTTTCACAAATAACTTGTTCCCAGTCCCACTGATCAACATACACAGAATGGATTGGGCTTAGTGAATCTTCATCAGGTCGCAACGCTTTCATTTGTGTGTAAATTCCTTCACCTTTAGAGAAACCATACTCACCCAAGGTTTTTCGTTTCCACTTTGCTAACGAATGCACAACTTCGTAACGGCTATCTGTAATGGCTTTAACATTCACCGCAACAGCGTTCTCGTGTCCACTTAAGTTATCCTGAGTACCGTCACCTACCTTAGCTAAAATAGGTGCCTGCACCTCAATTAAGCCTAATTTTTGCTCTAATTGCTGTGAAAAAAACTGTTTAACTTTACTTATTTGCTGCTGCTGCTGCACATAGTGTGAACTCATAATAATTGGCCTCATTCCCAGTTATTGTATTGGCGACTCAGCGCTTAGTAGCGCTTCAATATGGTTATCGTAACAATTAAATGGTTTAATTCAATAACCCATAACAAAAATAGCTTTAAGATATTAAAACCATTAAAAAAATGGTATAAAAACAACAAATACAATAATACAAAGCAGCTAAACCTATGGAAAATTATCAAATCGATAATCTAGACAAACAGATTCTGCATGCATTAATGGATAATGCACGTACACCCTATGCTGAATTAGCAAAGCGTTTCGGTGTCAGTGCAGGAACAATTCATGTGCGGATTGAAAAAATGAAACAAGCGGGGATCATTACAGGTACCCAATTAACCATTAGTACCAAACAGCTTGGCTACGATGTATGTTGTTTTATCGGCATTAATTTAAATAATGCCAGAGACTACCCACAAACTCTGATTAAGCTTGAATCATTAGAAGAGGTTGTTGAAGCATATTACACCACCGGTAATTACAGTATTTTTATTAAAGTAATGACTCGCTCGATCGATCATCTACAAGATGTATTGATCAATAAAATACAAGCAATAGAAGCTATTCAGTCAACCGAAACCCTGATCTCATTACAAAACCCGATTAGCCGAACAGTGGTGCCTTAAGGTGAAAAATCTCGTATAATCTGCCGAAAAAGAGGACCCCCATGCAGCAAACTCGTTATCAAAGAATTGAAAGTGTACTTTCACGTCGTCAAACCGATCTTACCGTGTGTTTAGAAGACGTACATAAACACCATAACTTATCTGCCATAGTCAGAACGGCCGATGCTGTTGGTTGCCATCATGTGCATGCAGTCTGGCCAGAAAAGCAAAAGTGGCTAACCAATAATACCTCAGGTGGCAGTAAGAACTGGTTAAACACACACCTTCACAGGAACATAGATGATGCCGCAGCCAGTATCCGTGCTCATAACCCCGATGTACAAATTTTGGCAACTCATTTAAGTGAAGATGCCGTCGATTTTAGAGAAATTGATTACACTAAACCCACTGCAATTATTGTCGGCCAAGAAAAAACGGGGATCTCAGAAAAAGCGCTCGAATATGCAGATCAAAACATTATTATTCCAATGCAAGGCATGGTGCAATCATTAAATGTATCCGTTGCAGCAGCATTAATCTTATTCGAAGCACAACGTCAACGTGAGTTAGCTGGATTATATAATAGAAATATGCTGAGTGAAGAAATAAAACACCCAATGTATTTTGAAGGCTGCCACCCAATTATTGCAAGGCAGTGTAAGCAAAAGAACTTACCTTATCCCGCACTTGATGAGCATGGCGAAATCGTTGCGGATGAACAATTTTGGCAGACATTAAAACATACTTGATGCATATACAGTGTATAAGTACACTTAACTCACTAAATAACAATAATTGAGCCTACTTTGTCTAAACCTAGCTTAAGCCAATACCCAATCACAGAACTTAAAGGCGTAGGCCCTAAAATGGCTGAACGACTTTTAAAGCTAGGCATTACCACAGTGCAAGATATGCTTTTTCATTTACCGCTAAGGTATGAAGACAGAACGCGTATTTATGCTATTAGTGAGCTTACCGTACATAGCCATGTAACGGTTCAAGCAACCATTGAAACAAGCCAAATTACCTTTGGTAAAAGGCGTATGCTAGTTTGCCAAATAAATGATGGAACAGGTAGGTTAACTCTACGATTTTTTAATTTTACCGCAGCACAAAAAAACGCATTTAGCGCGGGTAAAATAATTCGCTGTTTTGGCGAAATACGTCGCGGACGTGTTGGCTTTGAAATGAGTCATCCTGAATACAGTATTAGCGACACTTTTGAACAGCAACCAACATCATCAACACTTACGCCAGTCTATTCAACAACCGAGGGGTTAAAGCAACTCTCTATCAGGGCGTTGAGTGAACAGGCAATAGAATTGCTTCAAAAATACGCAGTAGAAGAGCTACTACCTCAACAATGGCAACCATCGCAACTACCGTTAAGTGATGCGTTATTACTATTGCATCGCCCCCCTAATGACGTTGATATCATTGCACTTGAACAAGGGACTCACCCAGCACAACAACGGCTCGTTTTTGAAGAGTTGTTGGCTCAAAATCTCAGCCTCTTAAAAGTAAGAGAGCAAGGACAACAAGTTAAAGCTATTGCCCTTGAGCCCACTAATCCATTAGAAGCACAATTTCTAGCACAATTACCCTTTGCGCCAACCAATGCACAAAGCCGTGTAGTATCAGAAATTAAAACAGACATGCAACACGCTTACCCTATGATGCGACTTGTCCAAGGGGATGTAGGCTCTGGTAAAACATTAGTCGCAGCCCTGGGCGCTTTAACTGCGATAGCACAAGGCTATCAGGTCGCATTAATGGCGCCAACAGAGATATTATCAGAGCAACACGGAATCAACTTTTCCAACTGGTTTGAAAGCCTTGGAATAACGGTTGCTTGGCTAGGCGGTAAAACAAAAGGAAAAGAGCGAGTTAATACCCTTGCTATGATCGCCTCCGGTGAAGCGCAGATGATTGTGGGTACCCATGCTTTATTTCAAGATGAAGTAAAATTTAACAATCTCGTACTTATCATTATTGATGAGCAACATCGCTTTGGGGTTCATCAACGTTTATCACTGCGTGAAAAAGGGCGCTTTGGTGATTGTTACCCACATCAACTAGTAATGACAGCAACACCTATACCACGTACGCTCGCGATGACTGCTTATGCAGATTTAGAAACCTCAGTGATCGACGAATTACCACCAGGGCGAACTCCTATTACCACTGTTGCCATCCCTGATACCCGCAGAGATGACATCATTAGTCGAGTGAAACTTGCCTGTAATGAACAAGGTCGACAAGCTTACTGGGTATGTACTCTTATAGACGAGTCTGAAGTATTACAATGCCAAGCAGCTGAAGACAGCGCTTTACAATTAAAAGAAGCCTTACCTGAACTTAATATTGGTTTAGTCCATGGGAGAATGAAAGCCACTGAAAAGCAAGCCATTATGAGTGAGTTTAAAACGGGGAACATTCATGTACTTGTCGCAACAACCGTAATCGAGGTCGGTGTTGATGTCCCCAATGCGAGCCTAATTATCATTGAAAACCCAGAGCGCTTAGGTTTAGCACAGCTTCACCAATTACGAGGCCGTGTAGGACGTGGAGCAACCGCATCGCATTGCGTTCTTTTATACCATGCACCACTTTCTCATACTGCACAGAAGCGATTAGGAGTACTGCGCGACAGTAACGATGGCTTTGTTATAGCAGAACGTGATTTAGAAATACGCGGCCCAGGTGAAGTACTTGGAACTAAACAAACCGGTTTAGCCGAATTCAAAATCGCTGATTTAACACGCGATAAACAAACACTCAATCAAGTAAGGCCCATCGCACAACAAATGCTTAAGCAATATCCTCAGCATATAGACCCACTTATTCACCGCTGGTTAGGTAATAAATCAAACTACGCACAAGCATAGTCGGTTTTTAAACTTTACTTTTCACTTCATCATCCAGACTTATACCAATTCGCTTAATTAAGCGGTCTAATTTAAGGCAGGAAAAACGGGTTGATAGCTAGGCAAAAAATTCGCTATTTAGTTGTTCTAAATGAGAATTTTTTAACACAGA
>NZ_JALNTH010000073.1:0-11850 GCF_023161935.1 Pseudoalteromonas sp. 2CM28B
CCAAATCAAGTGCATAAAAAAGACCTGGCGCTTTCGCACCAAGTCTTTCATTAAAACCGTCAACCTATTTCAGGACGAGACACTATAAAAATATAGCGCTAACTTGGAATAGCTTTTCTACTACGTTGATATGCTTTTTATCGATTAAAAACATAATAACGTGATCACCAGACATAATAACGGTGTCGTCGTGGGCAATCAGTACGTCGTCATTACGTACAATAGCGCCAATCGTTGTACCTGC
Source organism: Pseudoalteromonas sp. 2CM28B (assembly GCF_023161935.1). Taxonomy (NCBI): domain Bacteria; kingdom Pseudomonadati; phylum Pseudomonadota; class Gammaproteobacteria; order Alteromonadales; family Pseudoalteromonadaceae; genus Pseudoalteromonas; species Pseudoalteromonas sp. 2CM28B. The sequence continues at coordinate 245 of NZ_JALNTH010000073.1, forward strand.
AGGTAGCTTGATATCGGCAATCGCACGGCCAACTACTTTTGATGTGTTTTCATCGCCATGGGCAACGGCTTCAATGGCCTCTGCCGCGCCTTTACGTAACGAGTACACATTAACAATATCGCCACGGCGTACGTGTGTAAGTAGCGCCGAAATAGTTGCTTGTTGTGGTGATATAGCAATATCTATTTCACCCCCTTGCACTAAATCTACATACGCACCACGCTGAATAAGCACCATGGTTTTTTGTGCGCCCATGCGTTTTGCAAGCATGGCCGACATTATATTTGCTTCATCGTCGTTGGTTACGGCAATAAACACATCAACTTGTTCTATGTGCTCTTCAGATAGTAGTTCTTGGTCTGAAGCGTCTCCACAAAACACGACGGTGTTATCTAGCATTTCAGAGAGTTGCTCAGCACGCTCTTTACTGCGCTCTAGTAACTTAACGCTGTGGTTTTTTTCCAGTGAGCGAGCAAGGCCTGCACCAATGTTACCGCCACCGGCTATCATAATTTTTTTGTAAGAACGCTCAAGTTTTTGTAGCTCGTTCATAACCGCACGAATATGCTTAGTGGCAGCAATGAAAAATACTTCATCGTCCGCTTCTATTACCGTGGTGCCCAGCGGCTTTATAGCTTTACCTTGGCGATAAATTGCTGCTACACGGGTTTCTACATTCGGAATATGCTCTTTTAAAGCAGAAAGCGCATAACCCACTAATAAGCCACCGTAGTAAGCTTTTACAGCCACGAGAGAGAGCATGCCATCGGCAAATTGCAGCACTTGCAACGCGCCTGGGTAATCTATTAAACGGCGAATATATTTGGTAACAAGTGCTTCGGGGGCAATATAGTGATCAACCGGGAGGTCATCGTTATGAAATAGCTTTTCGCGGTATTTTAAATATTGCTCTGATCGGATACGGGCTATTTTAGTTGGCGTATTAAAAATACTATACGCGACTTGGCACGCCACCATATTGACTTCATCTGAGCTGGTTACCGCAATAATCATGTCGGCGTCTTCAGCACCTGCACGTCTGAGCACATCTGGGTGAGCACTGTGCCCCGTGACCCCTTGTAAGTCGTACTTATCTTGTAGCTCTCGTAAGCGGTTGCCGTCTATATCAACAACGGTTATTTCGTTTTGTTCGCCAACTAAGTTTTCAGCAAGCGTACCACCGACTTGTCCGGCACCGAGTATGATTATTTTCATTATTTACCCGAATTACTGTTTAATTAAAAAAATAGCCATTTACTGTTTAATAAATGGCTATTGAGTGTACGGCTATTAGGCTTTTTTAACTAGCTTAGCGTAATAAAATCCGTCGCTTTCACCTGGTAGTAATTGTAAACCAGGGTTGGTAACTGTGTCGTTGTCGTGCAGTGGTATATGCTCAACGTCACTATTATTAGCTAAAAATTTAGCGACTTGCTGTTGGTTCTCTTGCGGCAGTACCGAACAGGTTGCGTATATCATTGTGCCGCCTGGTTTAAGTAGCGGCCAAATGCTATTGAGTATATCGCTTTGTAGTGTGGCTAAATCTTCAATGTCTGATGCGCGGCGAAGCCATTTTATATCTGGGTGGCGGCGTATAACACCGGTTGCCGAACAAGGGACATCTAATAAAATGCGGTCAAACTGTTGCTCATCCCACCATGTGTGTGGCTGCGAAGCGTCTGCACATTGTAGGTCTGCGCCTAAACCGATACGGGTTAAATTTTGTTTAACACGTTCTAGGCGAGTGGCGTCACTATCAAGTGCTAATACTTCTGCATCAGCAAGCTCTAATATATGACATGTTTTACCGCCAGGTGCTGCACAGGCATCTAAAATGTATTCATCAGCTTGAGGTGCTAAAAAGCGTGCGGCTAATTGCGCTGCGGCATCTTGAACTGAGCAGGCGCCCACATCAAATTCTGGCAACGAAAATACATCACGCGGCTTAGCTAGTTTTATACCATCAACAAACTCAGGGTTTAACGTGTGCTCTATATCGTTAGCCGTTAACATTTCGCTGTATTGTTGCGTGCTGTATTGGGCTTGATTGACACGTAACCACATAGGGGCTTGTTGTTGGTTTTCTTCAAGAAGCGCTTCCCAGTTGTCTGGGTAGGCAGCTTGCACTTGTTTAATAAACCAATTTGGATGGTTATATAAACACACTGGTATTTGCTTGGCTTTTTCTTCAAGCTCGCTTTGTTGGCGCTGAAAACTACGCAAAATAGCATTAATTAAGCCTTTTAAGCCTAATGCACGCATTTGGCCAAGGGCATTAACGGTTTCAGAAATGGCGGCATGCGGTGGCACGCGCATATGCTGCAGCTGATAGATACCGACATACAACAAAAACTGAAAAATACGACGCTTACCTTTAAGTGGCTGTTCTACTAAATGTTGGCAGTAGTTTTCAAGGCTAGGTAGGTAGCGCAACACGCCGTAACAAATTTGCTGTAATAGCGCTTTGTCTTTAGGGGGCAGTCCTTGGCTGGCAAATGGTAGCTCTTGATTTAGCGAAGCGCCTTTATCAACCACGTTATATAAAGTTTCAGCGGCAAGCGCACGTACGTTTTGAACATTACTCATTGTTTTCGCCTAATACGGTACCAGGAGTTACCCAGTCACTGCGACCGTTTAAAAAGTCGCTAATTGCCATTGGTTTTTTACCTTGGGGTTGCAGCTGTGTAATACTTAATGCCTGCTTGCCACACGCCACTACAATGCCGTTTTTATCGCTTGATAAAACAACGCCCGCATGGCCTGTTTGCTCAACGACTGAGGCTTGATAAATTTTTACGCTGTGCTCACCCATTTGAGTAAAACACACTGGCCATGGATTAAACGCACGTATATTACGCTCAATTTGTACAGCATCCATCGTCCAATCAATATTTGCTTCCTCTTTTGAAAGCTTTTTAGCGTAATTTGCCAACTCGTCGTTTTGCGGCTCTGCTATAAGCTCGCCATTGGCTAACTTATTAATGGTTTGAACAAGTGCTCCGGGACCAAGTTCAGCCAGTTTAGTGTATAAACTGGCACTGGTTTCATCCGCAGCAATAGGGCAGCGGCTAATGTGCAGCATGTCGCCGGTATCAAGCCCTTCATCCATTTGCATTATGGTTACGCCGGTATCTTCATCGCCAGCCCAAATTGCGCGCTGTATAGGCGCAGCACCGCGCCAGCGCGGTAAAATAGAGCCATGCACATTTAAACACCCTAAGCGTGGCGCCTCTAAAATGGCTTTTGGTAAAATTAAGCCATAAGCCACCACAATCATGATATCGGCATTTAAGCTTTTAAGCTCAGTGAGTGCGTCTTCATTTTTTAATGATTGTGGCTGAAAAACAGGTAGTTCATGTTCAAGCGCAAGCGCTTTTACTTCACTGGCTTTTAACTTTTTACCACGCCCAGCAGGGCGGTCTGGTTGGCTGTAAACTCCAACAATTTGGTGTTCGCTTTGAATTAACGCTTGTAGGTGACGAGCGGCAAAGTCCGGCGTACCGGCAAATATAATGCGTAGTGGTTTTGTCACTGAGTTTTCCTAAGGTGCTTATTACTTCGCGGCAAATTTAGCTTCTTTTTCAAGCTTTTTGCGAATACGTTGACGCTTTAATGGCGATAGGTAATCAATAAATAGTTTACCTTGTAAGTGATCTAGTTCGTGTTGAATACAAATAGCTAATAGCTCATCTGCATCTAATATAAATTCTTCACCATTTTCGTTAAGAGCAGCAACGGTTACGGTTTCAGCACGGTCTACTTTTGCGTAAGAGTTAGGCACTGATAAACAGCCTTCTTCGCTAATTGTTGCACCATCTTTTTTAATAATTTGTGGGTTAATTAAAACCAGTGGTTCGTCGCGTTCTTCTGATACGTCGATCACCACAATACGTTGATGAATATCAACTTGTGTAGCAGCTAGCCCAATGCCGTTTTCATCGTACATTGTCTCTAGCATGTCTTTTACAATTTGGCGAACGTTGTCATCAACCTGTGCAACTTCTTTTGCTACCGTACGTAAACGCTCATCTGGAAATCTTAAAACTTCTAACCTAGCCATAGTTACCTTTTTACACTTGTGCTTAATTTAGGGTATTGTATGCTCTTATTTTAGCCATTCGCGTTCCCCTTTAACAGGTTTTGGTCAATAATAATGAAAAAACAATACAAGGAAGCCCAATGAAATCTCAATTGGCTGCAATTATGTTTGCACTAAGTACTGCTTTTCCTGCAGTCGCTGATGTTTTACAAATAAAAAAAGATGCTCCAAAACAATATGTTGTAAAAAAAGGCGATACCCTTTGGGATATTTCCGGCATTTATTTAGAAGAACCATGGCTGTGGCCAGAGTTGTGGCAAATGAACCCGCAAATAGATAACCCGCATCTAATTTACCCAGGCGATGCACTCGCGTTAGTGTACGACGCCGACGGTAACCCGCGTTTGGTGATTAATAAAGCGTACAGAAAGTTATCGCCGCAAGGGCGTATTACACCAAAAGGTAATAACGCCATCTCCACTTTGCCACTTGAAATAATTAAACCTTATTTAAGTTATGAGCAAGCAATTAACAGCGATGACATAGATGATAAGCCGTATATTTTAGGGGCAAACGAAAATACTAAAACGCAAACTCTCGGGCATATTTTATACGTTAAGGGCGATTTAAAAGTACATAAAGCGTATGCTATTTATCACAAAGGCGAACCTTACATAGATACACAAACCGGTGAAGAGCTAGCCACTCGCGCTACTTATGTCGGTATGGCTCGTGCATTTAGAACGGGCGATGAAAGCAATGGCGTACCATCGTCTTTACGGGTTGAGTCAGTTAAACAAGAAATACAACAAGGCGATTTTTTACTCCCTGCTATGCAAGGGCAAATGTTACCAGCGTACTTTAATATGCATCGTCCAAAGCAAAGTGTATCAGGCAGTGTTATTGACTCGCCGCGCCAAGTAAGAGAATTCAGCACAATGGATGTAGTGGTGCTAAACTTAGGTGCTGAGCAACAAATTGAAGTTGGTCATATCCTCGATTTAGAACGCCAATCACCCACCGTTATTGATGGCCCTCGAGGACCGCGTTATCCAGAGGATTCGAGCAAATTTGAAAAGCTTTTATCTGATGCTGGTGAATTATTTGGCAGCGAGCCAGATGAAGACACCACAACATGGACAATGCCACACGAAAAAGTGGGTGAGTTAATTGTATTTAAAGTGTATGACAAAGTGAGTTATGCATTAATAACAAAAAATCAGCACCCAATTCGCGTTGGAGATAGTGTAGTAATTCATTAAGTTGTAGCGAGTCGGTGCTCTAGGAGAGAGCATGGATCAGTCATCTGGCAAGCTAGCCCACTGGCTTGCCTTTTATATGTGTAAAGGCTTAGGTATTAAAACACTGTTAGCCTTATCACATACTCACCCCCTCGAATCATTATTTGATTTAAACCAAAGTGAATTACAACAGCTTGGCCTTACCCAAAACCAAGCCTGCAACTTACTCAATACCAATTGGCAGCAAGTAAACCATTACGAACAACAAATACAGCAGCTTAATATTACAGTGGTGTGTATTTTTGATGCGCTATACCCAAACGAGCTAAAACACATAGCCAGTGCCCCTTTACTGTTATTTTGTAAAGGCGATATATCGCTGTTATCTAGCCCGCAAGTGGCCATTGTTGGTAGTAGAAACGCGACCCCTACGGGGCTCGAAATAGCCTCAGAGCTTGCTTATCAGCTTACTTTAGCCGGTATTACTGTTACCTCGGGCATGGCGCGGGGAATTGATGGGGCCGCGCATAAAGGGGCATTGGCCAATAATGGCAAAACAATTGGTGTATTAGGGACAGGGGTTGATATTTACTACCCCAAACGCCATAAATTATTAACAGACCAAGTATTAGAGCATGGCTTATTAATAAGCGAGTTTTTACCGGGTACCGCTGCTAATGCGCATAACTTTCCACGCAGAAACCGTATTATATCTGGGCTGTCTTTAGGCGTGGTTATTGTAGAGGCTGAAATTAAAAGCGGTTCATTGATCACGGTACGTTACGCTATTGAACAAAATAAAGAAGTGTTTGCAGTACCGGGCTCTATTAAAAACCCTTTATCGCAAGCGAGTCACTTTTTAATAAAGCAGGGCGCTAAGTTAGTCGAAAATGTAACAGATATTTTAGATGAGGTGAGCTTTTCTTATCAAAGCGGTCTATATAATAAAGAGGAGCCTGTAAACAAACAGTCACAGTGTGAGGTGTTAAATAGTATAGGGTATGAGGTAACCAGTGTTGATGAAATTGTACGTCGCGCCAAGTGGCCAATTGATAAAGTGCTGGCAAGGTTGCTCGATTTAGAGTTAGACGACGAAATAGAGCGAGTGTTAGACGGGTATATAAAGCTAAGCACAGGAAGGTAATATGTTTGATATTCTCATGTATCTTTTTGAAAACTACATTCACAGTGAAGCCGATATTTATATTGAAGAAAACGAGCTTACCGATGAATTACTTCGCGCGGGCTTTAATAAGACCGAAATTTTTAAAGCGTTAAACTGGCTTGAACAATTGGCCGATTTACAACGCAGCGACGAGTCGCCCTACTTAATTACAAAGCCTCACCAAGCAATGCGCATTTTTACCGATAGCGAATGCAAAATGTTAAACGTTGAATGCCGTGGCTTTTTGATGTTTTTAGAGCAAATAAGGGTGGTTAACAGTGTAACCCGTGAAATGGTTATGGACCGCCTTGCCGCATTAGATAAACCTTATATTTCGCTCGACGACTTAAAGTGGGTGGTGCTTATGGTGTTATTTAACGTACCTGGCTCAGAAGAGGCTTACGAGCAGATGGAAGACCTTATATTTGACGAACCCACCGAACTTCTACATTAAAATTGTATGCCAAACCACTTAAACATATATGCACAGCTTGTATCTTTAAGTGGTTTGGGTATATTAGGCGAAAATTCAGCAACCCATTAGGAACCTCATGAGTAAAATCGACCATTCGCTTTTCTCGGCGGATAAACACGCCTTAGAAAAAGAATACGAAGTCTGCCCACAATGTGGTTCTGAATTAGTGATCCGTAACTCTAAAACAGGTCCGTTTTTGGGTTGTGCTAGTTACCCTAAATGCGACTTTATTCGTCCATTAGCGCATCACGACAGCAACGAAATAAAGGTTCTTGAAGATTCAGCCTGCCCACAGTGCACAAAACCGCTGGTGGTTAAAAACGGCCGTTATGGCATGTTTATTGGCTGTACAGGGTACCCTGAGTGTCATTATATCGCCCACGATGACGAACCTAATAATAACGATGATGAATTACCTGGGTGTCCTAAATGCAAAAAAGGGCAGCTAGTTGCACGCAGCAATAAATTTGGTAAAACGTTTTACTCATGCGATTGTTACCCAAGCTGTAAATATACTTTAAATAACAAACCCATAGCCAAGCCATGTCCTAAGTGCGATTGGCCGCTTGTTATTGAGAAAAAAATGGCCAATGGTACTGTGCTACAGTGCCCACAAAAAAGTTGCCTGCATAAACTTACCACTACTGATTAATATAAATTTCTGGAGCATATTTTGTCAGACCTTTCTACATCGCCTACGGCTATATCTTGCTTAGAGCAAGGTGAAGTTATTTTATATCCTACTGAAGCTGTCTATGGTTTAGGGTGTGATCCAGATAATCAGCAAGCTGTTGAGAAGTTGCTAGAAATAAAACAGCGTCCCGTTGAAAAGGGCCTTATTTTAATCGCCGATAACTACGGCCAGTTATTAAAGTATGTTGACGATGTAAAGCTGCCAATGGACAAACGCGCTGATATTTTCTCTAGTTGGCCCGGTGCTATTACCTGGGTAATGCCTGCAGCTGAAAATACGCCTAAATGGTTAACAGGGCAGTTTGATACGATTGCCGTACGGGTTACTGATCATCCAAGTGTTAAGCGCTTATGCCAGCAATTAGGCAAGCCTCTTGTCTCTACTAGTGCTAATTTAACCGGACAGCCAACGGTAACAAGTATTGAACAAGCCAAGCAGCAATTTGCAGATAAGGTAGGCTGTTACATTGATGAGCCCTTAGGGGGCAACACGCAGCCAAGCACAATTAAAGATGCCATGACCGGCAAAGTATTTAGAGGTTAATATGCAAAGCGAATTATTAGAACAAGTAAAAGCGTATTTTATGGCTTTGCAAGACACCATTTGCCAAGGTTTAGAGCAGGCCGATGGCAATGCAAAATTTGTAGAAGATAGCTGGCAACGTGCCGAAGGCGGTGGCGGGCGTACGCGTGTTACCACTAACGGTAATGTAATAGAGCAAGGCGGCGTTAACTACTCGCATGTGTTTGGTGCATCTATGCCGGGCTCTGCGACCGCTCATAGACCAGAGCTTGCAGGGCGAAGCTTTCATGCGTGTGGTGTTTCATTAGTTATTCATCCAAAAAACCCACATGTTCCTACAAGTCATGCCAATGTACGCTTTTTTATAGCTGAAAAAGAAGGCGAAGAGCCTATTTGGTGGTTTGGCGGAGGGTTTGACTTAACGCCTTTTTACCCCGTTTTTGAAGATGTACAGCATTGGCACCAAGTCGCACACGACATTTGTGCACCATTTGGTGAACAAGTGTATCCAAAATACAAAACGTGGTGTGATGAATATTTTTACCTAAAACATCGCGACGAAACACGCGGTGTAGGCGGCTTATTTTTTGATGACTTAAACGAGCTAGGGTTTGAGCAGAGCTTTGCATTTATGCAATCGGTTGGTAATGGCTTTTTAGATGCGTACTTACCTATTATTGAGCGTCGTAAAAATGATGAATACACGCAACAGCAGCGCGACTTTCAATTGTATCGCCGCGGTCGTTACGTAGAATTTAACCTTGTGTGGGATAGAGGTACTCTATTTGGCTTACAAAGCGGTGGGCGCACAGAGTCTATATTAATGTCGATGCCGCCACTGGCGCGTTGGGAATACAATTATAAGCCCGCGCCCGACAGCGCAGAGGCTAATTTGTATCAATACTATTTACGTCCACAAGAGTGGCTAAGCACTAAACCTACTGATTTGATAGCCAGAGAGTGGCAATTATAAATATTAAATTAAGGTAGGGGCTGTTTAATCCGCAAAGCTCAACAAACCCTAATAAAAGGCGCTTAACAGCGCCTTTTTGCTAAGTAGTTACAATTAGTGCTCATTAATCATATGCGTGGCAAGTTGTCCAAAAGATTGCTTTAACCCTTCGCGCAGTAGGGGGTTGTCTACTTCTATATCGAGCGTTTTATTCATGCAATACATCCACTGATCGCGCAGGTCTTTATTTATAGTAAAAGGCATATGGCGTTTTCGCAGCATAGGTTGGCCATGCTTTTCAGTAAATAGGTTAGGCCCGCCTAACCAACCCGATAAAAATTCAAAAAACACTTGGCGAATTCTATCTAATGGCAGAGGATGCATATCATATAATGGTTTGGCGTATTCATCGCTGGCCATTATGTCGTAGAATCTATTAGCAATAGCACGGGTACCTGCTTCTCCACCAATAATTTCATACGGTGTTTTCTCAGGAGTGGGCGCTGGTTGCTCAGGAGCTGGTTTAGATTTTGAAAAAAGTCGTTTAATCATATTACTTATCATCGTTAATAGGCAGTGTATAGCTGCAAAGAGGTTGCTTTAAAATGGACAAATATGCGGTTTTTGGAAATCCAATCAAACATTCAAAATCCCCCGCGATACATAAACAATTTGCTGTATCTTTGGGTGAGCAAATCGACTACCGCGCAATATTAGCACCTATCGATCACTTTGAAAAAACAGTAACCACCTTTTTTGAGCAAGGCGGAATAGGTGCCAATGTTACTATGCCATTTAAAGAGCAAGCGTATGCCATGGCTGATGAGCTCACCCCACTTGCTAAAATTGTTGGTGCAGTTAATACACTTAAAAAACGCGATGATGGCACTTTGTTAGGCGATAACACCGATGGCGTGGGCTTTGTTAATGATTTACTTGCCAATGAAGTGACAATTACCAATAAGCGTATTTTAATTATTGGTGCTGGTGGTGCAGCAAGAGGGGTGATACTACCTCTACTTGAGCATAATCCAGCTGAAATAACGATTGTTAATCGCACGGCAAAAAAAGCGCAAGACTTAGCACAACTATTTGCTGAATATGGCAAGGTAACAGGCTATGGGTTTGATACATTACCTGTAAGCGATTACTCACTTATCGTAAATTCTACCTCTAGCAGTATGAACAACGAGTTACCAGCACTTGACGAAAAACACCTAAGCCAGTGCGCGGTGGCATACGATATGTTTTACTCCCAGCAAAATACCGTATTTATGAACTGGGTTGCAGAGCATAATAACCACGCTAAGCTGTTAGATGGCAGTGGTATGTTAGTAGGCCAAGCTGCACAGGCATATTATGTATGGCGTAATAAAATGCCCGCCATACTTCCTGTTGTTAAAGCACTAAAACAAGGCATGCTTAAATGAATCAAGCCATACAGTTTATAGATAGACTCGAGTTTAGAGAACCTTCCCACCAACTAGTCTTTTTTGCACAAGTAACAGGGATGCTGGTGGAGTGTATTATAGATTTACGAAAGCTAGGGCTTCAAGATGAAAGCCATGCAACGCAGCATTTTGACAAATACCGGTTTGATTACGAAGAATGTGCCGAGCAACTTATAGAAGATGAAAGTTATAACTCGGCAGGGCAGATAGAAGTGAATCTAGTTGATCTCTGCTAAATACTCATCTTTTAATTGCACATAGTTATCTGCAGATACTTTTAAAAAGGCAAGCTCTTGCTCTGTTAATGGGCGAGCTTGCTTTACTGGACTACCAACATATAAATAACCAGACTCCAATCGTTTATTTGGCGGTACTAATGACCCCCCACCAATAATAACGTCGTCCTCTACTATTACATTATCCATTACAATAGCGCCCATACCGACAAGTATACGATTTCCAAGCGTACATCCATGCAGCATCACCTTGTGTCCTACTGTCACATCATCACCAATAATAAGTGGGTAACCATCTGGGTTACTTTTAGTCGCGCGTGATAAATGAAGAACACTACCGTCTTGTATATTTGTACGTTCACCAATACGTATATAGTTAACATCTCCTCGCGCTGCCACTAAAGGCCATACGCTACAGTGGTCACCAATCGTAATATCTCCTACCAAAACAGACGACTCATCAACATAAACAGACGAATTAAAAGAGGGAGTCACACCTTTATAAGAACGGATAGCCATATATATACCTTTTAAATACCAGTTATAGTCGCTTGAGTGTAACAGCAACACTTAAATATAGGCCAGAAAAGGCCTGTTTTGATTATAAAACTACCAGTTATAGAGGGTTTAGTTCACATATTGACCGAACAGTGCTTTTTTTTGGTTTTTCTTTAAAAAAGTGCTTGCGTAAAAATCTGTTCTCCCTATAATGCGACCCCACTGAGACGGGGAACGCCAACGCATAGCGAGGCAGGAGCTGCTCACAGAGTTAAGTAAAACTTCGGTTTTAAATCTTCTAAAAAGAAAGTTTAAAATTAAGTGTTGACTCGA
>NZ_JALNTH010000074.1:0-11057 GCF_023161935.1 Pseudoalteromonas sp. 2CM28B
CCGCTGTGGGCACTACGACATTGCCAGGCTTCAAATACAAGAAAGCCCGACTCGAAAGAGCCGGGCTTTTTTACGTCTGCAGAAAAGTGAAAATACATTGCAGATATTATTCGCACAGTCTCCACCACCTCCGTAGCGTGGGTTGAGTATCACGAAACCCGCGGATAACGCTCGCCGCACATCTTTGTATGGTAAATATAGTGTTCTTATCTCACGAGTTGGATTACCAGCAACAACAGTATCCGCCTCTATATGTTTCGTAACGACAGATCCCGCACCAATAACACTGTTATCCCAAAGGGTATGGGCTTGAACTATTATCAAATTTTTTTAGAAAGTCTTTTAAGTATTTTGCTAATTATCAATTGATAGCAAACCCTATAAACTTGCCCCATCTTGTATTTACATACCTTACTAAAGGGGGAGAAGAGCATGTCTCATCAAATTATTAAAGACTTACATAACCGTTACACGGCTAAAAAATACGATACGAGCAAACGTATTTCATCGGCGGATCTTGACGTAATTAAAGAAGCTATTCGCTTGTCTGCTTCTTCAATCAACTCTCAACCTTGGAAGTTTGTATTGGTAGAAAGTGATGCAGCTAAGCAGCGTTTGCACGATACATTTGCTAACAAGCACCAGTTTAATCAATTACACGCTAAAGAAGCATCGCATACTCTTTTATTAGCTTACGATCCTAAGTTTACTAAAGAGAAGTTTGTTAAACGCGTGGATGTTGAAGTGAGCTCTGGTCACTTACCAGCGCAAATGCGTGAAAGCTTTATGGGTGCCTACGCTTTTGCTGAAATGAATACGGATGAAAATGGCTACAATGGTAGCTGGACTAAAGCACAAGTTTACCTAGCGCTGGGTAACATTATGCATACACTGGCGCGTTTAAATATTGCATCTACGCCTATGGAAGGTGTTGACCCAGAGTTAATCGGTGAGAAGTTTAGCGAAGAGCTTGATGGCCATATTTGTGAAGTGGCACTTGCAATGGGTTACCCAGTTGAAGAAGAAGATTGGAACTTTGGCAAACCTAAAGCGCGTTTACCTGTTGAAGATATTATAGCTACTGTATAACGTGTTGCTATAAGCTAATTAGCCGAGAGCCTTCTCGGCTTTTTTATTTTTAGAATAAACCATACGCTTGTGTTTCTTCGTCTTCCTGTTGTGCTAAATGATCAGGTCTAAATATTGCGCTAGGGTCTATTAAAACACTGTGTTTTTCGGCTAACTTTATTAGCCCTCGCATCATGCCTTTGGTTTGCGGGTCTATATCAAAGCCTACTTCGGTTAATTTATCGAGTGGCTTAATGTCTTCTTTTTTATAATCTATATTGTCCTCTACTTTATCTACTAGTAATCCGATATGCGGGTTGAGCCCATCTTTAGTAGTAAAAACAATAATAGGTTTATAATCGAGTGTTATTTGCTCTTTTGCCGCATCAAACAGTCGTTGTAATTGCATAAAGCTGTTGCGCTTTATACTCGCTAAATATTTACTGGCTTGTTTATAGTCTTGCTCGTTATGAGCACTAACTGCGCGATCTGTAGCTGTTACTAGCGCTTGAAAAGGCTCATCAAGTTTTTCTATGATAGATTTTAGGCCACTGTTGTCAGTTTTAAACTCTTTATAAAATACGGCGATGTTGTGCAGCTGAGTTTTATCGTTTGTTATTACGTGGCTCTGTTGCGCGATGCTTTTTTCAAATTGGCTAAACCAATCATTAAGCGAGGCTTGCCAGGTTCTTAGCTCATTAAGTGCTTTTTTATTACTTTGCTCTGTAGAGCTGCCATTTAAAATAACACCTAGGTCGAACACCGGCGTGGGTGTTTCCATGTAGTCTTTTACTCCAATAAAGCTCTTATTGTTATTTGGCAATGTAGTGAGGTTATTATCAAACCGCTCGGTGAGTAAAATATCGAGAATTTTAAGTGAAATGGTTTTACAGCCCACTTGAAAGTTTATGAATTCCATACCTTTATCTTTAATTGCCTTGTAATGCTTTAAGGATAGAACAAAATAGATAAATAGCTTAAAGGTTGTGTAGTTTTTTAATTAGTGACTTAACTGCGAGTTTAAATTGTTGCTCTAAGGCTTTTTTTCCACTTAAGCAATGTTGCTTGATTAGCTGCTCATTACTGTGGTTTTGTAATACCATTTGTATCAGCAAGTGGCGATCTTCACTTTTAGTTGCCATTAGGTAGGATGGAGAGTGGTTAAATAAATACCATAGTTTTGGCGCGGTATTAAAGCGATTTATTGTACTAATTGCAGTGTTTATAGGTGGGCTGGGCATGCTAGATTCATCGATAAATTTACTTATTAGCTCACTGACTAACTCACTGTCGAGTTGGCTAAAGTGCGTTAATAAACTATAAAACAAATCACTTTTAAATTGCTGAGCTAAGGTATGTAAGCCCTGCGTGGATGTGTCTAATGCTTTAATAACGAGGGCTGAGTGCTCACCCGTGCTTTTATCTCGCTGATAACCTAGCTTTACAGCACTAAAGCCCTGAGATTGCCAAAAATGTAAAAGCCCTGCTGTAGCCCCAAAACTTGCACCTATATAACTACAGGTGGGGGTTAGCTGATGCTGGCAATGCGCTAGCAATGCTTTACCTACGCCTTGTTGGTGCAGGTTAGGTGCAACAGCTATACGAATAACGCGTGCGCTTTGTTTTGTTAAATAGCTTGGCTGTGCGCTTAATTGCGCGAGCGATTGTGCCATTAAATGCCCTTGTGGACGGCGCTCACCACTGATTACTTGCTCAGCTAGCTCTGCATCCATACCGCCTTCAACTGCTATTAAACACACACCCACAACATGCATGTCGCATCTACTAATAAACAGCCTTTGCGCTGGGGCATCAAGTAATTGGCGTAAATCGTTAACACTGCTCTGGTAATGGGCAAGTGCAAGCAACGCAACTATTTGTTGCAGTAAAGGCTCATTGTCAACGAGTTGCTGTTGAGTGACCTCAATATGCTCAATGTTATTTAAAGCGGGTGGGTATTCGTTATATTGTGCATCTAAAGCAAAGAGTGTGCGTACATGTTGCTCAAGAGGGTCGCCCTTGGCAAAGCGTAAAGGCTCTTCTAAGTTTACAATTTTTGCCGCTTTGTAATTTGCTTTAATATGTTGCGTAAAGCGAATGGTATAGCCCCGGCCATTACCCTCGTAGCCTACTAAGGTGCTCGCAAAGACTATGCGCGGGTAGTGCTTTAACATGGCTAATAGTAGGGGTACAGGGATTGCGGCGGCTTCATCAACCAGTAATAAATCACATGGCGGCAACTGATTAAGTAGTGCATCGGGCGCCATGTACTGTAAATTAGCTAAATGTTTTTGCTGAGCCTTGTATTCCACCTGTAAGCTTTTAGCTAAATGCTTAAAACAGCTATGGGTGGCTCTAAATTGTGTTGCGCATACAATGACTTTTTTATCATGTAATGCTGCGGCTGCAAGACCTAGCGCGGCTGATTTTCCTCGCCCTCTGTCGGCATTAATAATTAAAGGCCTGTTCGCACGTCCTGTGGCCACCTTAGTTATTTGCTCAACGCATTGCTGCTGCGCCTGATACTCAATTTTATTTGTTACATTACTTTTGAGCGGCGGCTGTTTAAAGACAGTGTGTTCATCAAAGTGTATGGCAGGTAGCGTTTGTAAAAGGCGAGAAAAACGTAAATTAAAATAGCTTTGTTGATTACTACACCCATAAGATTGCACGCTTTGCAGCGCAGGGTCTTGCCATGAGGCTAAATGTTGTAAATCAGGCAGTAATAAAAATAAAAGCCCGCCGGCTTTTACGGTGCCGGCTAATGCAGCGAGTTTATCGGGGTAAATGCCACTAAAGCCATCATAAACGGCATGAGGAAACTCTTGCCCAAGTAGTTGATGAGTATGCTCAGGCCAACTTGCATTGGCAAGGCTGTTTGAAAGTAGCTTTACATCATCCGAACGGGTTAACGCGCTTAATAGCTCATAGCACCAAGTAGGCTGGCCTGTAATCAGCACTAACTGGCGATGCTTTGCGCCAGTTAATTGCTGCGTTAATTGCTCAACACTGCGCTTATACAGCTTGAAGTCGTGCATATGCGGTTACTAACCATTTGCTGCCAAGGTCGTCAAAGTTTACTTGCACACGCGATTGCGCGCCGCTGCCTTCGTAATTAAGCACAGTGCCAATACCAAATTTAGCGTGCAGTACACGTTGGCCTAAGTTAAAACCACTTTCTTCAAATACAGCATGGCTTACTGATGCGCTAAAACGCCCTGCAGCAGGCGGTCGTGATACCTGTGTTTTAATACGAATTTCTTCTACGCAATCTTCGGGTATTTCACGTAAAAATCGCGATGGGCTATGGTACTTTTCTTGGCCGTATAAACGACGGCTTTCGGCATGGCTTATGTAAAGTTTGTCCATGGCACGGGTCATGCCCACGTAACAAAGGCGGCGTTCTTCTTCTAAGCGCCCTGACTCTTCATTACTTTGCTGCGATGGGAACATGCCTTCTTCAACGCCCACCATAAACACAAGCGGAAACTCTAAGCCCTTAGCAGAGTGAAGAGTCATCATTTGCACAGCGTCTTCGTGTTCATCGGCTTGGCCTTCACCAGATTCAAGCGATGTATAAGCTAAAAAGCCTTGTAGTGGTGAGCTAAACTCTTCTTCTTCGGGGAGTTCATACTGATCGCAGGCACTGATAAGCTCTTCTAAGTTTTCTACGCGAGCTCGGCCTTTTTCGCCTTTTTCAGCTTGATACATAGCCATAAGGCCAGAGGTTTGAATAGCGTATTTGGCTTGCTCTTGCAGTGTAAGGTCGCTAATTTTATCTTCTATGTGCTCTACCAACTCTACAAATTTTGTAACAGCGCTTGCCGCACGACCCGATAAATGTTGTTGTTCAACAATTGCTTTAGCGGCGTACCAAAGAGGCAGAGACTCAGCACGCGCACAGTCGCGTATATGGCTAAGTGTTTTATCGCCAATACCGCGCGCAGGGGTGTTAATTACACGCTCAAATGCGGCGTCGTCTTGGCGGTTTCCTACTAATCGTAAGTACGATAGCGCATCTTTAATTTCTTGACGTTCGAAGAATCGCATACCACCGTAAATACGGTACTTTAAGCCTTCTTGAAGCATGGCTTCTTCGAGTACACGAGATTGTGCGTTACTACGGTATAAAATAGCGGCGTCTTGCAGCGCATTACCAGCATTTAACCAGCTGCGTAGCTTGCTGCTTACAAAGCGGGCTTCGTCTAGCTCGTTAAAGGCGGCATAAATTGATATAGGCTCGCCTTCGTTACCATCGGTCCAAAGGCTTTTACCCATGCGCTCTGAATTATTTTTAATTAGCGCATTAGATGCTTTTAGAATGGTCGCGGTTGAGCGGTAGTTTTGCTCAAGGCGAATAGTTTCGGCGTCAAAATCAGTTAGAAAGCGTTTAATGTTTTCTATTTTAGCGCCACGCCAACCGTAAATACTCTGGTCATCGTCGCCTACAATCATAATGCTTTGTGTATCACCAGCAAGTAGCTTTAGCCATGCGTATTGAATGGTATTGGTATCTTGGAACTCGTCTACCAGCATGTGGGCAAAGCGCTGCTGGTAATGGCGAAGTAGCGTAGGATTATTTTTAAGTACTTCGTAGCTACGTAGCAGTATTTCTGCAAAATCGACTAAACCTGCACGGTCACACGCCTCTTGATAGGCGGCATATACACGTAGCATCATTTGCTCGTTTATATCGTAGGCTTGAATATCTTTAGGGCGCAGGGCTTCATCTTTTTTAGCGCTGATGTACCAGC
This sequence comes from Pseudoalteromonas sp. 2CM28B, assembly GCF_023161935.1. NCBI lineage: Bacteria > Pseudomonadati > Pseudomonadota > Gammaproteobacteria > Alteromonadales > Pseudoalteromonadaceae > Pseudoalteromonas > Pseudoalteromonas sp. 2CM28B. The sequence continues at coordinate 5,823 of NZ_JALNTH010000074.1, forward strand.
CAAATTGTTTGGCGGGCCACTTTTTATCATCAATATTCATTGATTTTAATAAGCGCTTGATCATTCTAAGTTGATCGTCAGAGTCTAAAATTTGAAAGGCTTCTGGCAGGTTTGCTTCACGGTGATGAGCGCGCAAAATACGGTGTGATAAACCATGGAATGTACCAATCCACATGCCACCGACAGGGGCTTTTAGGGTTTCTTCAACACGGGTGCGCATTTCTTTAGCGGCTTTATTAGTAAAGGTAACCGCAAAAATACTATAGGCTGATGCTTGCTCAACCTGCATTAACCACGCGATACGATGAACTAAAACACGTGTTTTACCCGAACCAGCACCTGCTAATACCAGCATGTTTTGTAGTGGGGCTGCAACGGCATCGCGTTGTTTGTCATTTAAGCCATCGAGTAATTCAGAAACGTCCATCGTTACGCCTTTTCAATCAATAATGAGGGCAGTATAACAGGTGTTTTTGTTAGGCTAAATAAAATACTGTTTTTATGAACAGCTATTCTAAAAATACTTGTAAAACTAATCCCTTAGTCGCTTTTTTGTACTCTTAAGTAACGATAATTAATAATAAAAATAATCAAATTGACCTATATTTAGTAAAAAATACTAAAGCAGTTATTTAGTAGTAATTTAACTATTTGATTTTTAAGCTTTAATAAATTGGCATAAAGTGTGATAGTAAGTAAATAACTAAAACTTAAAATTAATTAACTACAGAGGTGAGTATGGCTGATCAAGGTTCTGGCGGTAATGTTATTGCAGCGTTGTGTAATATATTTTTTCCTGGTTTAGGGCAATTGGTACAAGGGCGAATTTTAGCCGCTATCTTTTTTGCGCTAGCTATTATAATTAGTTACGCACTTATTTATGTATTAGTAGGCTTTGTACTCGTGCCTATTATTTATTTATGGTCGATTATAGATGCTGCACGTTTTAGATCGCGAAGTTAGCTTTTATGTCGCCTATTTAAATAGCGCCCATTGGCGCTATTTTGCGTTTTAGGGTCGGTGTTTAAGGCTATTTATGGGTATAATTAGTGCATTAGCGTTTTAAAAGTAAAAATTATGGAATATCAATTTATACGTGACCCTATTAGTGGGCTGCGCATTAAAATAAGCAGCGAGCATGCCCTAATTGGCCGCTGGTTAAACGAAGAAATTGGCAAAGAAAAAGTCGCGATGGTACAAGCACTTATTAGCTCGGTAAAAACAAGTTACGAGCCAATAACGTTAAAAGGCCAAGAGATAGACTTAATACTCTCTAAAGACGAAGCCTTATTTGAAGCCCATGCTCTACACCAAGACAGCGAAGATTTAGTCGCCTATCAAGATGATGACTTAATGCTTGAAGAAAATGGCCTAGTGAGTGGTTGTGGCTTTGAAGATTTTATAGATTTAATAGAGTCGTGGGCTGAGTTTACTGGCTCGCGTTAAATGTTTAAAAGGCCAACCTAGTTGGCCTTTTTTGTAATATCAATTGTGTTAAGTTATTAGGCATTTATAGCGCTCTATTTAGCACCCTAGAATGGTTAAATATTTAAGTCGATTGGTATATATCTACAAATTATTGATTTTCTATTGATTTAACGCCAGCTAATAATAGCTCCTCTGTTAAACGTACTTTGTAATTAGGGTTTGCGTACTGAAAATACACAACGCCACTTTTATCAATTACAAATACAGCCGGTACAGGTAAAGCGACGTTTACCTTGCCTTGGGCATCAACAAAGTTAACACCGCGCTTATTGCGATAGATAGCGGCTGTTTTATCATCTAAAAAATAAGCTAAACCTAAGGCTTTTGCTAGGGTTAGGCTATCATCTGAAAGCAGTAAATAATTTGGCGAGCTTATTTTACTTTGGGCTAGTTTTTCCGGGCTATCTGGCGATACTGCAATAATTTGCGCGTTTAAATTAGCGAGTTGCTGCTCAATTTCTTGTATATTAGCCAGTTGCTTTGAGCAATAAGGACACCAACCTCCGCGGTAAATAATAAGCACCGTTGTTTTTTCAGCAAAGCGCTTTTGTAACTCTACATTATTACCATGTTGATCTTTGAGCGTTATATTAGGCACGCTTAAGCCCGGTAATAATGGTGATACTTGCTCGGGGGCTGCAGCAATTCCTTCTGTACTTGCTTGCGCATTCGTTACTAAAAAAGCAGCCATTACAATAGTCGCCAAGGTGTGCAGTAACACTTTACTCATCATTATTTCCTGCCCTGTTTTTATGTGCTGTTTATAATAGATCAAAAATGCACTTTTTATTATTTGCCTGTATCATAAGCGTAATTTAAAAGCTCAAGTGGAAACGATATGTCAGCCAACTTAAATAAGCTAGTAGTAATGCTAGAAATGCAAAATGCCATGAACACTAAAGTTCATGATCAATGGTTTAGCCAAGGCTTTGAGTGGTACAGAGCCATTTGGGTAGAGTGTGCAGAAATGCTAGATCATTACGGTTGGAAGTGGTGGAAAAAACAAACCCCAGACACCGAGCAAGTCATTCTAGAATTGGTTGATATATTTCATTTTGGTTTGTCGTTAAGAATTGACGGAACAACCTCTTACGAAGAGTTAGCTAAGCAGCTAGAACAAGAACTTAGCGCACCACAGGCCGCAGATGACTTTAAACAAACTCTTGAAATATTAGCAGCTTCAGCAGTTGCAAATAAAACCTTTAACGCGGCCGCGTTTGCAGGGTGTATGGCGCAAATAGGGATGGATATTGACGATTTATACCGCGGTTACGTAGGTAAAAACACGTTAAACTTTTTCCGCCAAGATCATGGCTACAAAGATGGCAGCTACATCAAAGTATGGAATGGCCAAGAAGATAACGAGCATTTAGTCGAAGTCGTTAAAAGCCTTGATACCGAACATGCCGACTTTGCAAAGTTAGTATATCAAGGCCTAGTGGCGCGTTACCCGCAACAATAATCTAGCTGCTAGATTATGTTTCTGTAGTCGGTTACGTTTAAGTAATCGGCTATTACATTATGTGGTTGCTGGCTATCTGGGTTGGCCACCGCAAGTAAATGTTCAATGCCGTATTCTCGGGCAGCATTTAAAACTGGCACACTATCATCAACAAACAAAGTGCGCTGCTTATTAAACCCTAAGTCTTTTTGTACTTGATGCCATAAACTTTGCTGCTCTTTACTCACTCCGTATTGATGAGTAGACACCACGCCATCTAAATAATTATCTATCGCGGTATGTTCAAATTTAAGCATGACGTTTTCAGGGTGGGCGTTAGTTAAAAGAATTAGCTCTTTACCTGCTTTTTTTAGCTCAGTTAAAAAGTGGGGCACATCTTCGCGTACTTTTATTAAGTGCTGGGTTTGGCGTTTTAATTCCATTATCGGTAAATTGAGTTGCTCTTGCCAATAATCTAAGCAATACCACTGTATTTGACCACTTACCGCCTGATAGCGTTTGTGCATATCGGCTTTTGCTTCATCAAGGGTAATATTGCGAGTGAGCGCAAGTTGCTCTGGTACAACGTTAAGCCAAAAGTGACTATCGAAATGTAAATCGAGTAATGTTCCGTCCATATCGAGTAAAACGGTATCGATTTTTGACCAATTTAGCATGGGCTTTTCCTTGTGAAAAGTTTATGATTAAGCACAACTGCCATGATAGCAAAATAACGCCAATGACACAGAAAAAGCACCCAACTCCGCCTCAAATTATTAGTAACAATGTAGTTGCTAAAAGCCGTTTATTTACTGTTGAATCGTTAGAGCTTAAGTTTTCTAATGACGAAGAGCGCCAGTATGAGCGCATACGTGGCGGTGGCCGCGGGGCTGTAATGATTGTACCAATAACTGCAGATAACGAAATGCTACTGGTACGTGAATATTGCGCGGGCACAAACGACTACCAATTAGGCTTTCCTAAAGGCTTGATAGACCCTGGCGAAACACCACAGCAAGCTGCAAACAGAGAGCTTAAAGAAGAAGTGGGTTTTGGTGCTGAATTCTTTGAGCCGCTAAAAGTAGTATCAATGGCGCCAAGTTACTTTAACGCGACCATGCATATTTTATTTGCTAAGCAACTATATCCGCAAACGTTAGAAGGTGATGAGCCCGAACCTTTAGTGGTTGTTAAGTGGCCATTAACAGATTGGCAGTCATTATTAGAGCAAGACGATTTTACCGAAGCTCGCAGTGTTGCCGCTTTGCTATTATTAAATAAGTATTTAGCGTCTGGAGCTGCAAATGAATAAATTACTAGAGCCGTGTATTGAACTTGCACAAAGTGCAGGTGATGCCATTATGGCTATTTATAAAAAAGACGATATTGGCCAGCAAGAAAAATCAGACTCTACGCCTGTTACAAAAGCAGACTTAGCGTCTAACGATGTGCTTGTTGCTGGTTTAAAAGCGCTTGCGCCCGACATCCCTATCATGTCGGAAGAAACGCCTATTCCGGCACTTGCCCAAAGAAAGAACTGGCAACGCTATTGGTTATTAGATCCGATGGATGGCACTGGCGAGTTTATTTTAGAAAGTGGTGACTTTGCCGTTAATATTGCACTTATTGAAAATAACCACCCCGTTTTAGGTGTGATTCATTGGCCGGCAAAAGGGATCACTTACTTTGCTACTGCTAATCAGGGTGCATTTAAACGAGAAAATGGTAGCGACACAAAAATGTCGGTAGCAACACCCGATAACCTAACGTTGGCAGTAAGCCGTAGACAAAAAATTGAAGCGGTCAGTCAGTATTTAAATACGCAGTTTGCCACTATTGCAGTAGGCTCGTGCTCGCTAAAAGCATGTATAGTTGCCGAGGGTAAAGCCGACTGCTTTTTACGAATTGGCCCTACAGGCGAGTGGGATACCGGCGCGTCACAAGTTATTGTAGAAGAAGCGGGCGGGTGTATAACCGATGCAGAATTTAATCCGCTTACTTATAACCAGCGTGAGAGTACTGAAAATCCTGACTTTATTGTAATGGGACACCCAGATTGGGAGTTTCAAAAAATGATAAGCCCACATCAGAGATAGCTATTTATAGTGCTTGTTGGTTGCTTTTTGTTCGGTTGAACACAATTAACTAGTTAAAGCCTTGCAATATAAGTTTATTCCTATATTATAGCGCTCTCTTCGAAACAGGCTCGTTATTAACACGAAACTATTTCAAAGAAATTACAGGCGCGGGATGGAGCAGCCTGGTAGCTCGTCGGGCTCATAACCCGAAGGTCGTCGGTTCAAATC
>NZ_JALNTH010000075.1:0-10583 GCF_023161935.1 Pseudoalteromonas sp. 2CM28B
ATTATAAGTAGGTATCTAATGAAAGCTCGGCAGTCCAACTCGTTTTTGCCCCAAGACGAGTTAACGTAAATACTCTAAGGACAGCTTTGAGCGAAGCAGGTATTCAAAGTATTAATGAATGAATAAATAATCAATTCTTGTTATGTAATATAATTAGCTTCTCGTTAAAATTTTCATAAAATTTAAGTTGTTAATTTCAAAGCTATTTTTTATGCGTGTTTTCGTAATGTACTTTTACCCATTCTCGAATAAGTAAATTCTCGGTTATAGGAGAGTCTAAAAAAATTGTAATTCCTTTAGGCTATGTGTAAGTTATTAATAATTAAATTAATAAAAATCGTATTTTGATAATTCTGGAAATTGACACATTGAGTGTTAACGGGAATTTTCGGTAATACGCCGTTAGGCTTCAAGGAGAAAGGTGTCAAATTTTGAGCATGGAAAGTGTCATTTCAATAATCGGATCTATCGCTTCAATAGGTGGTGCTGTATGGGCATTTGTCGAAGCTAAGAAATCGGTAAACGCAGCCAGTAAAGCAGAAAAGCTTCGTGATGAACTTATAAGCCGTAGAAAAATGGTTGAAGTATCGCAAGTTCACTCCGAAACAAAGCGTGTTTTATCTGTTGTGTCAAAAGTCGGTCCTTCATGTAATGCCAAACTTCTCAAGGGAGTTAACTGCGCTGATATTGCAAAAGAAGTTGAGGTGTATGCTAGTTTCATTTTTGAACAAAGCGGTCATTTCACTGATTTTTTTGAGAACAAAGCAAAAGAACTTTGTAATGATTTAAAAGATGACATTGAATCATTGTCTGAAGCAATTAATTTTGAAGACAAAAAAAATTATGGCAAAAGTATCTACTACAAAATTCAAAACTTTATGCCCTTTGTTAAACAGCTTTCCGATGAAAAAAAAGAACGGGCTTAAGGAAAAAGTAAAGGAAAAACTATGAAATTATCAGACGGCGAAAAATTAATTGTTTTAATGCTTAGCGAGCTTTATGAAAAATTAGATGTTAAAGGTGAAATAGAACCAGATTTTATTAAATCAGCTATTTTCAGTGATCAACTATGGGGCGTAAAATGGAAATACAGTGGCATTCCATTTGAAGAGTCGGACGATCCTGAAATTGTTAAAGAGGTTGTTGATATTTTAGATATGTGGAGCTTTATAGAACACGCCTATAGCAAGCTGAACGAAGAAGAAAAAGCCAAACTAGAATCTGACGTTCCTTATTTTGGTAAAGACCCCAAATTCATTGGTTTTGATGGTAATAATGAAACTGAGTATATGGGAACAGCAATGTTTCTAGTTAACGAATTGGAAAGATTTCAAGAGTTTAGTGGTCGGAGCTTCAATAGTCATTGCCCTTCAATTGACGGTCATAAAAGAATGTTAAGTGCATTTGAACCAATAAGACAAACTTTGTCTTATGAGCCGTTAAACCTTGCGCAATTGACTACTATATTGAAAGAAAAAGTTCACCCTAGTCGAAGAGAATCCTAACAAACGCTTCAACAAAGGACGTTACTGATTAGATACTCTAACGTATTTATGTCCAAAAACGAGTTTGTATGGACGTCTGCTTCTCGCTCATAGCAGTCTGCCTGATGAAGTCTAAACTTATTCACTTAAACTGTAAGATCTGATATGAGCTAGTACAGCTGATATGCTATTTACGACAAAGTCGCTCGGTAATTAGAGCGACATAATCCCTTGGTAATCACACTAGTACATCATCATGTTTTTAAATTAAAGCTGTTGTTTACTTAACAAACATCCAAATACCGGCAGCGATCATAAACAGGTTTTCTGTTAGGGAGATAAACCCTAGTGGTACGTTACTGTCACCGCCTACACACGCACATTTTAACTCTCGTTTATCTATATAGACTGCTTTTATCACTGAAACAGCACCAACCCCACCTATGAACAATGAAATAGGGGCAATAATATAGGCTGGTAATCCGGCTATCATTCCAATGCCAACAAATGCTTCTAAAAATGGGTAAACATAGGCGTACCTGACTACTTTCATAGCGACTAAGTCATAGGTTATAAATGAATTAGTAAAGCTAAATAAGTCTTGAAGCTTTTGTATTGCTAACACTGCCATTGTTAGGGCTACAAACAGTTCAGCGGTTTGCATTGATAATAAGCTATTATTCGCTGCAAAACTAAATGCCACACTAAGCAAAAAACTAACCGAAAAAATCGCAATCACGGGCGTGTAAGTTGTACCTTCTTGCCCAGCTTTTGGCTTATCAAAGTAATCGCGTAAGTCGTCATAGCCACCTATACGTTTATTATCAATAAATGCTTGAGGTGTAGTTTCTACACTGTGTTGTTTTTTAAATTCATCTGTTTGCTCTCGAGAAGTTAATAGCTGATCATCAACTGTATATCCCTCTCGCTCTAGTAGGTCTTTTGATTTTAAACCAAACGGACAAATATGCTCATCTGTGGCCATTCTAAAAAGTTGGGCTGATTTACTCATGTTTAGCTCCATTTTATGTATTGGTATAAAATTTTACTTAGCATTAAAATCCGGTACGGTCCTAGATTGTGCTTGCTCCTGAGTTTCTGCTAGGCCATTTTTCTCTATATCCTTTAGTAACCACTGCATTTCTTTAATCTCACGACGCTGTGCCTCAATAATATTTGTTGCAAGCTCTTGGACTCGCTTATCTTTGATTTTTGCCCTTTCACTGGTGAGTATTGCAATTGAATGATGTGGGATCATCGCCGACATCCATGAGCTATCATCAACAGTCGCTTGTGATCGAACTAAAAATAAACTTCCCGCAAATACGGTAACACTAGCAATGAGTACTGTTATATTTTTCTTTTTATCTTTATACATATTGAGCATGAAAAGTAGCATTATCACTGCCATCATGGCTCCCATATAAAGCGCCATATAAGTACGAGTTTCACTAAAAAAAACATGACTTAGCTGATAAGTATTCAAATACATCAGTACAAACATGACTAATGTTGATGTGGCTATCATTAAGAAAAACTTTAAATACTGCGACATTAGATGGCTCCTTTCTATCATTTACTTTGTATATCATTTACTTTGTATATCATTTATACCAATGGGTAATTCTTACAGGTTATTAGGCGTAAACCCACTATATATTTAATCATTGAATCAATGTTTAATATTACATCAAGAGTTGTGCCATAAGTGTTAAAACTGCTCAGCGTATTTGCTAATATGCTTATAAGTATTCTGCTGTAAATCGTGCGTAAGCATTTCAATATTATATTTATAAAAGCGATCGCCCATTTCCATACCTGGCGTACCAGCAGGCATAGAGGGAACAGAGAGCCCTATCGTCTTTTCAGGATGTTGTTCAGCTAAAAACTGTTTTATATGTTTGGCGGGAACATGACCTTCAAATACAAATCCATCGGCTGAAACGGCTGTATGGCATGACCGCATATTTGGTTTTATTTGATACTGAGATTTAATCGTCCCCATGTCATTGACGTTAATTGCTTTTGTTTGAATATTGTTTTCGCTCAAATGAGCAATCCACTTATTACAACATCCACAATTTTTACTTTTATAAACGGTAAGCTCAATTTTAGGTTTTTCTGAATTCTCATAAGTTATTAATGCTTTATGTTGTTTTTCGATACTTATCGCCGAAAATGACATAGTTAATGATAAAAATAACGCTGAGGTAATGTAGATTACTCGCATTGTTAACTCCTTAATTTGACCAATGAATATGAGTGATTTTCCAACCTGTATCGGTGTTTTTTAATGTGATTGATTCCATTCCCATAGACTTAATATCTTTTCCTTTGTACTTTCCTTGAGTTTTACTTCTTGAAATTGAGTAAGCTATGTCTCCATTTGTGTAAACTTGATGCTCTAGTAGTTCACTATTAACAGCACTTAAGAATTTCATATCCGCTATCATATGATGTTTCGCGTATTCATCTGCAGAACGCTCAACACTTCCGCCTTCAAAAATGATGACATCGTCGGCCAGTAATTTACGTGCAGCTTCGCGATTACCTTGTTTTAGAGATGCATGAAATAGGCTGACTGTTTTTGCAGCCTCGCTATCAACATTGACAAAGGCCTTGCCTTTTTTTGAATATTTTTCATCGTCATGTGCACTAACAGTAAAAGAACTAACAGTGCTAAAAATTAGTAGCAATAAAATTTTTAAATTAAAGGATTTAATTAACATACGTTTCCCTTTTTATTAATCGTTAAATAGGCGGACCAACAAGTGTGGTAAATACACTTGTTGTAATAAGTACAAACAGGGCAATTACTATTTCAACAGTAATCGAGCGTTTTAATATACTTATATGGTGTTGTTGAGTGATTTGCGGGACTAAAAAAAGCTTATGCCATGCACCTAGGAGCAGCATCGCGCTGACGAGTAACAGCTTTAATAAAATTAGTTGCCCATAATCTGATGTAAACAATGCAGAAAATGACTCTAGGTACTGCAGGAGCAGAGTTAAGCCCGAAATAAGTAGTACAAATACAATAACAATAGCGAGTTGACCAAAGTAATGCATTAACCGCTTTACTTCACTGGTAGGTAGTAAAGTGCAGCTTTTGTAAAGCGGCCACAATGACCCTAACCAGCTCGCAATGGCAATAAGGTGAAAGGTTAAAATACTTTTCACTAACCCATTTTCATTTGCACTGTGCCCAGTAAAAGTGAAGCTATAAGCGATAAACCCAAGCATGATTAGTATAACGGCAACGTTTTTATAACCTGCTACGTTATCATCTGATTCCACACTCCACATACATGCGCTAATTAGAGCAATAATAAGCGCTGGTATTCTAAACGTTGCTTGGTCACCTATGACTGATTGCCAAACAATTTCAAGCATAAAGGGGTCAAACATTCCCATAAAGCCTGATTCAGCCATTGCTCCAGCTTCTATTGGTACTTGTAAAAGTGCAGCAATACTACCTGTAACTACACACGTAATTTGCCAACGTTTTAAGAACTGATAAAAGCTAATTAAGTGATGCCCTGCAACATTGCTGTTGCCACACATAAAGCGCATTAATAAAGTGCCCGCAAGCCCTGAAATTGCGATATAGCTTGCTAGTTTTAATAATAGTAAGAGTACTGACCATTCACTTAATTGCATTATGTTGCTACTTAATGATTATGTTTGCTGTGGGTATTAGATTGTACTTGCATCATCTTATGCGATTCACTTTTGTGTACCATAAATCTAAACGTGTCGGTCATTTTATGTCCATCACCACCCAGTGCTGTCCATTTAACCGTGTAAGTGCCTTGGACTAAGCTCGGCAATGACCAACTAAAGTCTGTGCTTGGGGTAGAGCTTGGTTTGAAATCAAAGTTTATTGATTTATTTTTTTCATCTTTGATGATGACTTTTGCTAGCCTTACTTCACCACCAAAAGTTAACGAAAGTTGCTCTGGGCTTTTCATTAACATGGCTTCTTTCGCAGGTGTTGATTGCTTGAGTGATATATGCGCTGATGCGGAAAATGTAAGTACTAAACCTAAAATAGCTACTGCAGAATTAAAAAACTTCATAATTACCTCTTATTTAAAATGATTAAAACCAAAATTTAATACCCGTAACAAATGCGGTGTTGTTGCTACTTTGTCCACTTGATGTGGCATAGTCGGCGGTATTGCCAAATTTATTGCTCCATTCAACGCCAATATAGGGCGCAAACTGGCGTGTAAATTCATAACGAACCCTAAAGCCAATCGCGCTGCTTGATAGGCCACTTCCAAGTTCGTTTTGTTTATCGTTTTTGCCATAAAGTGTAATTTCGGCTCGCGGTTGTATAATTAGCTTTTGCGTGAGTAATAGTTCGTACTCTGCCTCTAACGTAAATGCGGTATTGCCTCGCTCACCTACGTATGCTGTCATATCAAGTTCAAACCAATAAGGGGCTAAACCTTGTAAGCCAAAAGCCAACCATTGCCGATTTTCACCTTCTTTATTGTAATCAAGACGAACACCTGCTTGAGTATCCCAATATGCTGATACGGCGTGACCCCATAAAATATCGGTTTGGTTTTCTTCAATACTTCCTTCGCTGAAATCACCCTCGGTTTTAATTACCAATCGATCAAAGGTAGTGCCGTACCATGTTTGTAAGTCAAATACACCTGCGTTTGCTTGCTCGTTATATTCAAGACGATCGCCTAGTAATGCGTAAAATGGATGCTCATCAGCGAGTGTTAATCGCTCATTGCCCTCAAGCGCATATGGGCCTTCTGTTAAAGTTGTTCCCGCAGAGTAAGCATGGGGGTCTCTTGCATCTTTAGGTGCACTTCCTCCTTGTGGTTGCATCTTAGCGCTATTCATTTGTGCCATTTCACTTTGCGCTAATAAAGGGAAACTAATTAATGAAGCCCCAGTTAACATTAATAAACTAAATGATTTAGATAGTTTTAATTGTTTCATGATACGACTACCTCTCTAAACATGCCGGCATCCATATGGAATAATAAATGGCAATGCCAAGCCCAGCGCCCTACATCGTGAGGGGTGGTTAAAAAGCTGATTCTTTGTGCGGGTTGAACAGGTATTGTATGACGTCGCACTTGCACATCACCTTGCTCGTTTTCTAAATCACTCCACATACCATGCAGATGCATAGGGTGCGTCATCATGGTATCGTTTTGTAAAATAACTCTTAAACGTTGGTTATGCTTCATATGCACTGGCGTGCTTTTACCAAATTCTAAGCCATCAAATGACCAGCTATAACGTTCCATATTTCCGGTTAAATGCAACTCAATTTCAGCTTCTGGCTCTTGCTGGTTAGTGATCCCTTCAAGTGAGTGTAAATCTGCAAGTGTTAAAACACGGCGACCATTTTTACGTAAACCAATACCAGGATCATCAAGATTTGTTCTAGGCATATCAACGCGCATATCAACTGAAGCTCCATACTCCGTTTTGGCATGACGCACTTTAGTGCTGGCAACTGCCAATGGGTTTTCAGACATACCATGTTTGCTATGATCCATCGCCATTGCACCGTGCTCCATAGCGCTATGATCCATTTCTTTAGAGTTCATACCTGACATGCCAGCCATACCTGCCATTGCAGAATGCTCACCGCCGTGGGTCATATTGCCCATCATATCGGTCATCGTTAACCATTCAACAGGGTCAAGTGCAGGTACTGGCGCATCAATATTAGGCGAGCTTGATAAAGTTCCTTTTGCGTAACCAGAGCGATCCATACTTTGAGCAAAAATCGTATAGGCATCATTTTTAGGCTCAACAATTACGTCGTAGGTCTCACCAGGGCCGAATCTAAATTCATCAACTGTCACTGGTTCAACGTTTTGCCCATCAGCTTGTACAACTGTTAGTTTTAGTTCGGGAATACGAACGTCAAAAAAAGTATTGCTTGAGCCATTAATAAACCTAAGTCTTACTTTTTCTCCAACTTTAAACATTCCTCGCCAATTTGACATTGGCGTACTACCGTTCATTAAAAAGGTCATTGCTGATGCAGATAAGTCAGCTAAATCTGTAGGATTCATTCTCATTTGATTCCACATTTTGCGGCGTTGCAAAGCATTCGAAACACCGCTATTTGAAACGTCATCAAAAAATTCTGGAACAGTGGGCTGATTGAAGTTAAATACATCACTCTGTATTTTTAATTTGCGGAACAGCGCCATTGGGTCATCATCAGTCCAATCAGATAATTGAATAACATGCTCGTTATCTGCACTAATAATATCTTTTTCTCGCGGTTCAATAATTAATGCACCGTACATGCCAGTCATTTCTTGAAAGCCACTATGTGAGTGATACCAATATGTACCGCTTTGTTGTAATTTAAATTTATAAACAAAGGTTTCGCCAGGCATAATGCCTTTAAAACTGATACCAGGTACGCCATCCATTTGATACGGTAAAATAATGCCATGCCAATGAATTGAACTCGGTACTGATAACTTATTTGTTACTCTAATAGTAACCTCATCGCCTTCTTTGAGGCGCAAGGTAGGGGCGGGTATAGAGCCATTGATAGTTGTCGCCATACGTACTACGCCAGTAAAGTTAACCGGCGATTCATCTATAACCAGATCAATTACTTTGCCGCTAAGTTCGGGCACAGTGCCTGTTATTGTTCCTGCTACTAAAGATGATGCAGCATGTAATACACTCGGAAAAGCAGCAAGTACACCTCCTGCAATTAAGCCTTGAACAAATCGTCTTCGTGGTGTGCTAACCTGTTGTGATGACTTTTTAAACCCCATTTCCTTACTCCTTCATACCAGAATATGTATTGAGTATAGAAAATAGACCTGTCTTAAACATGACGCGAACATTACAAAGTTGTAATGTTGGTGTCATGTTGCTGTAGTGACAGATACTGCATAATATTTGCAGAGGTAGTTGTTAGGACTTTAATGAAGGAATTGTATGCGCTTATTAGTTGTTGAAGATGAATCAAAGACAGGAGATTATTTAAAACAGGGACTAAGTGAAGCTGGTTTTCAGGTTTCTTTGGCGCGCAATGGACTTGACGGTCATCACCTAGCAATGACCGACTTATTTGATGTAATAATACTTGATGTCATGTTACCTGACGTATCCGGTTGGAAAATTTTACAGTCGCTACGTGAAGCAGATAACAAAACCCCAGTACTATTTTTATCTGCTCGCGATAGTATAGACGATAGAGTAAAGGGGCTCGAACTTGGTGCTGATGACTATTTAATAAAGCCTTTTGCTTTTGCTGAAGTTTTAGCAAGAGTACGCACTCTTATTCGCCGTGGTGTAGTACAAACAGTTGACGATATACTGATAGTTGCTGATTTAGAAATGGATATTCCAAAGCGAAAAATACAACGTGCAGGCAAGCGTATTTTATTGAGTAATAAAGAGTTTAGCTTACTTGAACTATTGTTACGGCGCGAAGGTGAAGTACTGCCACGTTCGTTAATTGCTTCCCAAGTATGGGATATGAATTTTGATAGCGACACCAATGTGATTGATGTTGCCATTCGTAGGCTAAGAGCAAAAGTTGATGATGATTTTACTGTTAAATTAATTCATACGGTTCGTGGTATGGGCTATAAATTAGAGGTTGAAACTGATGGCTATTAAGTCACGGCCTTTATCACTTACGATGCGTGTTGTGTTGTTTGTGGCTGTAACCGTTATTGCGTGCTTAACTTTAGTTGCCACCTTAATAAATAGTTCGATAAAACATCATTTTTTCCAGCAAGATAGTAGTGAACTGCATGTTATTAATCAATCTATTGAATTAGTTTTAAGACAACAGTATAAATCAAACCTGAAACTTAAAAATGAATTATCTAACGCTGTAGCGGGTCATCACGGTGTTTACTATCAGGTAAATACCGCAAAAGGAGAGCTCATTTTTCAAAGTTCTGAACGAGATTTTAGTGATTTTGTAATGAGTGCTAATTCTTCAGCTGGCTTTAACCGTAACAACATTACCTCATGGCAAAATGATACCCACACCTACCGAGCTCTGGTGAGTAATTTAAGTACTGGGCAACAGCAATACAAAATTACTACAGCGATAGACATGAGCTTTCATTTACACTTTCTCAATCAATTTCAACAAAGCCTTTGGGCTATTATGTTTGGCTCTGCGGTACTCATTTTATTGGTGGCTTGGTTTGCTATACATCAAGGATTGAACCCTTTACGAGGTTTGAGTCAGAGAATGCATGACATCCAAACTAATAAGATGGATGTAAGGCTTGATGAAAATAAAGTGCCTATTGAGCTTGTTAATATGGTGCAGTCGTTTAACTCAATGCTCGACAGGCTCCAGGGTGAATTTATTCGCTTATCAAATTTTTCTAGTGATATTGCTCATGAACTACGAACTCCACTAACGAATATAATTACTCAAACACAGGTTGGATTATCTAAAAAAAGGCAGTTGGAAGAGTATCAAGAATTATTATTTTCTAACTTAGAAGAACTCGAGCGATTAACGAAAATGGTTAGTGATATGCTTTGGCTCGCCAAAACTCAAAACGGGCTAATTAAACCAGTTCAAAACACTCTAAAAAGCCATGATGAAATTGAAGTGTTATTTGAGTATTTTGACGCTTTGGCTGAAGACTCATTGATTGCATTTAATAAAAAAGGTCAAAACCTTTGTTTTTATTGTGACAAATTACACTTTCGTCAATTATTATCAAACTTACTATCCAATGCAATTAGGTACGCTCCAAAAGGCTCATCAATCACTGTAAACAGTGAAATGACCACCGCTGAAAAAATATGCATTTCAGTGATTAATACAGGGGAGAGAATACCTTCTGAGCATTTACCTTATTTATTTGACCGCTTTTATCGACCTGATAAGTCGCGGCAACGACACAGTGACGGAGCAGGTTTAGGGCTTGCAATAGTTAAAGCTCTAGCGCAAGCAAACGGTGGAGATATAGAGGTCAGTTCAAATAATCAAACTACCAGCTTTAAAGTTTTTCTAAATTTAGCTAAAAGCTAATTATTAAATTTAATAACCCAATGTTTGCTTGTACCTCTAGACTTCCCAGCTTTCATTAAACACCGGTTTATAAA
>NZ_JALNTH010000076.1:0-9141 GCF_023161935.1 Pseudoalteromonas sp. 2CM28B
GTATAGATTAATAGATCATAAGCAGAACATACTTAGACCAAAAGGTGATCAGAGTTTTCACACAGTCTGGGCACAAAGCAGGCCTTAATTACTCTGTCTTCTCTTTAAACTCACATAAGTCTTCAATAATACAGCTGCCACATTTTGGCTTACGCGCCACACAGGTATAACGTCCATGTAAAATGAGCCAGTGGTGCACATCGACTTTAAATTCTTTGGGGATCACTTTTTCGAGCTTTTGCTCAACCGCAACCACGTCTTTACCCATGGCAAGCTTGGTACGGTTAGATACACGAAAAATATGCGTGTCTACCGCGATAGTCGGCCAGCCGAAGGCTGTATTTAATACTACGTTAGCAGTTTTACGGCCAACGCCAGGAAGGGCTTCTAGGGCTTCACGATTCTCTGGCACTTCACCGTTATGCTGATCTACCAATATTTGACACATTTTGTATACGTTCGCAGCTTTGGAATTAAACAATCCGATGGTTTTTATGTAATCACGCAGTGTGTCGTGGCCAATATCTAAAATAGCTTGCGGTGTGTTTGCCACTGGAAAGAGTTTTCGGGTGGCTTTATTTACCCCAACATCGGTGGCTTGTGCTGAGAGCGTAACGGCAACTAGTAACTCAAACGGGCTTGAGTATTCAAGCTCCGTTTCAGGATGTGGGTTGTCATCGCGCAAGCGCGTGAGTATTTGGTGACGTTTTTCTTTATTCATGTAACTTAAAACGCATTAGCTTTATTCAGTTAATGCGTTTTCCCCTTAAGTTAAGCTAGTAACACGCGCTCGTGGGCCTTTTTCAGCCTCTGGCGGCGTTACTTGTTTTGATTTTATTTGTGCATCAATGACGTTTTTAGCGGCGATCAGCAGCCCAAGCCCTAAGAATGCGCCGGGTGGTAAAATGGCCAGTAAAAATTGGCTATCAAAGCTAAATACTTCGATGCGTAAAGCTGAAGCCCAAGGGCCGAGTAATAAATCGGCGCCATCGAATAATGTGCCTTGGCCAATCAGCTCTCGCATAGCGCCAAGTACAACTAGTACCAGCATAAAGCCTAAGCCCATCATCAAGCCATCAAAGGCAGATAAATGCACTGGATTTTTAGAGGCAAATGCTTCAGCACGACCAATAATGGCGCAGTTAGTCACAATCAACGGAATAAAAATCCCTAAAGATTGATAAAGGCCAAAAGTGTAGGCGTTCATTAACAGCTGCACAATCGTCACAAAACCGGCAATGATCATTACAAAAACCGGTATTCTGATATCTTTAGGCACCCAATTGCGCACTATTGATACGGTAATATTAGAGCCGACTAACACTAACAAGGTTGCTAAGCCTAAACCTAGCGCATTAGTAATCGTGGAGGTAACAGCAAGTAAAGGACATAAACCTAATAACTGTACTAAGGCGGGGTTATTTCCCCATAGGCCTTCTTTATAAAGGGTTTTTAATTCACTCATGGTGTTACCTCAGGGCAAGCATTCGCTGCTGCAAAAAGATCATCAAAGTTATTTTGTGCATACACTACCGCATTTTTAACTGAGCCAACAACGGCGCGAGGCGTAATGGTTGCGCCAGTAAATTGATCAAACTGACCACCATCTTTTTTAACGGCCCAACGCGCGTCACTTTCGCTTTGTACTGTTTTTGAATTAAATGAGGTGATCCAGTCTGACTTTTTAATTTCAACTTTATCGCCCAAACCTGGGGTTTCTTCATGCTTAGTAACCCTTACACCAGCAACGTTGCCATCGCGATATACCGCGCTAAGTAAGTTTATATCGCCACTGTAGCCGCTAGGAGTGACATGACGAATGACTAATGCAACGGGTTCGTCATCTTTACGTGCACGGTAAATTACTTGGTTGTCGTATGGCCCCAGTAAAGGGTCTGATATGATCACACAATCTTGAGAAAGTTCATTAGTGTACTTACTGTGCGGTAATACTTCTTGTAACTGATTAGTTAATTGCAGTTGCTCTTGCTCTGCAATTTTATCGGCCGTTAACGAGTTTATAGTGGCCACTAATCCTGTTGTAAGGAGTGCGAAACCGCATAATATTGCGCCATTTTTTACCATTGAAGAAATAATCATTTTACTGCTCCATGGCCATAAGTTCTTGGTTGTGTGTAGTAATCAATAAGCGGTACTGCAATATTGATCAGTAATACGGCAAATGCAACAGCATCCGGAAAGCCACCAAAGGTACGAATTAAATACACAATTAAACCAATTGCGGCACCATAAATAAGGCGGCCTCGATTAGTGGTTGCAGCTGATACAGGATCGGTGGCGATAAAAAAGGCTCCGAGCATAGTTGCACCACTAAATAAGTGAAACACTAGACCCGGCTCAGTGCCTGGCGAGACAATATAACCAATTGCAGCGCATAGGCTTAAACTGGCAATAAAACTCACTGGTATATGCCAGTTAATCACTTTTGTTTTTAATAAATAAAGGCCGCCGAGTAAAAAGGCTAAATTAACCCAACCCCAACCTAGGCCAACCCATTCATTAAATACCGGTTTTTGCATACTTTCAGTGACGGTAAGGCTATGAGCAATATCTGTTTTTAACGTATCAAGAGGGGTGGCCATCGTGCTGCCATCAATACCCACTCTGAGCTGATCTAAGCTGTATCCAAGAGTTGTAAAGTCACTAAATATTAGACTAAGCTGCTGGCTAAAAGTAATGCCCGTATTGAGTAACTCTGTAACCGGTAACCAGGCCGTCATTTGCACAGGGAACGACACTAATAAAAGCACATAGGCTGCCATTGCAGGATTAAATAAATTAAAGCCTAAACCACCATAAAGTTGCTTAACAATAACAATGGCAAACAAACACCCTATAACAATAACCCACCACGGCGCTAAAGGTGGAATACTAATCGCTAATAGCACGCCGGTTAGCCATGCGCTGCCATCGCTTAATGAAGGCCAAATAGGGCGCTTACGCATAAGCATAATGGCTGCTTCAAATGCGCTTACACACACTAATGCTAATAATAATTGGATAAGTACACCGGTACCAAAAAATACAACTTGTGCAATAACACCAGGAATACAGGCCGCAATCACAGTTAGCATTAACCGTGTCACAGACTTGTGACTATGATTGTGGGGTGAACTGGCCATGGTTAGTTTCATGACTGATCGTTTCCTTCTTTTTGTTGCTTTTTAGCTTTAGCACGGGCAATGGCGGCGGCTACGGCGGCTTTTTTCTTCGCTTGAGCTGTTTGCTCTGAACCGTTAGAAGATTCATCGTTGCCTTGTGGCTCAGCATTTTCATTCTGTTGTGCTAATGCATTAGCTTGCGCTGCTTTCTTAGCTTTAGCACGGGCAATAGCAGCAGCTACTGCCGCTTTTTTATCATCTGCAGCCGGTGCTGGTGATTCACTTTCTGTGTCATCGCTTGGCGCTTGCTCATTGGCTTGTGCTGCTTTTTTGGCTTTAGCGCGGGCAATGGCCGCAGCTACCGCAGCCTTTTTATCATCTGCAGCCGGTGCTGGTGATTCACTTACTGTGTCATCGCTTGGCGCTTGCTCATTGGTTTGTGCTGCTTTTTTGGCTTTAGCACGGGCAATAGCAGCAGCTACCGCGGCTTTTTTATCATTGGCAGCGATTGGCGGTTCACTTACTGTGTCATCGCTTGGTGGTTGCTCATTGGCTTGTGCTGCTTTTTTGGCTTTAGCACGGGCAATGGCTGCAGCTACCGCGGCTTTTTTATCATCGGCAGCGACTGGCGATTCACTTGTTATATCATCACTTGGTGCTTGTTCATTGGCTTGTGCTGCTTTTTTAGCTTTAGCACGGGCAATAGCGGCAGCAACGGCTGATTTTTTATCATCTACAGGCTCGTCATCACCATTGTTTTGTGCCTTTTGCTCTTTGTAAAGGCGAGCTTGTTCTTTACGTGCTGCGCGCTCTTTTGCAACTTCACTGTTATCTGGCTCGAGTTCGCCACCTTGCTTTTTCGCTTTAGCGCGCGCAATTGCCGCTGCTACAGCTGATTTATTGTCACCATCGCTGGTTTTATCTTTAACGCGGGCAAGGGCATCGGCTACTTTTTGCTGCTCTTCGGTCGATTTAGGGGCAGGTTTACGTTTGTGGCGATTTTTTCGCTCAGCTTGTTCTTGCTCTAAACGCGCTTTACGTGCATCAAAGCGTTCTTTAGCGCGATCTGATTTTATCTTCTCGGCAATTTGCTCTTTAATTTCAACTTTTGCAACGCGGTAATACTGAACAAGTGGTATTTCACTAGGGCATACATAGGCACAGGCACCACATTCAATACAGTCAAATAAGTTATGCTCTTGGAGTTTGTCGTATTCTTTTGATTTAGCAAACCATTGTAATTGTTGTGGTAATAACGAGGCAGGGCAGGCATCGGCACAGGCACTGCAGCGAATACAGGCTTTTTCTGGGCCAGGCTCTGCTAACTCTTTATGATCTGGGGCAAGTATGCAGTTTGTTGTTTTAACAACGCCAATACGAACTGTGGGTAAGGTAAAGCCCATCATAGGGCCGCCCATGATCACGCGTTGCTGTGGCACCGGTGAAAAACCTTGGCAATCAAGTAAGTGCTTAATTTCAGTACCTAATAACGCCCATACGTTGCCAGGGTTATGTATAGTATTGCCGGTAACGGTAACGACACGCTCAATTAACGGTTTACCTTCGTATACAGCTTGCTGAATCGCAAATAAAGTGCCGGTGTTATGTACTAAAATGCCGATATCAGCAGGGATACCGCCGTTTGGTACTTCACGGTTAGTGAGCAGTTTTATTAGCTGTTTTTCACCGCCAGAAGGGTAAACAGTAGGCACGGTTTGTATTAAGATATGCTCGTTATGCTTCGCCGCTTCTGTCATGGCTGTGATAGCCTCGGGCTTATTATCTTCAATACCAATAATACACAGCGTCGGATTGAGTAACTGCTGCATTAGCTCAATACCTTTGACTATTTCAGCGGCGTGCTCACGCATTAAGGTATCGTCAGCCGTGATGTAAGGTTCACACTCAACCGCATTAACAATCAAAAATTCAATAGGTTGTTTAATATCAGCTTTTACATAGGTTGGGAAGCCTGCGCCGCCCATCCCAGAAATACCCGCATTATGAATAACATCAACCAGTTCATCGTGTGATGCAGTGGCTGGGTTTGCTAAAGGCGATAATTCACACCAGGTATCGTTGCCATCGGGTTCAATAATAATGCTTAATTCAGGTAATGCCGAAGGATGCGCTGATGGCATAGGCGTAATATCAATAATTGTGCCTGATGTAGGTGCATGTATTGGCACCGACCAATTAGCTGATGGCTTTGTTAAGGCTTGGCCTTTTAATACGTGCTGGTTTTTTTCAACTATTAATTTACCACTAGCGCCAATGTGCTGCTTTAAAGGCAGAACAAGTTTTTCAGGCAAAGGGAGTCTGGCTATAGGCGCACTATTAGATAATGATTTCTGCTGAGGAGGATGTACGCCGCCAGGAAATGCCCAAACGGTGCCTTTTTTTATTTGTTCAAGTAACTTTTCCACTCAAACCTCTAATCTATTTGGGTAACTGGAATAGCGTCTAATTGCCATTTCCAGGTTTGTTTTGTTGGTTCAACAGGTAGCATGTCAATACAATCGACCGGACAAGGTTCAACGCACAAATCGCAGCCAGTGCATTCGTCAATTAGAACGGTATGCATTTGACGTGTTGCACCCACAATGGCATCAACAGGGCAGGCTTGAATACATTTGGTACAGCCAATACATTCGTCTTCGCGGATATACGCCACTGTTTTAACCGGATCTGCTTGTTCACCGCCAGCGAGGGGTTTAGCCTCAACACCCATCAAATCAGCCAATTTTTTAACTGTCGCATCACCACCTGGAGGGCATTTATTTATTTCATCGCCATTGGCAATGGCTTCTGCATAAGGACGACAGCCCGGGTAACCACATTGGCCGCATTGTGTTTGCGGTAAAATGGTGTCTATTTGTTCTACAACAGGATTACCTTCAACTCGAAAGCGCACTGCTGCAAACCCTAAAATTAATCCGAAAATTAACGCCAGCAAACCCAGCGCTATTAAAGCGTACAACAAGGTCATATTAAAACTTCACTAATCCAGTAAAACCCATGAAGGCCATTGACATTAAACCTGCCGTTATCATTGCGATTGAGGCACCTTTAAATGGGGTTGGTACGTCTGCTGCGGCTAAACGCTCGCGCAATGCAGCAAATAAAACCAATACTAATGAAAACCCCACCGCAGCACCAAAGCCATAAACGGCCGATTGTAAAAACGTGTGATCTTCTTTGATATTTAATAAAGCAACACCCAATACCGCACAGTTAGTGGTTATTAAAGGTAAAAATATTCCCAGTAACCGGTAAAGCGTTGGACTGGTTTTTCTGACAACCATTTCAGTAAATTGTACAACAACAGCTATCACTAAAATAAAGCTCATTGTTTTCAGATAGGTAATATCCAAAGGTAATAAAATATACTCATTTACTAAATAGCTTGTTACAGAGGCAAGCGTTAGCACAAAAGTAGTTGCCAAAGACATACCTATGGCTGTGTCAAGTTTCCCAGACACACCCATAAACGGGCAAAGGCCTAAAAATTGTACTAATACAAAGTTGTTGACTAACACTGTTCCAATTAATAACAAGACGTATTCTGTCATGTGTGCCTCACGCTAATAAAATCCCGTGTATTATCCTTTTTTCTACTGTGATTAACAACACGTTGAGTGATTATCAGTTAAATAAACAACGTTAAATAATGGGCTAATTGTAAAGGGTTAAATTTAAGGGAGTTTGCAATTAAAAAACTGTCAGCATTTTAACGATTGAACAGTCATAAAAGCACACATTAAAAAGTAAAAAAGAGCATAAATGCTCTTTTTTATCATTAAATAGGGTAATTAGTTAGATGTCTTTGGGCTTTTCAATGTAGTAACCTTGAACACCATCTAGGCATAACGTATCTACAATGTGTTTTTCTTCTTGGCTTTCAACGCCCTCAGCAAAAACACTGACGCCAATTCTATGAGCAAGGTCGACCATTAAACGCATAAAGTACTGATTATTTTTATCATCCTCTAAGCCTCGGGTATAACTTGCATCCATTTTAATAAAGTCTGGTTTTAAATCTCTGAAAAACTTAAATGAGGTGAGCCCGACACCAAAGCGTTCAACAGTAATTCTGGCTCCAACGCGATGCACCATATCAATAAAACGTTTGCTTGCTTTAATGTTTTGTTGCAGACCAAATTCACTCACCTCAAAAATTAACTTAGAAGCAATATGGGTATCTTTAAGCAAACGACGCTCTAACCAAATCATAAATTGGTCACTGTGCGCGCTTGAAGGGGTAATATTTAAGCCAAAGTATTTTTCAGATAAATTACTCGATTTTATTCTTTCTAATGATGTTTCTATTATTAACTTATCAATTTCTATCGCCATATCGAGTTTTTCAGCCATTGCTAAAAATGAAGCGGTAGGCAAAGCTTGGTTTTCTTCTGTTTTGAAGCGGGCTTGAATTTCAGCATAGGCTTTAATGCTTTTGCCTAATGGCATAATATTTTGGATCACTAAATGGACGCTTTTAGACTCGATCACTTCGTTAATCACTTTACGCCAGTTTTGATTACCAAACCCTGCGCTCACATTATTAACAAGATCAGTATCGCGCTGCACATGCCACGCATTAGCTTGCTTAGATTGCGCCATACTCATTGCGTTATCAACGATAGAGAGCAACTCACCTAAAGGTTTGGCTTTTTCGTACCCCACAATACCTGTGTTTGCAACCGAGCTAAGCTCTTGGTTTTGCATATATTGAGTAAAGCGAGATTGTAAGTTTTCACCAAATTTTTCAGCTTCTTTTAACGGGGTATTCGGCAATATAATTATAAAGTCAGAGCTGTTTACTCTAAAAACTTGACTGCCGGAATAGGTGCCACTGATATTTACTATGATATCTGCAACCGACTTAATGTACTCATCACCTTTTTGATAGCCTCGACTTTGATTAATTGACTGTAACTCACTACAGCGGACAAGTGCTAAAGAGCCAAATGTGCTTATTTCGGTGTTTTCTATATTTTTTTCGTAGTAATCAACAAACATATTGCGATTACCTAATTCAGTAACGCCGTCTTTGTAGGCTTCACGTTTAATATCGTGAGCTGCATTTTTTATATTGTCATTTTTACTTTTTAAAAAGTGCGATAAACGATTAAAGCTAGGAATTAAACTTTTTCCTAACTTAGCTAACTCAGGTGAATCAATTTTAGTTGCAAAATCATCACCTAGTTGGTTTTGATTGATATATACATCAATAACATCAGCAACGTTCGTACATATATTGTCGTTAATGTGCTTAACAATGGTTTTCATCAATATAATAGGTATTAGGGCGAGTAGGGTGCTAACAATTAAAATAACAAAAAACGCGGTTTGAAACTGCTCACCCAAGTGAGTAATGTTTAATTTAAATTCAATTTTTATATCTGCGTTATTATTTGTGGCGTACTGAGGACGCACTGAGTTGCTACTAGATTGAATAAGCTCAGCAATAATAGGTAATTTCACTGCATTGTTAACCGAAAATACTTCAACGCCTTGATAGTCTCGTAAAACAAAATATGAAAAGGTTTCACTAGTTGCAAGCGTGTTTTTAAGATTTTCTGCTGATATATCTGTCGCAGAGAGATTTTTAATGTATTGCTCAACGGTCGCTTGTGCATTTTTCTGAGCATTGCCGATGGCATTATCAAAATTTTGGCTAATAAAATAACTACCAGCGGATACAAGTACCAGCCAAGCTAACAATTGTATAAGAATAAGTTTTTTGAAAGCTGCCATTATTTAATCTTTTTATGTCAAATGGGGGAGGACACAACCTCATGATTATTAAACTAATTATAACTCGATATCAATAGTTATCAAATAGTTATCAAATAGTTAGTTTTTTAAGCAAAAAAGCTTTTATTTTAAAAGAAGAATGGTAGAGCAAATTGAAGGGTATGTCTATGTGATTGTAGTAAATTGGCTCCCCCTCCCCGACTCGAACGGGGGACCTGCGGATTAACAGTCCGTCGCTCTAACCAACTGAGCTAAGGGG
>NZ_JALNTH010000077.1:0-8143 GCF_023161935.1 Pseudoalteromonas sp. 2CM28B
TGATGTATAGCGATTTGATTTTTTCATAGTTCCAGTTTCTCAAGTTATTGAGTCTCTGGCAAACACGGGGCGATTCAGCCTGCACAACAACATAATTCAGTAGGGTATGTGCATTTATTGGCTGAAATAGGTAAGCGAGTATTTGCCGATAGAGCAGAATACTTAGGCGATCCTGATTTTTACCAAGTGCCTACAGCTAAGCTACTTGCAGAAAACTATCTTAAAAACCGTAGTAACAGTATAGATTTAAAGGCTATTTCAACCACCGAAAACATTAAACCCGGTTTAAAAGAAAGCGAGCAAACCACTCACTTTTCCATTGTCGATAACATGGGTAACGCTGTAGCTAATACCACCACCATCAATTTAGGGTTTGGTAGTGGCGTAGTCGTAGAAGGCGCAGGCTTCATTTTAAATGATGAAATGGATGACTTTAGCGCTAAACCCGGGGTTATGAATGTATTTGGTGCCATTGGCGGCAAAGCAAATGAAATTCAGCCACATAAACGTATGCTCAGCTCTATGACCCCCACTATTTTACTCAGTAATAACCAAGTGAAAATGGTAACAGGGTCGCCAGGTGGCACTACTATTATTAGCTCGGTGTATCAATCGATACTCAACGCGATTGAATTTAATATGAGCGCCGATGATGTGGTAAATAGCCCGCGTTTTCATCATCAGTTATGGCCAAAAAATGTGATCAGAGCACATGCCGGCTTGGAGCCATCAGTAAAACAACAGCTGATAAAAATGGGTTACACAGTGGACGAACGCCACTTTGGTGATATGCATATGATTATTAATCGTAATGGTAAATTAGATGCGGCGTCAGAGCAAAGCGGTAGAGGAAAAGCAATCGTGTTTTAACATTAGCGTTTGCATGGCAATCTCCCCAAACTCTTGTTTGGGGAGATTGCCAATAGAATATTACTTATTATTGGGTATTAACCTATTGCAGGTATTAGGCCTGCCATTTGCAGGCATTGCGCACTAATAATTAAAATGCCACACAATGCTGCTATGGCTAAACCAATATTACCGCTTCGTACTTTATAACCGCTTTTTTCAACACCTTGACGCTGTTTATACACCATACTCACCGGCAAAAATACAGCCAATATCACCAATGCAATAGCGGCATAACCTAATGCCATAATAAACCCTTGTGGATAAAATAAGGCAAACCCAAGAGGAGGGATAAAGGTAATAAATGCGGTTTTTATTCTATCTGCGCCCGTATCTGCTTTTTTGAATGTGTCAGCAAAAAAGTCAAATAACCCCAAGCTCACTCCCAAAAATGACGTAGCCAGCGCTAAATCAGCAAAAAGCTTAACCGCTGTAGAAACGCTCGTGTTGTTAGCAATATTTGCCACACTGGCTACAAACCCGCTTAAGCCTTCACTTTCGAGAAGTTGGGCTTGGCTCATTATGCCTTGGCTTAATACTTGCCAAAATACATAAATAACCAGTGGTAAAGAGGCACCTGCAATCATTACTTTGCGTAAAGTTTTTATTTCAAGGCCAACGTATTTAACAATAGAAGGGATAGAGCCATGAAAACCAAAAGAGGTAAATACCACAGGAATAGCCGAAAGTATCAGCCCTTGCTCAACTGGCATTTCAAGTAAGTGCTGGCCATGCACATAAGGCGTAAGCATATAAAATAAGCTACCCAATACCACTATTTTTATACTAAACAGCACTCTATTAAGCTTATCTACCTTGCTGGTGCCTAAAGTGACAACACCTGCAATCACCACCGCTAAAATAACGGAGCCTAACTGTGGGGCAATACTTAAGTTGAAACCAGTGTTTATACGTTCTTGTAGCTGGGCTCCGCCACCTGCTATGTAGGCCGCGCATAACGCATAAAATAAAAATATCATTGAAAAGTTAGCCACATACTGACCGCGCTTACCTAGCCAAAGCTTAGCCAAGGTATTTAAAGTGGCGTCGCGAGGGGCGTATTGATGTAGTTCCAACATAAGTAAAGCGGTGTAGGTCATAAGTAACCAACAACCGATAATTAATACCATCGCGGTATTAAATCCAAGCCCTGCAGAGGCGATAGGCAGGGCAAGCATACCTGCACCTATGGTGGTTCCTGCAACAATTAACATGCTACCTATTGTTTTATTTTTAAGCACTTAATGATCCTGATCAAACGTGAGAGACACGCAAGATATAACTAGTTGTGTAAAACTTAAATAGTTTTGTCATAAAAGAGACAAAATAAAATGTAATCTTCTATTTACAACTGTATTAAAAAAGCCAAAATCATCAAAAAAAGGAAATTTAACTTATTAATATAAATGAAAAAATAAAAAGCTAAATGTTAATAATTAAAAGGGAGGTTGTTTGTTATGTATAAAATAGGCATCACAAAAATGGTATTGACCGAAAGCGTTATCCATTACACCGTCGGTCGAAAAGGAATACGACAATTTACATTTTAGCGATTTGAATCACTAAGCGGCGGTTTTTATCACGGCCTAAAATATTGTCATTAGTATCTACAAAGCGTTTTTCGCCAAAGCCTTCAGTAACCACTTTAGCTTCATCAACGCCTAAGTCAACCATGTAATCTTTAATCTCCTTAGCACGCTTTCTTGATAAATCGAGGTTATTCCAGCGACCGCCATAACTATCGGTGTACGATGCAATACTAATTGATTCTACACTGGGATCGTTTTTTAAATACTCAGCAATTTTATCAAGGCGCTGCTGCGATGATTTGGTTAATTTACTGCTATTCGATTCGTAGTTCATTATAGTGAACGAAATATCTTCAAAATTGTATGGCAGCAATTCGTCTCGGCATTGTAAAAAGGCCCAATAAGCTTGTTTAAAGTTGATATTAGAGATTCCCACGGCAATTTTGTCGGCACTATTTTGCCAGTCTTGATAGTAAAAGGTAGGTTGGTTCCCTTTTTCAAGTTCAGTTAGCATTTCCCACGCTGTTTTATTACCTAGTTCACCATCAAACTTTTTAAGTAATTTCATATCAGCAATATCACGGGCAGGGCGACCTGCTCGCCAACTAGGTGGCACCGCTTTTAAACCGGCAATCGCGTAATTTTCTGGGCGTACCACCATGTCTAAATTAAAGGTAAGATCTTTATTTTTACTTGCAGATGCTTTAAAAATAGCCTCGCCATAGTAGGGAACTTCATGATTTAATTGGCATTGTAAGCGAGTTGTTTTAACCAAGTTCCAGTTTGAATTATCTTGGTTAGCCGTGTACTGGCGCATTGCTGCAGTTGTATTCAAACTATACAGCACACTACTAATGCCTAGGCTAATAAATAACAACTTACACTTCATCGAGAATTCTCCAGTTATCTAGTTCTGCCAAAAAAATGACAAAAACCGTAAAATATTACGCAACAGCAAATAATTCAGCGCAAACGCTAATTACAAAGCAAGTAACATGCCTATAGTTTAACTGCAATTAATCAATAAATCCCCTAGCCGACAGGGGCTCAATTTTGACATAATAGACAGCTAATCCCTATAAACCAAGATTACTATGGCAAATACTGAGCAAACACTTTTCGCACAACGCTTTCGTGGCTTTTTTCCTGTGGTTATTGATGTTGAAACCGCCGGTTTTAACAAAGAAACCGACGCACTACTAGAAATTGCAGCATCCGTTTTAAAAATGGATGACGAAGGACTGCTTAGT
The DNA here is from genome assembly GCF_023161935.1 of Pseudoalteromonas sp. 2CM28B. Classification (NCBI taxonomy): domain Bacteria; kingdom Pseudomonadati; phylum Pseudomonadota; class Gammaproteobacteria; order Alteromonadales; family Pseudoalteromonadaceae; genus Pseudoalteromonas; species Pseudoalteromonas sp. 2CM28B. The sequence goes on from NZ_JALNTH010000077.1 coordinate 3,689, forward strand.
ATCGATCATACCGTTCATTTTCATGTGCAACCGTTTGAGGGCGCAAACATTGAACAAGCCGCCATTGAGTTTAATGGTATTGAACCTTTTTCAGCACTTCGAGGGGCTGTCCCTGAAGAAGAGGCGATTAAAGAAATTTGTAAAGTAGTGCGCAAAGCGCAAAAAGCCGCAGGGTGTCAGCGCTCTGTGGTGGTTGCTCATAATGCCGCTTTTGACCATGGCTTTTTAAATGCCGCTATTGAGCGTAATAACATCAAGCGCACACCATTTCATCCGTTTGTTAGTTTTGATACCACATCACTTGCAGGCTTAGCATTAGGGCAAACAGTATTGGCTAAAGCGTGCCGCGCGGCAGGAATAGAGTTTGATAACAAACAAGCACACTCTGCGTTATACGATACAGAACGCACCGCTGAATTATATTGTTTAATTGTCAATCGTTGGCAGCAACTAGGTGGTTGGCCACTTGCTATAGATGAAACACAACAAAACTTAGACGAAGCAAGCAACCAAGATTAAGTTCACAATAGTGAATACTTACTTTTTGAGTTGAGCCAGTCTTAATAAGCGTTATTAAAAAGATTGCGTTATTTTACCTTCACTGTGAGTGATTAAATGTGGTGGATAATTACGCGAAAAGCTAATTGATTCTCGTGCAATTTTAAGCTCCACCCCGGGGTGCATAAGCTCATTAACTTTTAAACGACTGAGCGCTAAAAGCTGCGCCATTTTCTTTCTTAGCAACTGCTTTTGCTGACTGATACTGGCGCTTCGGTTTGCTATGTGTTCTTCATTCGTTGTTATTTTATTCAAGAACTGCTGACGCTGTGCGCTTGCAACTTGTTTATTAATTCGCTGGCGCGCTTGCTGTAGTTCAATTGACTTACTGATTAAAACTTTTTCAAAGTCAGTGATTTGCGCTTGTTTTTGTTTTAGCACATACCATCGCTGTGCAATGCAAACACGGGTTTTAGTTCCTGCTGGTGCGCCCAATTCACCTGTTTCAATGCGCATTGCGTCTAGAATATGGCCACCAATAATTTTCCCTTTAGGAGCTTTTGCGCTGCCAACCCTAATTAAATTTCCAGCACTCAAGTCACAATGTAATGATTGGCGTTCTATTAATAAGTTTTGCTCCGTTTTTATGTCACAGTATTGAGAGTAACCAAGTGCAACGGTTCGTTTAGCAAAAACAGAACAGGTGAATGGCTCATCGGCTTCTCGTTTTCTGCCAATTGCTCCCTTTACTATTGTGATGGCGCTATTACTTTTTAACTGCGCCGATTCAACAAAACCTAAAACAGTAATATCGCCGGTAGCAGTCACGCGCATGCCATCTTTTATATCACCACTGACTATAATACTGCCATCAAATTCAACATGACCAGTACTGGGATCAATATTATGAAAACATAAAACATCATCAACACGCATACCACGGGGAAGGGCAACCGGTACACCAGTACAGTCGGCAATTAGTAAGTTGGGGTTATTGGGCGCAATTTTAGTACCGTCAAAAGGTTGTAATTTATGCTCTTTGCCAGGGATTGCAGTTAGCACATCTCCAAACACAGTAAACCCATCAACTCCCGATGTTGCTGGAATGCGCCGCATTAATTCACAACCAGGTTTTACAGTAATAATATCACCTAGGTTTCTCATATCGACTTTACCACCGCCTTTAGCTTGTGGGCTAAGTACGCGGTCTTGCGCTGTGCAGCAAAGACGCACAAATTTGGCATCGTTACCCACTTTAGGTGCACGACCAAAAGCGACTTCAGCGCAATGCGTGCTTCCTGAGAGTTGTTCAAACTGTTGCGCCAATAACTGTTCTAATGCATGAGCGCTAATGCCTTTTACAATCCCTGCCTGAGCTAACACGCCAATTGCTTGTTCCATGTTAAGTAATTTACCGCCCTTGGCAGTAATAAGAGTAGCTTCAACAAGCATATTTTTTTCATCAATGTTAATGGTTAGCTTTGCATCAATGGCTTGAGCAATTACTAAAGAGGGGGCTTCTTCGGCGTTATTTTGAGCAAACAGCTTACCAATATTGCTAGCAATAACCTCACACTCGCAATATTCTGACTGTCTAATTAATTCAATAAGCTGTGTTGCTGTTGAGGCTAAACCTGAAACATGAGGGTGTGAAACTAAAGAGATATACCCCGTTTGCTCATCAAAAGAAAAAACCGACATTTATAAATCCTCTAGGTAATATGCCTGTTATTATTTTTTATAATTTATTAGACCAAGGTCTAGCCTTGCATTTGAGCATAAAGCACCATCATTGTTAAGTAATTGTTTCTTAACTGTCCAATATTTTACATTTACATGTGTGTTTGATGCATGATTAACCAATTGATAAAATAAAACGCCTAAGGTGTTGAGTATTCGTAGGTTACTCGGTTATACTGCTTACACACTCTGAATGAGTAACCTTATTCAGGGGCTGATTAGGATTCGACGGAATTCAAGAAGCCCGAGGTGCATGTCGAGGTGCGGTTTGCCTCGTAAAAAAGCCGCAATTTAAAGTAATCGCAAACGACGATAACTACTCTCTAGCAGCTTAGGCTGGCTAGCGCTCCTTCCATGTATTCTTGTGGACTGGATTTTGGAGTGTCACCCTAACACCTGATCGCGACGGAAACCCTGGCCGGGGTTGAAGCGTTAAAACTAAGCGGCCTCGCCTTTATCTACCGTGTTTGTCCGGGATTTAAAGGTTAATTAAATGACAATACTAAACATGTAGTACCGACGGTCGAGGCTTTTCGGACGGGGGTTCAAATCCCCCCAGCTCCACCACTTTAAAACCGCTGAAAGCTAATAAATACGTAGCTTTCAGCGGTTTTTTCACATCTACAACCCTCTATAACACTCTACAAAATACACAAGCTCTACACACCAGTAAATACGGGGTGTTTGACTTAATTCTACATTTTATGTTTTCAGTGCTTTTTCACAAAAATACACAAAATATACACACAGTTTTTGTGTGATAAACCATTAAATAATTTTATATAACAGCCTTTTATTAGGTCTAGGTAGCACCACTTTAGATAGAATTTAGTACGAGTTTTTTAAAATACTTAAAGTAATTAGGCTAAGAATTTAAAACCCTAATTAATAAAGTAGTTAATTTTAAAGCTCAAAATTTATCGCTTATAAAGCCTCTTATAATCAAACATTATTAATTAAAGAGCTGTTTGAAAAGCCTTTACCACGCTTAGAGTGAGATTTTAAGCTGCAGCTTAGGAGCTCTTGATATCACTAAACCGAACTTCTGCTTGGAGCGATATATAGTCATTCAGGTGAGTCGTCATTAACTTAGTAATAATAAGAGAAAATTTTTCTCTTTTTTACATTTTTATATAAGCTATAGAAAGCTTAATATTTATAGTTGGCAATAACTTAAACTGTTTGTTATTAATATTAGTTCATAAAATAAGGACGCTTTTGCGCTAAAATGGGCGAAGTGTCCTTTGATAAGTTGATAGTTTATTAAGGGATAGCATGATAGTCGAGGTTACTAAAGGAATAGACCACTACAAAATAAATTTGAATGAATTAATTTGTTCATGTGGCTCTCGTTATTTGAATGAAAAAGTATCAAATTTATCGTGGATGTGTCCGCACATAGCATTAGCAATTAAAAAAGATACATCTACATTTCAAAGTATTCACCCTAAGTTTAACGCTTATATCCCTATTATTTATCAACATACGCAATCTAATACAGATTATGACTTACCTAATATCAAACACTTATATAGTTTTATTGATGAAGTTCCTATTACTTTATTTGAAAGCTGTTATGATTTGGATAGTAGGGCGCATGAATTTTTACGTGTATGTATAAATGACTTTGTTTATACCGTTTGGTTGCCAGAAATAAAGTGGTGTAGCAATGCGGATATGATTGACAACCCAATTTCCGAAGCTGACAAAACTAAAGTTGAGTTGTATATTTTTGAGAACATTCAAACTAAATATTATTCTCAATTGAAAAGAATTGTACTAAAAAACACTGACGTTCTTACCAGCATTAAAGTAAATAAAAGTGGAATAAAGTTTTTAGGAGTCAGTGAAAATCACCACGATGACTTTAATGTAAGTACGATTATTAGAGAACCTTCTATAAAAATAAGGTTGAACTTAAATATTAAAGGGTGGGAATTATTAAAAGGAAGTAAAGTTGCTTATTATAGCCCTGTTGAGAATAAACTTGAGTTTAATCATAGAGCTTTAAGTATATTTGAGAAACCACTTTTAGAATGGTGTAAAGTGGTTTCTTCTAATTTTAATAGAATCTATAATCTCGAAAACTAACAGAACATCAAACGGAAAAAATACACGTTATCAATGTCCGCAATTGGCACAGACTGTGTAAAAACTAATTTTTAATAAATTGTCTTGGGTATGTTCTTAGTTTGAAACCATTTAAGATGGTTGCGA
>NZ_JALNTH010000078.1:0-7443 GCF_023161935.1 Pseudoalteromonas sp. 2CM28B
CCGAGCAGGTAGCGGCTCAGTCCAACAAGCGATTATGCAACACAAACAGCGTGTCGCATAAATACTAAAATGTTATGTTTACTTAGATATGGAGTTTCTAAATTGAAAGAAATAGTAATCGATATACTGTTTGTTGGCCTATTGGTCGTCCCACTCGTTTTACACTTTTCTCCAAGCTTGGTTGAAAAGTTGATTTCCACTTTTGATAAATCTAGTGCCCAAAGCACTAGCTACCTTCTTTCGTTACCTATTTCTGTGTATTTGATTTATGAGATGTCTTCAAAAAGTAACTGGGCTGCCAAATTAAGCCTGCTCGTTGCTTTTGTACTTTTCTTCACAATTTACGCATCTGCTCTATCATGTTTATTTCAACGAGTCGGTAAACATAACAAAAGCCTTAACTCCGACAATGATTAGTTGTCATGGTTTTGGCAAACAACGCAAAAATCCATGCCAACACATTGCGTGTTAGGCGGGCGTTAGCATTATTGGAGGTTTATGAAAAATTTAGCAATTTACAATGCTGATAAAGTCGAATATCAATTCTTTGATGCTCCAGAAGACGAAATTAGAAACAGTTTAGAATTAAGGGCGGTTTTGGTCAAAGCTCTCGATTTAGAAATCATTTATGATCAAATAGTTGAAGCTTATTGGGATTATAAAAATAAGGTTAACTATTGGAATTTGCGGTCAGTTTCCTCTCCATATGCAGACTACATTTTGAATCATGAAATTCGTAGTTCATTAAATAGACTTGCGTTTAATCTTTTTAACTTGAGCAAATTATATCTAGACTGGCATTATAATAATTTAAAAGAACGTTGTTTTTCTTTTGAGTTAACAAATGACCCTACGGTAAAACAAAAGATTATAGAGCATCGAAGTTACATCTATGATACGAATTTACATTATGTAGTTGGTTATAATCCCAAGTATATTTACTCATGTTTTTTAAAATATAAATTTTATGTTTTAGATCACTAAATGCTTAGTAATGATAGGTTACTTTGTAGTGGGGTAGGCTACTTTTTTAAGCTCTAAAACAGCTAAATGGTCAGTAACTTTATACGATTAATATAAGGTTTAATTTTTTCGAGGGGCACTATGAATTTAAAAAATACAACAACTCATTACAATACACTCTCCATTGCTTTGCATTGGCTTATGTTCATATTGATAGTCGCTGTTTACGCAAGCATTGAACTGCGCGAATTATTCGACAAAGGAACAGCAACCCGAGATGCCTTTAAAATGTGGCATTTTATGCTTGGTTTATCGGTTTTAGCCTTAGTAAGCGTTAGGCTAATTGCTCGCATAGTAGGTGGTTCGGCTCCTGATATAAAACCACAGCCAGCTAAATGGCAAAATAACCAGGCCAAACTAGTGCATGTTATTTTGTATGTGTTCATGTTTGCTATGCCTATTGCTGGATGGTTAATTTTGAGCATGGCGGGCAAACCAATTCCGTTTTTTGGTCTAGAGCTGCCGCCATTGGCCAGTAAAGATTTAGACTTAGCTAAAACCATAAAAGAGCTGCATGAAACCGCTGGGGAAGTTGGCTATTACTTGATTGGACTACATGCAGCCGCCGCCTTATTCCACCACTATGTTTTATCTGATAATACGGTTGCACGAATGCGTTTGCCTAAAAAATAACAGCTAATTAAGTGGTTAACCCGTTGTTTTCGCACATATTCAAGGATATGTGCGACGCGCGTATAGTGTTCTATTTAGATCTGCTTAAAGATAATAGAAAACTTAGTGATAGTAATATCTTAGCTAATTTGTTAAAACTGTGTAAAGTATACATATGAGTGTGGTCGGAGCAGAAAGATCCGCCCTTCGCGCACTATAAAATTATCCGTATAAAGGGTTTTCAACAATTGATGAGGCGCGTAGTTGGGTGTTGAAATTTAGCCACTGGTATAATTTTAACCACAAACATAGTGGCATCAAATACGTCAGCCCACATCAAAGGCATTCAGGATTAGCGGGTGACATATTGGTTAATAGAAAAGAAGTTTATCAAGGTGCTAAAGATGCTCACCCTGAGCGCTGGAGCGGTAATATCCGTAATTGGGATTTACCAAAAGAAGTGTACTTAAACCCTGAACAAAATAGTGTCAAGGCTGAGAGTGCATAACGTAGTGATCGCGACAACTAGTTTGACAAACACCGTAATTTACGTGGTCATAGTCAGCATAGTGCTTTACCAGTCAGAAGCTTCACTACTGGAGTACGCTACGATCAAGATAGTTCAAGTCAAACAGCTCACTTTAATATTTATTATTACTACGAAGACTTAGTCAAAGCAGGTGTACCCAAAAAGGTGCTATCTAAAGACATTAAGCTTGAACTGACAGACATAATAGATGGCTTCATATACGCTATTTCTCAAAAGCATATGTTAAATCGAGAGCTAACTGATGGTGTCATCAACAACGCTCGAACTTCTATTGTATCAATGTGTCAGAACTATGCTGATATTGCAGGGTATGAAGCCTACAGATGTGAAGTTCAGTTAGAAAAGGGGAAAAGGGTTGGTTTGTCTCTCGATTGGTTTGAAGTTTTTGACCACTTAAGCGAGAAGCATGGGAATGCTATTAATTATTCAAATATTACGTTTGAAAAATAATGCTAACAAACGACTATGGCTTCAATATACTTTTACTAATCTTTATAAGCGGTTTCCCAGGTTACGCGTAACTCACTTTTGTCCATCGACGATTTATCAATATAACTCACCTTTGCCCCATAATAAGTTAACGTAATTACTCTAAGGGGCTTTGAGCGAAAAGCAGACATTGACCGTTAATCGTTTCAACGACGGCAATTAGCCATACGTTGCATGTTTGCTCCCTTACTGGTTTTACGATATCCAAAACCGACATAACGACCATTAAGCAAATACCAAAGTAAAATAGGTATGTGCTCCAATCATATAGCCAAAGAGGATAAAGCGTTAATAGCACTGCTACAGGCCCTAGAATGCTGAAGACAGCTCTGGTATGGTTTTTATTTTTGTGCGAGTTGTATAAGTTTACCAATAGTTCCAAAGATGCAAAAATAGGTAAAAGCGTATTTACAGCTATTCCTTCGAAGTGAGAGAAGAAGCCTAGTCCTAATGCCGATGTAAGTGACCTTAATGCAGGGAAGCAGGCCGTGCCGCTAGCCAAACGCCACTAGAGCCTACTCTGTCTAATATTTTATTTATCACTTGAAAGTCTATTGGTTGATATTACCATCATTCTAAACTCCGTATATAAGTACGGAGTCAATCATTTTAATGAATCAATTATGGGGCAATGTGTTGGATCTTCGTTTTGCATACAGGTATTTGTCATATCCACAATTACTTTCTCTAAACGTTGAAGGTCATTAATTTTGTCTCGAATGATTGCTAACTTTTGTCGGCTTAATAGCTCAACTTGAGTGCAGTTGCTGTCCATAGACATTAGCGATTTTATTTCTCTTAACGTAAAGCCGAGCGCTTTGGCTTTTGTGATAAACCTAAGTTGTCCTGCTATTGTTTCGTCATATTGTCTATAACCAGATATTGGTTTTTCAGGTTGTGTAATCAGCCCTTCTCGTCCATAAAAACGAATGGTTTCTACATTTAAATTTAATGATTGTGCTAATTTGCCAATGGTTTTCATTATTGCCTTTGTGAATACTACTAATCTAAAGTTATATTTAGTTTAGCTATCCAATGATTTGATGATGCCGCACGCTTCAATTGTATTGTCTGAACTACAAGCACTTGCCATCTGTTGTAATTCAGCTTTAAGCGCCCTTAATTCTTTCATACGTTTATTCACTAGTGCAAGTTGCTGATCAATTAATGCATTAACGCTAGAGCAGCTTTCTTCTGGCTTATTTTTTAATTCGATAAGACGTTTAATATCATTGAGTGATATATCTAGGCTGCGACAATGCTTTACGAATTCCAATTGTTTAAGTGCTTTACTATCATACAGCCTGAAATTACCTTCTGAACGGTTTGGATTTAACAGTAATCCTTCTCTTTCATAATATCTAATCGTTTGTATTGAACAGCCCGATTTTTTTGACAATTCGCCTATTTTCATCAATTTCCCCCAGACATTTGACTCTATAGTTACTATAGGATCTATAGTATAGGTATGCAACGAAAGGGATATATAAAAATGACTGAGAAATATTTAAACAATACGAATATCGTTAATTTTGAACACAAAGATATCCAATCCCTGATCGATCAACGAGGGTGGAAAAATTTGGATAATTTCAACAAAATTGGTGCCGCTTATCAGTTTGTAAAAGATGAAATAATGTTTGGCTATAACAAGAGTGATGATATTTCAGCAAGCGATGTGCTAGCAGATGGTTATGGACAATGTAATACTAAGGGTAATCTGTTAATGGCACTATTGCGTGGACTAGGTATCCAGTGTCGTTTCCAAGGTTTTACCATTGATCAGCAACTACAAAAAGGTGCTATCCCAAGCTATGTATTTTGGTTAGCACCTAAATACATCATTCATAGTTGGGTAGAAGTTTACTTTGAAGGGCGTTGGATAAACTTAGAGGGCTTTATATTGGATGAGCAATACTTAAGCTCACTACAGCAGAAATTTAGCCAAGCAAAAGATGAGTTTTGTGGTTATGGTGTTGCAACAAAGTGCTTATCTTCACCCGGTACGGATTGGCGTGGAGAGGATACCTATATTCAAAAAGAAGGTATTCATGACGACTTTGGGCTTTATGATTCACCAGATAAGTTCTATCTCGAAAAAGGTACTAATCTATCAGGTGTAAAACGTTGGTTGTATCAACGAGTGATCCGACATTTGATTAATATGAATGTATCAAAAATAAGAAATAAAAAAGTACTGGAGGTACAAAATGCACAACCATAGTCACAGTCATCAGCATGGTAAAGACGACCGGATTGGTTGGGCATTTTTCCTTAATGTGATATTTACCATTATCGAATTTATAGGTGGTTGGCTCACAAACAGTACGGCGATAATGGCGGATGCCGTTCACGATCTTGGTGATAGTCTTTCAATAGGTTTTGCGTGGATTTTAAGTCGTTTTTCAGATAAAGAAGCATCAGACAAATTCAGCTATGGTTATCGCCGACTTACACTTTTTGGTGCATTGGTAAATAGTATTGTTTTGATTATCGGCTCTATTTGGGTTTTATTTGAAGCAATACCTAAGCTGTCCAATCCTGAAATGCCTGTAGTTGAGGGGATGTTAGGGCTAGCCATACTCGGTGTTGCCGTAAATGGTTATGCGGTATTCAAATTAAAAGCGGGTGAAACACTAAATGAAAAAGTGCTGACATGGCACCTACTTGAAGATGTACTCGGTTGGGTTGCCGTTCTTATAGTCTCTATTGTATTGTTGTTCGTTGAACTGCCGATATTAGATCCTCTATTATCAATAGGGTTTACGCTGTTTATCTTATTTAACGTTTTCAAAAATCTTAAATCAACATTGGTGCTTTTTCTTCAAGCTGCACCCGATAAAGAGACCCAAGAGCGTATTAAGCAGTCATTAATTGAATTTCCTGAAGTAAATGGTATACACCATATGCATTTTTGGTCACTGGATGGTGAAAGTCACGTTTTAACAGCGCACCTTGAGCTGAGTGACAACTTTGACGTTAAAGAATTAATTAAGCTTAAACAAGAGGTTGCAGCTAAATTATCTTCCTATCATTTATCGCATACGACGATAGAGTTTGAGTTTTTAAATGAAAATTGTAGGGATGAAGCAGAGTAAGTTTTATCAATAAAATTTAGGAGCATACAATATAAAAAGCAGCTTAATTAGGCATAACTTAGTAATTAAGCTGCTTTTTTGCTTTTAGATTTCGTCGGATTGCTGTTTGTTACTCTCAGCGCCATGCGCCCATTGATATAAAACAGGCAATACAAACAAAGTTAAAATGGTAGAAGATACAATACCGCCGATAACAACTGTTGCTAGTGGTCGTTGTACTTCTGCACCAATTCCAGTGTTTAACGCCATTGGAATAAAACCTAAACTTGCGACCAGTGCCGTCATTAAAATAGGTCTTAAACGAATGATGGCACCTTCAATGATCGCTACGTATAGGTCGCCTTTTTCATGCCAAAGATCTCGAATAAAAGCCAACATAACCAAGCCATTTAATACTGCGACACCTGACAATGCAATGAAGCCGACACCTGCCGAAATTGATAAGGGCATGTCTCTTAAATAAAGTGAAAATACGCCCCCTGTTAATGCTAAAGGCACGCCACTGAAAATGATTAATGCATCTTTTAATGAACCAAATGCTATAATCAAAATACCTAGGATAACAACCAATGTTATCGGTACAACTAGGCTTAATCGCTTACTTGCTGATTCTAGTTGTTCAAACGTTCCACCATAATCAAGCCAGTATCCTGCTGGAATTTCTCCTTCCTGATTAATTTTAGCTTTAACTTCTTTTACAAAACCGCCTAAATCTCTACCACGAACATTGACGGTAACCACAACTCTTCTTTTTCCGTTCTCTCGGCTAATCTGCGCGGGTAAAGACTCTGATTTAAGCTCTGCAACTTCTTCAATTGGCACATAGTTACCATTCTCAAGTGGAAGCGGCAGATGCTTCAAGCTATCGATATCCGTTCTTATTTGCTCTGGTAGGCGAACAACTAACTCAAACCGTCTGTCACCTTCATAAATGATCCCCGCAGATTCACCGCCAATCGCAGTGGCAACCCAGTCTTGCAATTCGGTAACGTTCAATCCATACCTACCAAGCGCTTCTCGTTTAGGAATTACTGATAAAGATGGAACACCTGTGACCTGTTCCATTCGAGCATCAGCGGCACCATCCACGGTTTTCACAATATTTAGAATATCTTTTGCGGTAAGTAATAACCGATCCAAATCATCACCAAATATTTTGATGCCGACATCAGCTCTAACGCCAGAAATCAATTCATTGAAACGCATTTGAATAGGCTGAGTGAATTCATAGTTGTTGCCTGGAATGTTTTTCAGTACTTTTTCCATTTCTTCAACTAATTCACTTTTTGGTTTTGAAGGTTCGGCCCATTCTTTACGTGGTTTTAAAATAACAAAGATATCAGCAATACTCGGTGGCATTGGGTCGGTTGCTACTTCTGGTGTGCCAATGCGCGAGAATACTTTATCAACTTCAGGAAACGCTTTAATACGTTGCTCAAGTACTTCTTGCATTTCTACTGATTGCTCTAGGCCAGTCGATGGAATTCTTAATGCCTGTAGTGCAATATCACCTTCATTTAATTGAGGAACAAATTCTGTCCCAAGCGTAGTTGCTAACCAAAGGCTATACCCCATTAACAGCGTTGAGAATGAAACAATAATCCAACGAAATTTCATCGCCATTTTTAACAATGGTTCATAAATAGACTTGGTTGAACGAATAACTACACT
>NZ_JALNTH010000079.1:0-7435 GCF_023161935.1 Pseudoalteromonas sp. 2CM28B
GTCCCCATCGTCTAGAGGCCTAGGACACCGCCCTTTCACGGCGGTAACAGGGGTTCGAATCCCCTTGGGGACGCCACCTACTATTAATTAGTAATATAGCTTTTAATAAAAGTATCTAAAATCAGTTTACCTGCATTTCTATCACTACTTCAAAACTATCCAGTGAAGTTAAAATCTCAAAATTAAATATTTTATATAATAACTCCTATATATTATTAGTTTCTTTCCTTTCTTTATATTCAGCTTAAATAAACTTCACCTATGTTAGGATACATATAAACGTCCAAATAAATAGGAGGTTATATGGCAAGTGGATGGGCACGCGATGGTGCAATTCAAGATCAAATCGACGCCAGCGTTAATGATGCTGTGCAATATGCTAGAAGTAACTTAGTTTCTGGAGCCAGTGCCGAGCTATGTGAAGAATGTGATGAACCAATACCACAGGCACGAAGACTTGCGTTACCAGGTGTTAAATATTGTGTAAGCTGCCAAGTTGAACTAGAAGGTAAAGGCTCACTTTCTAAAGGGCTTAATCGGCGTGGCAGTAAAGATAGTCAATTACGATAAAAAGGTGCATACAGCACCTTTTTTAAAATTGTATCAGAGTTGAGCTTAAAAAATTAAAAAGCCGCTTAGTAAACCTATTAAATATATTTACTAAAATTTATTCATATTTTCTTTTTTCTGAATAAGTTCAATTGAGTAGCCATCTGGATCTTTTACAAACGCTATTTCTGTTGTGCCACCCTTTACTGGACCTGGTTCACGGCTTACGTTACCGCCAGCGGCCTTGATATCAGCACAGGCTTTATAGATATCATCAAACTCAATCGCGATATGACCATAGGCATTGCCTAAATCATAGCTGTCGGTATCCCAGTTATAGGTTAGTTCAAGCACTGTTGTATCAGTTTCATCACCGTAGCCGACAAAGGCGAGGGTATAGCGGTACTCTTCGTTATCAGCACGGCGTAACTCTTTCATACCAAGTACTTGAGTATAAAACGCAATTGATTTATCTAGATCTGCAACCCGTAACATGGTGTGTAGTAAACGCATTTAAATCCTCTTTAAAATTCATATAAATTTTTATAACGCAGCTAGTTTTAACTACTATTGCTGCGCAGTTAAAATATCAATAATCCGATTATAAATTATTTCTGTGAGCATCACAGTATCATCGCCATTAGTATTTATAAACTGCACAACGACTGTATCGATATCTTTATAATAACGAGCAATGCTTGAATACCCTAATACCCAACCTGTGTGTTCATACTTATAAAGTGATGCATACAAAGCTTGCTCTTGTTCATCGAAAAAAGTGCCTTTGTTTAAAGCAAAAATAAAGTCGCCTACATCTTGTGCGGTTGCCACATAGCCTTGATCGAGTGCTTTAAAATCATTCTCATAACCTACGTAGTAACCACTCATCAAATCTACTAAATTGATTTCATGTACAGATGAAAACGTATGCGTTAGGCCCAGTGGCGTTAAAATTTCATCTTTAATAAATTGGTTATGATCATAACCCAGCACGTTTGACATAATTTTTCGCAGCAACAAATAATTGGTATTAGAATAGCCATAGTCAGCATCAGGGCTAAAATCAGCGGGTTTATCGAGCACTAATATAAGTGGGTCAGGGTAGGTTATTGACCAATCGAAATTATCAGTGTCTGTGTAATTGGGTATACCACTTTTGTGCTTTACCATCATTCGCAATGTAATTTTATCTGCGTTTTCAATGCGTCCAATTAATGATGGAAGATAATCAGCCAGTGTTTTATCTACATCAATACGTCCAGCGGCTGAAAGTTTGGTTAAAGCTGCTGCATCATATAACTTTCGAATGCTGCCAATTTTAAAAAGTGCACTAGGGTAAGCGGGTATTTTGTGCTTTCTATTATGCCAACCATTTGCAAAATATTCAGGTTGCTGTCCTTGTTTATGAATATACACAATAATGCCATCAATTCCTTGTTCAATAGCCTCTTGTGTTTGTGCTTGAACATTAGCGGGCAGTGGGTGAAAGTAATATAAAGCAAACTGCCAAGGGGCAAAAATGTATATGCTAGTAAGAGTAACAATGAGAGCTGCAATCCGCAGAAGTGTAAGCGCTTTTTTGTTCTTCAATTGTATCATTGCATTCTGGCTTCATTTATTTTTGGAGTGTGAGGATCAGCTTTTTACTCTACTAAACAGCAATATCATGTGATATTGCTGTTTAGTTATGAGGAGTTCGACTGTATTAAAGTATATCTTTACTTATTAACTTTGCCCTTAAGAACATATATTTCGCCATCAAAACTGCCTTGAATTGTTAATCCTTGTCCTGCCAGTTCTTTAAGATAGTCAATATGCTCTTGTGTAATATGCTGCCCCGGAACCAAAAGTGGAATGCCTGGCGGGTAGGGCGTAACTAAACCGGCACAAATGCGGTTATTGCTTTTACTAATAGGCACCGATTCTCGCTCGCCATAGAATGCTTCGCTTGGAATACAGGCTAAGTTTATAGCCGGTAAATTTTCCGGCAAGCGAGAACGTCGCGTTGATGTGGCTAGTTTAACCTTGCCGCTATCGAGTTTTTTCAATGCATTGTATAAACGAATGATCTTTGAGCGCGTGCCGCCAAGCGTCAGTAATACTAAGATGGTGCTGTGAGTGTATTTTTCTATTTCTAGGCCAATTTCATCCAGCAGGTATTTATGAATATCCTTTAATGAATAAGGTAATTCGCTAATATCGATGAGAATTTTTAGCGGATCGTGACCCATGTTATCACCACTAAAGTGCGGGAATATTTCCATAAAGTCTTGCTTACCTAGTACTTTAATTTGTTTGAGTGAAGCCATCTGTTGTTTAAATTCTTCCACATGGTTCAACAAAGCATTGAGTAACTTATAGCCTTCCATCTCTAATTGTTTTTGGCATACATCAAGCGACGCGATAAGCTGATATTTTGGCGATGTACTGGCGTAAATACTGTAAATCTCACGAAAGAAATCAGCATCGAAATCAGGGTCGTTAACATGAATATAAGACGCTTGAGAAAACGCCGATACCACTTTATGCGCCGAATGAGTGACGTAGTCAGCGCCAGCATGAATGGCGGAATAGTATCGTAGGCTTGGATGAAACAGCGAGTAAGCAAACCATGCCTCGTCAATAAATACTTTAATACCATGTTGATGGGCATAATCGACCACCTGTTTCAGATCGCTCAGTAGGCCATCGTAAGTACAACCGGTGAGGACTAGCAATTTCGCATCGGTATTTTGTTCTATCGCCTGTTTAATGTCGGCCAACGACGGCGGCGCGAAGATGCCATATTTAGGATTTAAAATACTCGACAAATAAACAGGTAAACTCGCTGATTGCAAAATGCCATAGTGCACAGATTTATGACAATTGCGGTCGATGATCACTTTATCGCCCTTACGCAGCAATGTCTGCAAGATGATTTTATTTGAGGTAGACGACCCATTGGTAACGAAATAGGTATGCTTGACTTCAAACGTCGCCGCTGCTGACTCTTGGGCACGGCCAATGGTATTGGTGCTATCTGATAATGATCCTAACGAATCAACCGAAACCGACAAGTCGCCCACAAACACATTACGACCATAAAACTGA
Organism: Pseudoalteromonas sp. 2CM28B; assembly: GCF_023161935.1. Taxonomy (NCBI): domain Bacteria; kingdom Pseudomonadati; phylum Pseudomonadota; class Gammaproteobacteria; order Alteromonadales; family Pseudoalteromonadaceae; genus Pseudoalteromonas; species Pseudoalteromonas sp. 2CM28B. Next base: position 3,640 of record NZ_JALNTH010000079.1, read on the forward strand.
TAAAAATCTTTAATATAAGGAGAATTTCTAAAGCTCGAGCCGCCACTGTGACCCGGTGTATGCCAAGAATCGTTTGCTTCGCCAACATAACGGCGATACGCAGTCCAAAATGGGGTCTCTGAGCGGTCATCGAAATCGTTGATCATATAGCCTAAAATTGCTTCAGGATCAGAAATTACCTCATCTTTAAAAAAGAAAGACTCAATCTCCTCCGACTCATTAACGATTTCTAGCCCCTTCGTATCATCGCCAATAACATAAACTGGCAGCTCAAGGCGGATCCCTTTTAACTGCTCGATAAAGCGACTATAAGTGCGTTCGCCAACCTTATTTTGCAAATCCCAGCTAAGCACTACAGCCTGAATATCACCATCTTCCTCTACAATGTCCAACGCTTGTTTTAACTCAAGACGCTCAATAATATCGATATGAATATCATCTCGCTCAAAATTGACAATGGTCTTCGATAGATTCGTTGAAAGCTCTTGTAAAGTGACTGGATCTTGCTCAATTAACAAGATACGAAGTATTGGTAGCATAGGAATTCTCGCAATAAAATTTCATAATGCTCAACAGCATAACTAAAGGATTGACGCTTGTGAAATTAATACTTTGAAAATGTTCCAATAATTGCCTTTCGCAAGGGGGCAGGTATAAACGTTTATTTAATTAATTTGCACTATAGAAAAGTCAAGGTGCCTAAGTTTGGCACCTGCATTAAGAAATAGAATGTATTGGTAGAGGAACACTCGCCATATAGCTACTCAGTTTTATCTTTAAACTCACACAAGTCTTCACTAATACAGCTGCCGAATTTAGGTTTACGGGCAACACAGGTATAGCGTCCATGCAGTATAAGCCAGTGGTGAACATCGACTTTAAACTCTTTAGGCACTAGTTTTTCGAGCTTCTTTTCTACTTCAACAACGTTCTTACCCATTGCAAACTTAGTAAGGTTTGATACACGGAATATGTGCGTATGTCGGCCAGCCAAAATATAATGAACGTATAACGAAAATACTTACTTTTGCAAGACTGCTTTGAGCGATAACCGGACACTGAAAAAGTTAAACTTATTCCTGTGTTTTAAGTAGAAATCTAATTTTGTCCAATAACATTATTAAATGCCGTTTTGGGGCAAAATAACATGCTTAATTTCTAGCTGTTTTAATTACTTGTTTACAAAGGTAATTATTGGTGAAATTATCAGGGTATGTAATATACGGCGTTTTGGTGTGTTATAAACCACCAAAACGGTGTTCAATAAGCTGTTAACTTTACCAATCATCAAATAGTGGAAGTTTTATGGAACAGGGTAGTAAAAGTCACTTTATACAATTAAATAATGAGTTTTCTAATATTATAGAGGCTTCTTTTTCATCTGAAAATTCTTCTAAAATTTCTGAATTGTTTCATTTTATAGATGACTTAAATGTATGGTATGACATTTTAAAAAATAAGGAAGATACAACAATTCTTGTTAGTGCAATTAAAGAATACGAGTTCAGCTTTCAAGCTGCGTTAAATGGACAATATAGATATGCATTCACTGCTCAACGATATTTTTTAGAACAGATTTGCAGGTATATCTACCTATCGACTAATGAACTCGAACTTAGGCATTGGAAGTTAGGGCTAAAAGATATTTCTTGGGGCTCCCTTGTTGATAAGGATAATGGCATTTTCTCAAAGACTTTTATCCGTGCATTCTACAATGAGGTAGAAGGGGAAGGAGCTCATATGATTACTCTTTCGTCAAAATTATATCGGGAAACTTCTGAATATATCCATGGTAATTTTAATAAGGTAGTTGATATGCCGGCTCAATTGGGTTTCGATCCTTTGTTACTCAATAAGTGGTTGGAATTTGTTGAAACAAGTAAATTTATAACTGTATTTTTACTCACAATTCGATTTTCAAAAGGTTTTAGCCGCACAGAGTTGGATGAAATTGAAGATAATGTTAGAGATGAACTTGGTGGAATAGAAGATTTCAATTTTCTATTCAATAGTTAGGAAGAACTATGTCAAATTTTAAGATACGTACAGAAACGATCAAACCGGCTAAAATTTTAGATTATTTTGTTGAAACAAAAGAAGATCGAAAAATTATAGAACAATTAAAATCAGATACTCCAATTGTATTAGTAGGTAGTCGTGGTGTTGGAAAATCGTTCCTTCTAAGGGTTGCCGAAGCTGAGTTAAAAAAGGATATAGGTAATAGTAATATTGTACCGGTATATATTTCTTTTACTGAAGGTTCAGTACTCCAGTTAGCTGATGAACATGATTTTTATCAATGGATGCTAGCAAAAATGTGTTCCGCTTTCCTAAGAAGTATAAAGAAACTTGGCATTTCAATGCCGGTATCGCTATTGGGAGGGAAGCCTGAGGATGAAGAAGAAACATACCTTACTAAATTGATTGGTGAATTTGAACAAACATGGAAGGATAACTCAAATGTAATTGATTCAGGAGATTTACCATCAATAGACGATTTTAAGGACACCGTAGAAGATATATGTGAAGAAGCAGAAATCGAATCAGTTAACTTTTTTATTGATGAAGCTGCCCATATTTTACGACCTGCCCAACAGAGACAGTTTTTTAATCTTTATAGGGATATAAATAGCCCTTACATTAATTGCAATGCTGCTATCTACCCTGGTGTAACCTCATTTGGTAATAATTTTCAACCTAGTCATGATGCTACATTTTTATATCTAGAGAGGGATGTTTCAAGTGCAGGGTATGTTGAATATATGAGGAGTATTGTTGAGAAGCAAGCCGACAGTAATCTTCTTGGAAAAATAGCCAAGAATATGGGCAATTTCTCTATATTGACTTATGCAGCAAATGGAAACCCTCGAGCTCTTTTAAAGACACTTATACAGGCTTCATCAATATCGTCTAGAGATGTAAATGCTACTATTAAATCTTTTTATAAAAGCGATATTTGGGAAGAGCATACGCTTCTGTCAAATAAATACTCTGGGTTTACTGAATTCATTGATTGGGGGCGAGACTTTGTTGAGGATTATGTATTACCAGATACCAAAGAAAAAAATGACGCTTATATACCTGAAGGTAAAAAATCGACTCGCTTCTTTTGGATTAATAGAAATGCGCCTGAAGCAGTTAAAAAAGCTTTAAATCTTCTTTGTTATACCGGCATTATTTCATTGCATACAGAAGCCGTAAAGGCTACACAAAGCCGAGTAGGCACAAGGTACAGTGTAAATTTTGGCTGTTTGCTTTCTTTGGAAAATATACCTGTATCTACAGGCCTGCCTATTGTTAAAAATACAACTATTAAAAGAATGACTGAGTATGGGGAAAGCCATGCCGCGTATGATAGTTTTAAGCCCTCAGTTACTGATTTTGACGACTCAGTAATAAATAGCGCATTGAATGAGCAGCTTTCAAAGTCAGTAGATTTTTTAGATCTACCTAACTGGTTGATAGAATCATTAAAAAGCATAGAGTTGACTCAAATAAAGGACGTTCTCGATGCTACAGAGATTCAAATTCAGCAAGCTTATTATGTTGGTAAAGTAAGATCTAGGTATATAAAAAATGAAGCAACTTCAGCTGTTTTTGAATATTTATCAGGGTAAAGTTATCAAGTTGCTTAAACGGAAAAATAACAGTTGGCCATCGCTTCGCGATTATAGCCAACCATTATTTTCCGCTTAGCAAGGCGTTACCAATGTCTGCAATTGGCACAGACTGTGTAAAAACTAATTTTTAATAAATTGTCTTGGGTATGTTCTTAGTTTAAAACCATCTAGGATGG
>NZ_JALNTH010000007.1:0-255905 GCF_023161935.1 Pseudoalteromonas sp. 2CM28B
ATGTATAATCTCGCTGAGTACGCTTAACGTCTTTAGTTTTAGTGGTTTTCATAAAATAAGTCCTAAATGTGTAAACACATTTCAGGACAAGACAGTAATACACGTTTAAAAAGCGGCTATTAGCCGCTTTTTTTTAGCTCAAAATAAATTATTTAATAAAGCGAATTGATAGAAGGTGATAAACAGGCACAAAAAAACCGCTTAACGCGGCTTTTTATTAATCACATGTTGTTTAAACAACACCGCGCGGTAAGCGACAGTCGTGATCTTTACTTGCAAGCTCAACAATCCAAAGCTCTTCAGCTGTGTAGCCGTCTTCGCTTTGTGTTACAACAGTAAACGGCGCTGTTTTTTGTGCTTTAACAGGCGCAGCAGCTTTAGTTTTAGTTTTTTTCGCAGGCGCTTTTTGCTCAGCTTGTGCAGGCGATTTGCCAGAGCTTAATTCTTTCGTTAGCTCTGCTACATCAGCTAGGCGTAAGTTTTTGCCACCATCGATGCTGTACCAGCCAGGTTTTGTAGTAATTTCAGGTTTTTTACCATTGGCAGCTTCATATGCAGCTTCAAAGGCAGATAAAACTTCTGTTTTGTCTAGTTTGCTCATCAGAGACCCTATACGTTGTGAACACAGATAAAGAAGCCGTATTTATACCTATTTTCCAACTGTTTTTCAATTTTTTGCGATTTTCCTTCCATTTTAGCCCCATAAACGCCAAAATTTGCACAAAATTCAGTGCTGAGTAAGGTAATAAGTATGCAACGTAGAGAATTTAACCAACTGTTAAACGACATTTTAAAGCCTCACACAATTAAAGATTTTTGTCCAAATGGGCTGCAAGTCGAAGGTAAAAATGAAATCAGAACGATTGTTACGGGGGTGACTGCAAGCCAAGCACTCATTGATGCAGCAATAGAAAAAAAAGCCGATGCTGTTTTGGTCCACCATGGTTATTTTTGGAAAGGTGAATCGCAACCTATTACAGGCATGAAAAAACGCCGTATAGGGGCTTTGTTAGCGCACGATATTAATTTATTTGCCTATCATTTACCGCTTGATATTCACCCTGTTATAGGTAACAACGCCCAGCTTGCTAATTTGCTTGATATTGAAATAGAGACAGGGCTTGAACCCGTTACTAATAGCGTTGCTATGAAAGGACGGTTAAAAACTCCACTTACAGGTAGCGAGTTTGCAAATAAAATAGCCAAAGTTTTAAACCGCGAACCTTTAAGTAGTGTTGTACGCGATGAAAAAATTAACACCATTGCCCTGTGTACAGGAGGCGGGCAAGGTTATATCGATTTAGCAGCAGAGCAGGGGATTGATGCATACCTAACGGGTGAAGCCTCAGAGCAAACTATTCACAGCTCGCGAGAGCAAAATATAGACTTTTTTGCAGCAGGGCATCATGCAACAGAGCGTTACGGAATTAAAGCCCTTGGTGAGCTACTTACTAAAGAACATGGTTTTGATGTGAGCTTTATAGATATAGATAACCCAGTATAAATTTATATATACTCTACAGCGCCTCTGGGTTTATCCAGCGGCGCATACTTATCCAAGCATTCCCAATCACTTCATGGGCATATTGCGTTACTACACGTAATGCCTCAGCATTTGGTATAAATTGTTTATACAAAGGTAAAGCCGCAAAATTGTGATAATCCGTAGCGGCAGGAATTACCTCAATGCCTTGGGCATTAAACAAGTTTATTGAGCGCGGCATGTGTAGCACAGACGTAACCAGTGCAACCTTAAAATCAACGAGCTTAGGCGCGAGGAGTTTGGCTTCTGCGGCTGTATCCATTGCCTGTGGGTTTTGTTTTATGCGGTTTTTACTCACCCCTAAATTTATTGCTGTTTGGCTCATTAACGCGCTATTGGTTACTTTGCCATAGCCACCGCCAGATACGATAAGCGTTGCATTAGGGTATTTTTTTGCAAGCTTAACCCCTTCTACCAAGCGAGTAAGCGCACAATTTCCTAGCTGGTTATTAGCGCTTAAAGCAGGATTAGGGTTTATGTCGCAACCCAGCACAACAATTTTATCAAGGGTAGGGTGTTTTAGTGCATTAAATGCCAATGACACGGGCTCATTGTTTTTAATCAGTTGATGCACAGCAAATGGCGTACTTAACACTAAAAACGCCAATAGACTTAAGCTTGCGATCACTAAAGCAGGCTTACGTGCACGAAACGCCAAAACTAGCATTACAAACGCAAGTAAACCAAATAGTGGTAGCGGCATAATTAAGCCACCTAATAATTTTTTTAATTCAAACATAACAAGCAACATAAAACACAATAGGCCTTATGTTACTTATTCGTTTGTGATTTATCGACCGTTATTTTGCTTACAGGTATTTAAAAAATGGCGATAAACGGGGTTGTCTTTCATGTCTTTTTTCATTGCTAGGTACATAGGGCGGGTTAGCCCTAGTGCACCAAGCGGGATAGATTTAATTAAACCTTGGCTTTCGTAAGGTGTTACCAACCAATCAGGCAGCGCTGCTACACCCATTCCTGCACTCACTAGCTGAAAAATTAATAAGCCTTGATCTACATTTTTTAAGGTGCCGTCAAAGCGGGCATTTTGAATAAAGTGTTTAAATATATCTTGTCGCTCGCGCGGAATAGGATACGAAATAATGGTTTCGTTTTTTAAATCAAGCGCCGTTACATATGCTTTTTTAGCTAGGTCGTGATCAGGGGCGACGATAAGCTTTAATTTAAAATCAAATAAGTGAGCGTATTCAAGTTTATCAGGATCGCGTATATCTGAGGTCAATACTAAGTCGAGCTCATCGTTGAGTAAATCTGGTATAGCGTCGTAGCTAAAGCCGCGTTCGTAGTCAATTTTAATATCTGGCCAAAAATTATTAAATTCTTTAATAGTAGGAAGCAGCCAATGAAAACACGCATGGCATTCAACACTTAAGCGCAGTTGGGAAATAGGTTGATTAAGGCTTTCTTTTAAACGGCACTTAGTGGCTTCTACTTTAGGTAAAACTTCGTTGGCAAGTTCGAGTAATAGCATTCCTTGTGGCGTAAAGCGCACAGGTTGCGTTTTTCTTTCAAATAATTGGCAGTCTAATTTGTTTTCTAAGTCTTTAATTTGATGAGATAAAGCTGATTGCGTTAAAAATAATTCGCGGGCTGTATTAACTAACGATCCGGTGTTTTTTAATGTCGCAATAGTTTTCAGGTGTTTTATATCAATCATCTTTAATAATTCTCAAGGGAAAAGTGAGTTTGGCTCAGATTGACTACATACTACGCCTTTACAAAAAACGTTTCAACGTCTAGATGGCTAAAACAATCGATTAATTACTAAAATAACCCCTTAAAGTTAAATTAACTAATGTGAGTACTTTGGTTGCTACTGGTTTGATGAGTTTGGCATGAGTTTAGCTCAAGTTGTTTTGTTGGGTTATGCAGCGGCTGTTAAAATCGCGTTATGGGCAGGGCGGCTTAATAAATGGCACTGGTTTTTAAGAGGGATAAGTAATTATCACAACGCGCAATAACAGGTCTGTTTTTAATGGGCTAAAGCTTAAACAGCAACAACATGTTTTTATTACTTCAAAACTGAGCGCTTAAATAAACGAATGGGTATTACGGGGCTTACTTTTTATATCTTTTGGTTGTGAAAAAGTAAGCCTTTGGATAACAGCTACTACAGCGGTTTATGGATAAGTTTAATGGCGTGTTGTGCTGTAACTGGTTTTGACTTTAAAAAGCCTTGCCCGTAATTACATTGAGTGGCTTGTAAAATATTTAGTTGCTCTTGGGTTTCGATTCCCTCAGCCACAACTTCAAAGTTTAGTGATTGCGCTAATGAGAGAATGGCCTCTACTAATGGGTTATTGGTTTTGTTGAGGTGATCGATAAAGCTTTTATCTATTTTTAAAATATGAATAGGTAATTGGTGTAAGTAACCAAGTGCTGAGTATCCAGTACCAAAGTCATCCAAGCATAACTTCACTTTAAGTGGGGCAAGCCCTTCTATTATTTGGGTTGCTAAATCAAGGTTAGCAATAAGCCCTGATTCAGTGATTTCTAAACACAACGACCCTAAAGGCAGTTGGTATTTATTATACAATGCGTGAACTTGGGCAACAAAGTCGAGGCTGGCAAAATGACGCGATGACACATTGACCGTTACTTTTAAAAAGCGATGCCCTAATGTGTGCCAGTGCGCAATATGTTGGGCTGCGAGGTCAAGCAAGTGCAAATCGAGGTTAATAATTTGCCCAGTGGTTTCGGCTATCGGAATAAACTCATTTGGTGGCACAAACCCTTTTTTAGGATGGTGCCATCTCACTAATGCCTCAAAGCCGACAACTTCGCTTGTCGCTATAGTAAAAATAGGCTGAAAATAAAGCTCAAATTCGTTGTGTTCAATGCCGTGTTGTAAGTCGTTTTCTATATCGGCATGTGTTTTGAGCTTTTTACGCATGGTGTTATTAAAAAACTTAACTTGGCCACGCCCGCTTGATTTAGCTTCGTACATAGCGGCATCGGCTTGCTGTAATAACAAATAGGCTTTATCGTCGCTGCTTTCGCTAAAGGCGATGCCAATACTGGTTGATGCTTGCAATAAATGACTATCCACATTAAGTGGCTTAGCAAGGGCTGTGTTTATTCGTTTTAACGCTTCGCTAACCTGGTTTCGGTGCGTGATGTTTTCCATAAAAATAGCAAATTCGTCGCCACCAAGGCGTGCAAACGTATCAGTGTTTCTGACGGTGCCTTTTATGAGCTCACAAATTTTAATTAAAAAATGATCGCCAACCTCATGCCCAAGCGAATCATTGATACTTTTAAATCGATCAAAATCTAAATAAAGCAAGGCGTGGCTCGTGCCTTTTTTAACACGCGATAAACGCAAAATTGCATGTTTAATACGCTCAATAAGTAACGAGCGATTAGCGAGGCCTGTTAGCTCATCATGCAATGCTTTGTGTTCAAGCTCTTGCCTTGCAAGTTGCCTATCTATGGCCATACTAATTTGCCTACTTACGTAGGTTAAAAGGGCGCTGTCGTGTTCGTTGTAATGCAGCTTTTTATCGTAACTTTGAACAACAATTACACCGCTTATTCTATCATTTGCTTTAAAAGGCACACCTAGCCAGGATTCAGAAAGACGGCCTACAAGTTTAAAGTCGCCGTTATTTATATGTTGCTGATAATCGTTTTGATTTAATAGCAGTACACGGTCTGATTTTAGTAGGTAATACGAAGCTGTGTCTTTTAATTGCTCTTTTGATATTTTTTTGTGGGCGTGCGTTTGAATGCCTTCTTCAACGATGTAAACCAAATCGAGTATGTCTACTTGCTTATCGTAAAGGGCAATAAAAAAGTTATCTGCAGGAAGTAAGCTATTTATTATGCTGTGAAGAGACTCAAAAAAGGTATCTAGGTTACTGGCTTTATACGTTAAATTAGCGATTTGCAGTAAGCTGTTTTCAAGCTTTTGCGCATCATTTAACTGTTTTACTGTGTGCGTTAAGCTATTGACCGTGTTTACTTGGTTTAGCTTAGCACTTAATAAATGCGCAACCGTGGTCAATATTTCTAAATGGGCGTTTGTGAAGTAGTTTTTTATTGGATGTTCACAATCAATAACCCCTAAAACATGATCCTTGTATATAAGTGGCACACATAACTCTGATTGAGCAGGGCGTTCATCGGCAATGTAGCGAGGGTCTTGCGTTACATCGCCAATAATAATAGCTGTGCCTGTACGGGCGACATAACCGGTTATACCTTCGTTAAAGCCAATAATTTTACGCTCTGCTTGGTATTCGTCTCTGGCGTGGGTTATGCCCATAGAAGCGACTTGATTTAGCTGTAAACGTGTTTCATCAGCCAGGTAAATAACACAATCAACAAACCCTAGGCGGTTTACTACTTGAGTGGTTACATACTCAAATAACTCTTCTAGGGTATCGAGCTGTAATAAGCTTGAGGAAAACTGATTTATTATGCTCAGCTGTTCAGTTTTAACTTCGAGCGCTTTATAGGTATCGATATGATTCGACATAGGGTAATTTTATTCTTTTTATTTGTATTAGCACCGATAAGTTAACCCAAATTTGAAGCATGTTCAAAATAAAACGCTTAAACGAGTGTAATCGTCGTTAAACTTAAACCCAATAGTATTTTGCAGCACTCATAAAGGGGAATAGTTTAGATAACACTTTACTAGATCTTTCCATATGCCTATGATCGGATAAATTCAGCCGTGGAAAAAAGTAATGAGCATTAATACCGATTCAAAAAACACATTAACCATAACTCGTCCTGATGATTGGCATGTCCATTTACGTGATGGTGAGCAACTTAAAGATACAGTACGCGATATTAGCCGCTACATGGGCCGCGCCATCATAATGCCAAACCTTGTACCGCCAGCAACGAGCACTGATTTAGCGCTAGCTTATCGAGAGCGAATTATGGCAGCGGGGCCGCAGGGCAACTTTGAACCCTTAATGGTGCTTTACCTAACCGATAAAACCACACCTGAAGAAATTAAAAAAGCCAAAGCAACGGGTAAAATTGTTGCTGCCAAGTTGTACCCAGCAGGGGCAACCACTAACTCAGACTCTGGGGTTACATCAGTAAAGAATATTTACCCTGTATTAGAAGCGATGCAAGACGTGGGCATGCTGTTATTAGTGCATGGTGAAGTGACTGATTCATCAATAGATATTTTTGACCGTGAAAAAGTATTTTTAGAGACGATTTTAGGCGATGTTGTCGCTGATTTTCCAAATCTGAAAATAGTGCTTGAACACATTACGACAAAAGACGCTGTTGATTTTGTGACAGCCGCACCCCAAAATGTGGCGGCAACCATTACCGCGCATCACTTATTGTACAACCGTAACCACATGTTAGCTGGTGGCATACGTCCGCATTATTACTGTTTACCTATTTTAAAGCGCAATATTCACCAACAAGCATTAATGGCGGCAGCTATAAGTGGAAATAAAAAGTTCTTTTTAGGGACTGACTCAGCACCACATTATAAAGATAAAAAGGAAGCTGCATGCGGTTGTGCCGGCGCCTATACAGCACATGCTGCGATTGAACTTTACGCCGAAGCCTTTGAAGAGGCGGGCGCACTGGACAAACTAGAGGGCTTTGCAAGCCATTTTGGGCCTGACTTTTACGGACTTGCCCGTAACACCGATACAATTACCTTAGAGAAAAGCCCTTGGCAAGTTCCCGCAAGTTACACACTTGGTGACTCACAAGTTGTGCCTATTAAAGCAGAAGCTACGATTGACTGGCAGGTTAAGTAAAGTGCATTAAAGTAGCATTGTATTAAAGCCGTATAGCTTGCTGTACGGCTTTTTATTTGCTTGAAATTCAATCTTTACGCGAGTTTTAACGCTCTTTACGAGGTACTTTATTTGTAAAGCTAAGCTGTTATACATGATTTGTTACAATTAGGAGCAACAAAGTTGCCGTTTTTTGTTCAATTTTAGCTTTAAAAATAACCACTTACACATAATGCTTTATTTATTTTTGTTCTGAGTAAATAAATCTTAATTAATAGAGCCAAAAAAAAATTAATGTGTTAACCTTAACTTGCTTTGAGTTTTTGCGTATTGAATTTACGGATATTGTGCTGCGTTTAAGGTTACCGGTTAGGTTAAAACTTGTTCCTGTACTATACCTCCAGAATTTTGGGCACTGACTCAGGGAGGATATAGCCATAATAATATGGCTGAATTTTAATTATTGACTTACAGGAAAATTTAGTATGTCGGTTACTGGTAAAGTAAAATTTTTCAACGAAGCTAAAGGCTTTGGTTTCATTGAACAAGAAAATGGTCCTGACGTGTTTGTACATTTCAGCGCAATCACTGGTTCTGGTTTTCGCACTCTTAGCGAAGGTCAAGCAGTGACTTTCAGCATCAAACAAGGTCAAAAAGGCCCTGAAGCTGAGAACGTAGAAGTAGCATAATTTTAATTATGTGAACCTTAGTTCATCTTGGTGAAGCAGTTTTCTGTTTCACCATAATTCCTCAAAATCTTCCTCATTGTTTTTATACTCTCTAATATTGTTTGTTCACTCCCTAATACAGTCAAACGTTAAAATTTACTTCTCGCTATAGCTTCAAACACGTTTAACATATTTGCCATTTAAATAGTTAAAAACCCTATTTAATAGCAACGCCGCTTCAATACACTAACAGTTCATAATCTGCATACTTTCACCAAGCTTAAACAATACATTTACCACACGCATAGTGTGTATTAAAAAACCGTGTAATTAACTGAGTGTTTTACTGGCTTTAATAAGGCTTAACTTGGGCTTAGCAAAGTTAAAGCCATTAACTTAAATGCAGTAATATTTATACATCATCTCAAAACCACTTTCGAATTGTTGTATTTTTATACGATGAAGCGCAGGATTTGTAAGTTAAGATGTGTTTTTAGCCTAATTTAACCAAATCTAGTTCATCAAATTGTCACATTTTTATTATTTTTGTTTTTTTTTAAGGTGCAATTCAGTTTTGTTTAGATGTTGCATTTTTGTTTCATGTAAGTGTCTAATTTTTAACTAGTGTTTAATTTTAAAGGGGCTATATAATGCTAAAACGGCTTAATGCTGGTTGCATTTATGTTAACAGTATTTTTTGTAATACTTTAGTTTTAGCTTTTTCAAGGTATTTATTTACTTTGAATAGCTAACATCAAGTTGACAGGGCGTATTGCATTTAGCATTATTGGAGGGTTGATATCTATTAAAAGATATCAGGGTTGTCATCCTTAATAAGGTTGATAATTAAATTATAAAAGTAACATTACTTAATTGGTTGGGAACTATGTCTGTTAAAATCAGAAAGAGTCTTGTAGCATCTGCGTTGGTTGGCGCTTTTGCATTTGCAAGCAGCAATGTGATTGCAGATCCTTTGAATGACGTGCAAAAAGCAGGTCAGCAAATTCAAAAGGCTGCTGTTAAGTCTCAAACTAAAATTGACAACGTATACGGTCAAACTCAAGAGCTAATCGCTGAGTACCGTAGTATTGTTGATGAGACTGAACTTATGAAAGTGTACAACGATCACGTAGCACGTTTGGTCGCTGACCAAAATGCGTCAATCGAATCGTTTGACCGTCAAATCGCTACTATCGACAACACTAAACAAAACGTTGTGCCTTTGATGTATCGCATGATCGATACGCTTGAGCAATTCATCAAAGCGGACGTTCCGTTCAATCTTGATTCTCGTCTTGCTCGTGTAGAAAGACTTCGTGAAATCATGGCTTCTGCGTCTGTAACGACGTCTGAGAAATTCCGCCAAGTTCTTGAAGCATACACAGTTGAAACTGCTTACAGCTCGGCTGTAACTGCTTCTCAAGGTACTTTAGAAGTTGATGGTAAAAACATTAACGTTGATATCGGTCGTTTAGGTCGTATCACTTACGTAGCACAATCTTTTGACTTAAAACACGCTTGGGTGTGGGACAACAACACTAAAGAGTGGAAAGAATTAGGTGAAGAATACCTAAAACCAGTTAAAGAAGTGATTCGTATGGCGCGTAAGCAAGCGACACTAGAACTTGTTAAACTACCAATCTTTGGCGCGGAGTAATCGAATAATGAAGAAACTATTTAAAGGTTTTGCTGTTGCAGCAGTACTATCTGTTTCTGCAGGTACCGCGCTTAATGCACATGCAAATACTGATGCTTTAGATAAAATTCTTGAGCAAGTAAAGCAAGAACGTATCTCTGAAGGTAAAATCAATAAGCAACGTGAGCAAGAGTTCTTATCAGAACGTGCTGACAAGCAAGCATTACTTAACAAAGCAAAAAGCCAATTAGCGTCTGAAAAAGCACGCGGTGACAGCTTAGCTAAGCAATATGCACAAAACGAAAATACATTAGCTGAAAAAGAGCAAGCGCTTCAAAACGCACAAGGTACTCTTGGTGAAATGTTTGGTGTTGTACGTCGTGCAGCGCAAGACGCTATCGGTTCTATCGAAGCTTCACTAGTAAGTGCTGAAAAGCCAGGCCGTGCAGAAGTACTTCGTTCATTAGCAGCTGCTAAAGAGCTTCCAACAGTTCGTGAACTTGAAGAACTTTGGATTGCACTTCAAACAGAAATGACTGAGTCAGCAAAAGTTTCTACTTTTGAAACTGAAGTGTCAGGTCTTGACGGCAACTCTACAGTTAAGCAAGTAACACGTATTGGTAACTTTAACTTAGTTACTGACGAAGGTTACTTAATCTACTCGCCAGAGACAAAATCTATTCAGCCTTTAGGTAAACAACCTGATAGCTACATTTTAGATGGTATCTCTGCTCTTGAAGGTACTTCTTCTGACAATTACGCTGGCGTATACATTGACCCGACTCGTGGTGCAATCTTACGTATCAACACGCAGAAGAAAACGCTTATGGAATACTACGAGCAAGGTGCTGAAGTTGGTTACATCATTACAGTTTTATTAGCTGTTGGTCTACTAATCTTCTTAGTACGTTTCGTTGACTTAGCGCTTACTACTTCTAAGATCAAGTCTCAGCTTAAAAACTTGTCTACACCGAATACAAACAACCCACTGGGTCGTATTCTTAAAGTGTACCATGACAACAAGAGCCAAGACGTTGAAAACCTTGAGCTTAAACTTGATGAAGCTATCTTACGTGAAACGCCACGTGTTGAAGCTGGTATTAACATCATCAAGATTCTTGCTGCAATCGCACCGTTACTTGGTCTACTAGGTACAGTAATCGGTATGATCTTAACGTTCCAAACAATCACATTGTTCGGTACGGGCGATCCGAAGATCATGGCTGGTAACATCTCTCTAGCTCTTGTAACTACAGCGCTAGGTCTAATTGCTGCACTACCACTTATCCTACTTCATTCAATTGTTGCAGGTCGTAGTAAGTCAGTATTACATATCCTTGATGAGCAAAGCGCAGGTATCGTTGCTACTCACGCGGAGAAGGAGAAAGCCTAATGCTAGTCCTGATGGAGATATGGGAATCTATCAGGGATTTTGTTGGCACAGGCGGCCAGGTATTATACGTGGTCGCGATAGCACTCTTTCTTATGTGGGTTTTAATGATTGAGCGCTATTGGTTCCTACTTGCTGAATTTCCTCGTTTAACGAAGGATATTGTAGCAAAGTGGGATGCCCGCCAAGACACTACGTCTTGGTACGCACACAGAATCCGTGAAGCATGGATTTCTGAAGCGTCTGAAAAATTAGATCAGCGTATGTTGTTGATTAAAACATTAGTAGCTGTTTGTCCTTTAATAGGCTTACTTGGAACTGTAACGGGTATGATCGCGGTTTTCGAAACCATGGCAACCCAAGGTACTGGTAATGCACGTTTAATGGCATCAGGTATTTCAATGGCAACAATCCCAACAATGGCTGGAATGGTTGCGGCACTATCTGGAGTTTTCTTTAGCTCACGCCTTGAGGCAAGAGCGAGAATGGTGAAAGCCAAACTTGTAGATAGCATGCCTCATCACTAGAGAGAGAATTAAATATGGCACGTAAACAACGTTTTCGTGAAGAAGAAGAAGCAGCGGTAGATATGACGCCAATGCTTGACATCGTATTTATCATGCTTATTTTCTTTATCGTAACTACATCGTTCGTTAAAGAGGCTGGTATCGAGGTCAATAAACCTAAAGCGGCCCAAGCTACGAAGCAAAAAAATGCTAACATTTTTGTTGCTATTCGCAGTGATGGTGCTATCTGGATTGATAAACAGCAAGTTGATGTTGAACGTGTTTCAGCAAAAATCGAAAGTTTATTAGCAGAACAACCTACTGATGTTGTGATTTTGCAAGCTGATAAAGAAGCAAAGCACGGCGTAGTGGTTAAAGTTATGGACCAGATCAAAGCGACAGGTGACAACCTGAGAATTTCAATAGCTGGAGATCAGTAATGATTCGTTTTCTGTTTTCACTGATTGCAGGTGGGGCAGTTACTTTCGGCTTGTTCTACTTCATGGCTTACCTCATCTCTGGTGGGGCTGACCGTAATACTGAACAAAAAGAGCAGATCATAGTCGAAATAATGACGAATCCGCCTGAATCTAAGGTGCAGGAGAGGAAGCGTGTTCCGCCTCCGCCTCCGCCACCGCCAAAGCAGCCGCCTAAACCGCAGCCGCCACAGCCGGAGAATAACAATCCTAACCCTGGTGCTATGTCATTTAACATGGGTAGCATCGATGTAGGAAGTTCGGCTGGTGGACTAAGTGGTCCAGGTGCATTTGGACGAGATGGTGATGCGACACCTATCGTTCGTATTGAACCAAAATATCCAACGCAAGCAGCGCGTGATGGTAAAGAAGGTTGGGTACAACTTTCGTTCACAATTGATGAGTTAGGTGGCGTGACTGACGTTCAAGTTATTGACGCAGAACCAAAACGTATCTTTGACCGTGAAGCTAAACGTGCATTACGCAAGTGGAAATACCGTCCTAAAATTATTGACGGTAAACCACAAAAACAAGTTGGTTTACAAGTTCAACTAGACTTTAAACTTAACCAAGGCTAAGGAGGCGAGTAATGAGAAATTTATCTAAAGTAACTGCTCTTGCAATTCTTATGTCTGTGTCAGGTGCAGCTATAACTGCACCTGTATTAGCAGCGCCGGATTACGCTAAAATTGAAGAGCGTAAAAAAGCCAAGACTAAAATCATGGGCGAGCGTACTGGTAAAAAGGTAATTAAAGCGTTTGACTTGTACAATGAAGACAAAATTGATGAAGCAATTGCCTTGTTAAAAGAGATTGACGCATCTAACGACTTCGATAAAGCGACTGTAAATCGTTACTTAGGTAGCATGTACGCGCAAAAAGAGAAGTACGATGAAGCGATTAAATACTCTAGACAAGCTGTTGCCCCTGATATTTTAAACTTCGCAGATCACGAGCAAACTTTAAAGCTATTAGGTGATTTATACGCAGGTACTGAAAAGTTTCAAGAAGCCAAAAAAGCTTATACAGCTTGGATGGACTTCACCGGCGAAGAAGACCCTAAAGTGTATACTCGTATCGCGCAAGCTAACTATCAGTTAGGTCAGTTTCGTGATGTTTTTAAACCTGCCGACAAGGCAATCTCTTTACAAAAGGAGCCTAACAAGGCCCCTTACCAATTAAAATTAGGTTCTTACTTTGAACTTAAAGATTACGCCAACATGGTGAAAATTGGTGAAGAGATTGTACGTGTTTGGCCAGATGACAAAAAAGCCTGGGTTAGTTTAGGTAAATACTACCTACAAACCGAAGACTACTCTAAAGGTCTAGCGACCATGGAAGTAGCATTCAAAAATGGCTATTTTGAAGCGGAAGTAGATTACAAAGTACTTTCTAACTTTTACTCTTTAAACGAAATTCCATTTAAAGCGGCTAAAACCCTTGAAAATGCGATTAAAGAAGACAAAGTTAAGCGTACTAAGCAAAATGTTAACGCAATTGCTAGTAACTACCACCGTTCTAAAGACATCGAAAAAGCTGCTAAGTACTACGAAGAAGCTGCTAAATTTGACGACGATGCAGAGCTTTACCGCAAAGCAGGATCGTTACTTTTACAATCTGAGAACTTTAGTGCTGCTGTTGTTCGTTTGAACAAAGCGTTAGAGCTTGGCTCTGACAAAAAAGGCACCATTTATTCAGACTTAGCTGAAGCGTACTACTACCAAGCTAAATACAAGCAAGCTTATGCTGCTATTACTAAAGCAATGGACGACCCACGCACACGTAAGTTTGCTAAAGGTTGGTCTACATTTATTAAAGATAAAGCCGCTCGCAACGGTGTTAAAATTTAACTTTAATTTGTTTTAGCAATTATATAAAAAGCCCCTTTGGGGCTTTTTTTATTGGAATTTATAATGAATAAAACGCATCTTTTGTCTGTCCTATTTAGTCTGTTTTTGGTTGCTTGTTCAAAACAACCACCGCCTTTTGAATCTTATGATGCTGCGCAGCAGAGTATTAAAAGTTTAAACACGGTGCTAAAGCCTGCAGACACTGCAAGTGTATCCACTGAACAAGTACTGCCTTTTTCCTCAGCGTATTTATCGCTTCGTCATCAGATGTATCAGCGCCTACAAACAATGACTCTTTCAAACGCGCAAACACAGCAGCTAAATTACTTAATTATTGCTGAGCGTTTTCCTGAGCGCTTTTTCAGCTGGCCTGCACAGGTCAATGTGTTAGAGAACTTATTATCAGCGCAAATTCAAAGTACTAAGGCTAACGAGGTAATTGAGTGGCTTAAGTTCACTCAAGATCAATTAGACAGTGCGCTGCAAAGCAATTTGAGATTAAACAAGGTTGAATTAAACCTCCTACAGGGTTACTTACAAACGTCACAATTAAAACAATCTAGCGTAAGCGATTTAAAAGCCCAGATTTCAGAGTTTAATGATTACTTGGCTCAGTACAAACCAAGGGGGAGCATTGGCTTACGTGGACTTGCTAATGGCAGTGAATGGTATCAAAGTAAACTAAATTACTTCAGTGGGGCAGTTAAGTCGCCTTTGCAATGGGTTGATACTATTAATCAGCATCTTCAAATTGACTCGCATACTGCGCCTAATTTGAGCTATAACGAGCATCATAGTACTTCGTTTATTAGCCAATATTTAAGCAAGGCGCCAAAAGTAAAAGGGATTGATTGGCAAACTGATTACATGCTATTGCCAGCTATGGCTAAAAACAGCCAGCTGAGCCCAGAAGATAAAAGGCTAATGCTTGCGCTAATGGAAACCGATGTGGGCATACACTACCATGCATGGACTTTATCTCAGGCAAAAGTGAACTTAGTAAAACGATTAGCTATTTCACAGCGCGATGCGCAGTATTTAGTTGAAGATAGTGTGCTTTACCCAGGCCACGCTTTTAGTTTTGCCGAGCAACTATTAACACTTTAAACGCTTATGTGCGCTTAGCGCACATTTCACAACGCTGTGTTGCAGGGTCTTTTTTAAGTAACCGCTCAGAAATTGCTTCTTCACAATCGCAGCAATAGCCGTATTGACCAATATCAATTTGGCTTATTGCCGCTTCTAATTCTGCCAGCCTATTAACTAAAGTTTGATATTCAGGACCTAAGTGGTAGGTGGCCGTGTCAAGCCATTCGTTATGCTGGCTAGTTAATATAACGTCACGTAGCTTAAGATGGGCAGGGTATGCAGATTGGCTCAGCATCGCTAATATTACTGATTTAACGTGTGCTATTTCACTGTGCAGTTGTTGCTGATAAAGCATATTGGTATAACCTTCATTTAGCGTTTCGTTATACCGGTATTATCTGAGCTGCGCTGCTTATACGCTATGATTTGAATCAAGTTGCGGAGACTTAGCGTATTTTTTTAAAACCTGTGCTACATCACCTTTTACTTTAAGACGTCTTATTTCATCAAATAGTGCATTAGCTTGTGGGTATTGGCGTTTTAGATAACCCAGCCATTGTTTAGTACGAGAGGCAAAATATTTTTCATCTTGTGTGGGGTCTTGATGAATAGCAGAGTGAATCAAATGATAAATTATATGTTCCCACTCTAGGCCATTATATTGTTCATTATTAACATGAGCTTTAATTTTTTTCGCTAAATCAGGGTGAGAAAGCGCACCGCGCCCTAGCATTAAATCGCTACACTGGCTTCGGGTCTGGCAAAGTAGGGCATCTTCCACTTGCCAAATTTCACCGTTGGCAACCACGGCTATGTTTTTACCTTTTATTAGCGGGGGGATTTTTTCCCAGTATGCAGGTGGGTTATAACCATCACGCTTAGTACGGGCATGTATTGCAATACTATCTGCACCGGCGCTTACAACTGCATCTACAATTTCTTGGCTATTGCTATCATCATCAAAGCCCAAGCGTATTTTAGCGCTTACTTGATGTTTACTATCGACCGCATCCCTTACCGCTTTGATTATGTCATACATATGATCAGGGTCTTTTAGCAGTACAGCGCCCCCGCGGCTTTTATTTACCGTTTTTGCAGGGCAGCCAAAATTAAGATCTATACCGTGGGAGCCTAATTCGATAGCTCTAACCGCATTTTCTGCTAATACGTCGGCCACTTGCCCTAATAACTGTACGCGCACAGGAGTACCGGCTTTGGTTAAACCGTTATTATTGAGCTCAGGACAATAGCGATGAAACACTTTAGCCGGTAAACATTTATCAATTACTCTAACAAATTCTGTTACGCATAGGTCAAAGCCACCAATATTGGTAAGAAGTTGGCGCATTTTAAAATCAACAACACCTTCCATAGGCGCTAAAACAAGTTTCATAGAGTATTTTTATTGAAAAAACGGGTGCGTAGTGTACCTGCAAAGTATGGTTTGATAAAACTTAAATTACTGCCCATATTTGTTTGTATAAATTTAAAAGTAAAAAAAATGAAAATAAATGAAAGTTTTTATTTGATAGCGGGTCTATTTAATTATACAAGCAACGCATAATTGACAATAATTAGTTTGCGTTATCTTAATACACACTTATATAAGAGAGTCATACAATGAATACAGTAAAGAAAAACTCAATCGCGTTAACCTTAGGTGCAGTAGTTGTTGGCTCTGCAAGTTTTGCCTCTGCAGATGCACAAGCAAACCCATTTGAATTTCAACAGCTAGTAACCGGATACCAGCTTGATGCGGCAGAAGGTAAGTGCGGTGAAGGCAAATGTGGCGGCGACGCAAAAGGTAAAAAAGAAGGCAAGTGCGGCGAAGGCAAATGTGGCGGTGAGGCAAAAGGTAAAAAAGAAGGTAAGTGCGGCGAAGGCAAATGTGGCGGCGACGCAAAAGGTAAAAAAGAAGGTAAGTGCGGCGAAGGAAAATGTGGCGGCGACGCTAAAGGCAAAAAAGAAGGTAAATGCGGCGAAGGCAAATGTGGTGGCGACGCAAAAGGCAAAAAAGAAGGTAAGTGCGGCGAAGGTAAATGTGGCGGCGACGCAAAAGGTAAAAAAGAAGGTAAATGCGGCGAAGGCAAATGTGGCGGCCAATAACAGGCTGATTTAAGTACCTGATTTACTCAGATATACGTTATGCTAAAAGGGCCAAAAGGCCCTTTTTGTTTTAGGAGATAATGATGAGAGCAACACAAAACTCAGCATTTGGGATGGTGGGCTTAGGTCTTCGTCGAGAGATGCTTGATGAACTACTAGCGCATACACCAAAGCAAATCGATTTTATGGAAGTAGCGCCTGAAAACTGGCTTAAGCTGGGAGGGCGCTTTAAAAAACAATTTAAAACCTTAACTGACGCCAATAATTTTGTTTGCCATGGTTTATCGCTTTCTATCGGCTCGCCTGAACCTCTTGATATTGAATTTGTTAAATCGCTAAAAACGTTTTTTGATCAGCACAACATTAAACTATTCAGTGAGCACCTAAGTTACTGCTCTGGAAAGGGGCACATGTACGATTTAATGCCAATCCCTTTTACTGAAGATGCCATTGCACACGTTGTACCTCGCATCAAACAAGTGCAAGATATTTTAGAGCGCCAAATAGCCATCGAAAATGTCTCCTATTATGCGGCGCCTGGTCAGCAGTTATCTGAGCTTGAATTTACAAACACGATTTTAGAGCAAGCCGATTGTAAGCTACTGCTTGATGTAAATAATATTTATGTTAATTCAATTAACCATGGTTACAACGCCGAAGCGTTTTTATTAGGGCTACCTTCAAAACGCATTGCATATGGACATGTAGCTGGGCACTACAATGAAGCCGATGATTTAATTGTTGATACCCACGGCGCTGATGTTATTGACCCCGTATGGGATTTGCTTGATAAAGCGTACCAAGCGCATGGGGTGTTTCCTACCTTATTGGAGCGTGATTTTAATATTCCAAGTATAAATACACTTACAAAAGAGCTTGATATTATTCACGATTTACAAAATAAGCAGTTATGCGCATCGCCTACTCAGCAATTAGCATAAAGGAAGAAATATGAGCTTTATTGACAGCCAAAATGAGTTTATGGCGCACATACGTGAGCCTGAGCATAACCCAAAGCCTAACGATATTGAAGATAGACGCATGGCGATTTACCGCGACTTATTTTTTAATAATATTGCAGGGTTCATCTCATCAGGTTTTCCGGTGCTTAAAACTTTATACACAAAGCAACAATGGCAAAAATTAATAAGGGCATTTTTTAGTGAGCATGACTGCAAGTCGCCTTATTTTTTAGACATAGCAGGGGAATTTATTAATTACTTATCGAGCAGCTATACCCTGCAAGAGTACGATTATGCATTTATGCTGGAGCTAGCACATTATGAGTGGATAGAGCTTGATGTTTCCGTGGCTAATGAAGATACCAACGAGCAACGCTTAAAAAGCACTGAACTAACCAGTTCTGAACTTTACTTATCGAGTGTAGCGCGTAATTTAAGCTACCAATATGCGGTGCAAAATATCAGCACAGAGTATAAACCCAGCACGCCATCTGAGCAGCCTAATTACTTTGTTGTATACAGAGATGATAACGACGACGTACAGTTTTTAGCCACAAATGCAATGACCGCCTTGCTACTTTCAATAATAGAATCCAATGCGGGCATTGAGTTTGAGAGTGTATGCCAGCAGGTTTTAGTGCATGCGCCTAATTTTAGCGAACAACAAATTGCGCATGGTGCGTTAAGTACACTTAATGCAATGTGCGAGCGCGGTATTATCGTGACAAAAAATCAACATTAAGGTCTTTATAGATGTTTTTACTTCGTCTATCATGGCAGCCTTATTTGTCGTGCTTAAAAAAAGGTTATACCAATGTCAGATGATAAAGACTTTAAAGATCCGTTTAACGCTACTTACTTTATTGCTTTTTTAGCAGTTTTTGTAGGTATTGGCTGTTTAAATGCGATTTTAGGCTGGATCACAAGCCTAACTTAAAGCTCCTTGCTCTATTAAGGCTGTTGTTTATATCAGCCTTAAGCTTCTTTTCTTCCTCCACCCTTATAATTTTCAAACCACCTTGGTATTAATAACAGCAAACTCGCATTTTAACGTCAGTTAAGGTTATAATCAGCTGCTTTGAAATATAAACTATTGAGCAATTAAACTTATGACTCAAGTAACACCCGCTATTATTAAAAACAGTATCGCAACCATTGCCGACTATCCTAAACCAGGCATTATGTTTCGTGATGTAACAACACTAATGGCAAATCCAGAAGCCTTTAAAGCAACAATCGATGCTTTTATAAACGAATATAAAAACCAAGGCTTTACAAAAATTATTGGTACAGAATCTCGCGGCTTTATTTTTGGTGCACCGCTATCTTACGCGTTAGGGATCCCTTTTATTCCTGTTCGTAAACCAGGCAAGCTACCACGCGAAGTGATTCGCCAAGATTACCTACTTGAATACGGTGAAGACACATTAGAGCTTCATGTTGATGCTATTGTCCCAGGCGACAAAGTATTATTAGTTGACGATTTATTAGCGACCGGTGGCACAATTGAAGCCACAGCAAAGCTAGTTGCAAAATTAGGCGGCACAGCCACTGATGCAGCGTTTGTTGTTTCATTACCAGAGCTTGGTGGTGAGCAGCGTATAGAAAAAATGGGTATTAAAATCTTAAAACTGGTTGAGTTTGAAGGCGAGTAATTGATGAGTTATCAGGTTCTAGCGAGAAAATGGCGTCCGCAAACCTTTCATGAATTGGTTGGCCAGTCTCATGTAAAGCAAGCGCTTGTTAATGCGCTAACGCAAAATAGACTGCATCACGCTTATTTATTCACTGGAACCCGTGGTGTGGGTAAAACGACCATTGCGCGTATTTTTGCTAAAAGCTTAAATTGTGATGAGGGTATATCGGCATCTCCTTGTGGGCAATGTAGCAGTTGTACTGACATAGAAGCAGGGCGATACATTGACTTACTTGAAATCGATGCCGCTTCTCGCACCAAAGTAGAAGATACTCGTGAAATTCTTGATAACGTTCAATATGCCCCCACGCGTGGACGTTATAAAGTATACCTAATAGATGAAGTACACATGCTCTCTAAGCATAGCTTTAACGCGTTATTAAAAACGTTGGAAGAGCCGCCAGAGCATGTGAAATTTTTACTAGCAACCACCGATCCGCAAAAGTTACCTGTTACCATTTTATCACGCTGTTTACAGTTTAACTTAAATGCACTTTCGCAAAGCGAAATTAAAACTCAGCTTGAGCATGTCCTTACTCAAGAGGAGTTAAACTTTGATAAAGATGCGCTAAGTATTATTGCAAAAGCCGCCGATGGCAGTATGCGTGACGCGTTGAGCTTAACAGATCAAGCTATTGCGCAAACCAACGGCGACATAAACAATCAAGCCGTACAAGCTATGCTTGGTTTAATGGACACACATTACAGCCAGAGTTTGCTTGCTGCTTTGTTAGCACAAGATGGTGGCGCACTGATGGACGAAATAGCCCAAGTAGCGAGCCGTAATCCTAACTATATTGCACTACTTGATGATTTAATTGCATTAACTCACCTTATTCAATTAACTCAGCTTGTCCCTCAAGCAGCGCAACTTGATGATAAAAACGCCGATTATGTTAGTCATGTTGCACAGCACACCCAGGCTCAACAAATACAGGTTTATTACCAGTTACTATTAAACGGTAAAAAAGACTTACAATGGGCGCCAGAGCCTCGTTTAGGCTTTGAAATGATAATGCTGCGTTTATTAGCATTTGAGTCTGCAGGTACAACGCCTGCTCAATCGCTTTCTGAGCCTAGTGACACACCAAGTGCAGCAATGCCTGCGCCTACCAGTAGTAAAGGCCGTGCCGATGCGCTGCGTGATATATTAAATAAAAATAAAACACCATCGCAAGACGAAACTCCTGCTCCGCAAGTAATGGTTGAGAAAAGCCAAAACCAAAGCACAGCGCAAAGCCAAACAAGTGATGAACCAGTAGAGCAACCGCCCACAGAGCAGCTAACACGCTCGCCAAGTGAGCAAAACAGCAACAGCGCATCAGCTGCGGCTCAAAGCCCGCAAAACGATATACCGAGCCCTGTGCAGCAAAGTGCGCACATAGCTAAGAGTGGCGATGCTGCTGAGCGCCAAAGTGAAGACGATGCTTATCTGCAACACAGTAATATGGAGCAAAGCTTAGCTGCACAATTTGATGATGTTATGAGCAGTGCGGTAGATCAAGGTTATAACCCTGCACCTGTAGCGCAACACACACAACCCGCGCCTGAAAACGCCGATGCTAAAGATAGCAGTGTGCGTGAACAAGAAGCTCAAGCACAATCAGCAATTGCGCGAATTTTACGGGATAGAAATATATCGGGGGCAGGCAGGCTTTCAGGGGGGAGTGTAAATACCTCTGAGCAAGCGCAAACACCAAAAACACCTGCCCAAGCTACGCCTAACAGCGAAGCAAAGCCACACAATACAAGCCCGCAAGCGAGTGAGTCACAAAACGATTCACCGCCATGGCATGACCATGCGCAAGGCGATAGCGAAAAAAAGCCAACGCTCCCAGTAACAGGGAGCCAAACGCCAGCTGAGCCAGTAACGCAAAGCCAGCCAGCGCGTAAGGTTGATTTTAAAGAAAAGCATCAAACAATTACTGAAAACTTAGCGCCTGAGCTGCTGGAGCAAATTAATCCGCAAAAAAAGCCTGAGGTAATAGAGCAAGAGCCCGCTATACCGGTTCCTGATGATTTTCAAAGCCCAATTAGCGAGATTAAATTTGCGCATCAGCAAGATGAGTGGGCTTATTTAATTAAGCGTATGGGGCTTGGTGGGCGAATGCGCCAATTTGCATTACACTCGATTTTTACCAAGCAAGGCGACAGTTTACATATTGACGTGGATGAATCGCAAAAACACTTAGATACGCCCATGCTTAGGCAAAAGCTCGATGCGGCGTTATCAAGCATTTACGGGCATAACGTATCGCTGAGTATTAACTTTGCAAAAGGGGTGATTGACTCGCCTTATTTAATTCAGCAAAAAATAGATGCAGGGCGACACCAGCAAGCAATTGATGTGATCACATCTGATGAAAACATAGTACAATTTCAGCAGCTATTTAGCGCCGAAATTGACGAAAACAGTATTCAGGCATTGTAATTAAATACAATCGCCCTTATCTTCATGACAACTAGAGTTTAAAAGAAAGAGAGAAAATTATGTTTAAAGGTGGAATGGGTAACATGATGAAGCAAGCGCAGCAAATGCAAGAGCGCATGCAAAAAGCCCAAGACGAAATCGCGACAATGGAAGTTGTTGGCGAAGCCGGCGCAGGCCTTGTAAAAGTAACCATGCTTGGTAATCATAATGTGCGTCGTGTTGAGCTTGATGAAAGCCTTATGGAAGACGACAAAGACATGATTGAAGATTTACTTGCTGCAGCATGTAACGATGCTGTTCGCCGCGTTGCTGACGAAACGCAAGAGCGTATGGGCAAAGTAACTGGCGGTATGCAATTACCACCAGGTATGAAAATGCCGTTTTAAGCAAATATGCAACTTTCAGATAGTTTAACGCAGCTTATAGAAGCGCTACGTTGCCAACCGGGTATTGGTCCTAAGTCGGCTCAGCGCATTGCGTTTCATTTATTAGAGCGCGATCGTAAAGGCGGTACTCAACTTGGTAACGCATTGACCAAAGCCATGGGCGCGGTTGGGCATTGTCAGTCGTGCCGCACTTTTACTGAGCAAGCGCAGTGTGATATTTGCTTAAGTACAAAACGCCAAGACAGTGGTGTGCTGTGTGTTGTTGAATCGCCTACCGATGTGTTGGCAATAGAGCAAACAGGCCAATACCTTGGTTTATATTTTGTACTTATGGGGCATTTATCGCCAATTGACGGTATTGGCCCTAAAGAAATAGGCCTTGATATACTTGAACAAAAGCTCTCTCACGGCGGTATTAACGAAGTGATTTTAGCTACCAACCCCACGGTTGAGGGCGAAACCACTGCACATTATATTGCCCAGCTTTGCCATAAATATAAAGTAGGGGCCTCGCGTATAGCGCATGGTATACCTGTTGGTGGCGAGCTTGATTTAGTAGATGGCACAACGTTAATGCATGCATTTAGTGGCCGCCGAGCGGTTATGCAGGACTAACACAACTATCTGAAATCGTTTTAAAAGCCTACATAGTAAAATATGTGGGCTTTTTTGTGTTTGCTATTTAATTACCGTATAACGTGTGTGAGTTTGCCGGTAATCATATTAAATTAATAAATGAGTTAAACTTGGCGACGTTGTGTTATAAATTATTGACTAACAAAAACTAGATAACGTGATAGTTGCACGGCTCACGCGCCTTAAAAATATCGCTCAAGTTGGTATAAAAACATCAGGAATTTATCTGATTAGTAAGGAGTACTATGCAAAATAATAAACACGACAATAAAGGCGGTTTACTCAGCAGTAAGCGCTTTTTACCGCTATTTGTAACGCAGTTTTTGTCGGCTATGAATGATAATGTGTATAAGCAATCCGTGCTTATATTGTTAGTGTTTCAAGCTGCAACCCTTGGCGATGGTGCGCTGTATTCAAACCTTGCAGCGGGCTTATTTATATTACCGTTTTTTTTATTTTCAGGAATGGCGGGGCAACTAGCCGAAAAAACAGAAAAATCAAAGCTGATCCGGCTTGTTAAATTTTGCGAAATACCGATTATGGTTATTGGCGCAGCCTCTATTTTTACGCAATATGTGTGGCTAATGCTGACCACCGTGTTTTTTATGGGCTTGCAAAGTACTTTTTTTGGCCCGCTTAAGTATTCAATATTACCGCAGCATGTGGCGCCTAACGAATTAACAAAAGCCAATGGCTTGGTTGAGTCTGCCACTTTTGTAGCTATTTTAATTGGTACTATTTTTGGCACCTATTACATTACTCAAACAACAGGTCCAACAATTATTAGTATTGCCGTGCTGGTACTTGCGGTACTTGGCTTTTTCAGCAGCCGCTTTATTCCTATAAGCCAAGCCAATAATCCTAATTTGCACTTTACCTATAATATTTTTTCATCCACTAAAAATGTATTTAAAGCGCTTAATGCTCAAACAGAATCGGTTGGTAAATCGGTGTTGGGTATAAGCTGGTTTTGGCTAATAGGCGCGGTTATTTTAACGGCATTACCTAATTACGTTAAGCATGTAATGGGTGGCGATGAACTCGTTGTAACCAGTGCGCTGGTGGTGTTTTCGCTAAGCATTGCCGTGGGGTCTTTGTTGTGCGAAAAGCTCTCGCGCTCACGTATTGAGCTGGGCATTGTACCTTTTGGCGCTATTTTAATTACGCTATTTTTGTATTTATTAAGCCAAGAGCCGGCTATTAGTGAATATATTGCGCCCTCTGAAAATTTATTAACGCTTAAACAAGTGCTTAATACAGGCGACATGGTATGGCATTTTGTTTGGATGGCAGGTATTGGTATTGCATCCGGCTTTTATACTGTGCCGCTGTATGCGCTTATTCAACAGCGTACCGAGGAGGCAAGTCGTTCACGGGTGATAGCTGCTAATAATGTGCTTAATGCGCTCTTTATGGTTGGCAGTGCCATATTAAGTATTGTAACGCTCTCTGTTTTAGAGTGGCATATTTCGTCGTTACTATTGCTTTTGGCGGGGCTTAATTTGCTTATCTCTATTTATATTTACACTAAGGTACCGGAATTTTTCTTGCGCTTTGTTATCTATATTTTAGCTATATGCATGTATCGTGTGCGCACAAAAGGGCATGAAAATATTCCAAGCGAAGGCGCAGCCGTTATTGTAGCTAACCATGTAAGCTTTGTAGATTGGATGTTTATTTTAGCCACTTCGCCTAGGCCTATACGCTTTATGGTGTTTGCCCCAATTTATTATTCAAAAGCGCTGCATTGGCTATTTAAAATGGCAAAAGCTATTCCAATTGATAGCGAAAAAGCCAACCCAAAGGCGTTTGCAAAAGCATTTGATGAGGTTGCCGCAGCGCTTGAACGCGGTGAGTTAGTTGGTATTTTTCCTGAAGGAAAACTAACAAGTAATGGCGAAATGGACATGTTTAGGCGGGGCATTGAGCGCATTATAGCGCGCACACCTGTGCCTGTTGTACCCGTTCACTTAGGTGGCTTGTGGGGCAGTATGTTTAGCCGTAAAGCCAAGTGGCAACTACCACGCCTTAAATGGTCTTTAGTATCGGTAAATGTGGGAGAGCCGATTGAAGCTGAGCAGGTAAGTGCTAACTATTTACACGAACAAGTCAGCGCTTTAAAAGCCCAGCACGCTAAAAATACACCATAGTTAAACCCTAAAAGCCACATTTTTATGTGGCTTTTTATTTATGTCAGCACAAAAGCTGCTTTTTTAAATTTTTCCCTTGAAGTTATTCCACCTCACCCCATATTAAGTGCATAACGCAGACACTTTGCTAATTGGAGATACATAAATGACTGCAGCACAAAAAGAAACATTAGGCTTTCAAACAGAAGTAAAACAACTATTAAACTTAATGATTCATTCGTTATATTCGAATAAAGAAATATTTTTACGTGAGCTTGTATCAAATGCATCAGATGCCGCCGATAAGCTACGCTTTTTAGCGCTTTCAAATGGCGACCTTTACCAAGGTGATGCCGATTTACGTGTACGTATTAGCGCAGATAAAGAGGCAAACACAATTACCATTTCTGACAATGGTATAGGTATGACGCGTGAAGAAGTGATTAGTTCTTTAGGAACTATTGCTAAGTCGGGTACTGCTGAGTTTTTCAAAAACTTAACCGGCGACCAAAGCAAAGACTCGCAATTAATTGGTCAATTTGGTGTTGGTTTTTACTCGGCATTTATTGTGGCTGATGAAGTGACAGTGCGCACGCGTAAAGCGGGTGAAACCCAAGCGTACGAGTGGCAGTCACAAGGTGAAGGTGAGTACACGTTACAAGAAATTGAAAAAGAAGGCCGTGGTACGGATATCATTTTACACCTGCGTGATGAAGAAAAAGAATACGCGGATGAATACCGTTTACGTAGCATCGTTACTAAATACTCAGATCATATTTCTACGCCTGTACAAATGTATAAAGCAGAAGTGCCTGAGTCTGAAGGCGAAGACGGCGAAAAAATCCCTGCAGTTCCAGGTGAGTGGGAAAGCATTAACCGTGCAACCGCTTTATGGACACGTGATAAGTCAGAGGTTTCTGATGAAGAATACAAAGAGTTTTACAAGCATGTAAGCCATGATTGGGAAGAGCCGCTAAACTGGGCGCACAATAAAGTAGAAGGTAAAACTGAGTACACAAGCTTATTGTATATCCCTAAAAAAGCGCCGTTCGATTTATGGAACCGTGAGCGCCAAAGTGGCTTAAAACTGTATGTTCAACGTGTCTTTATTATGGATGACGCTGAGCAATTTATGCCAAGCTACCTGCGCTTTGTAAAAGGCTTACTTGATTCAAACGATTTACCACTAAATGTATCGCGCGAAATTTTACAAGATAACAAAGTAACGCAAGCGATTCGTAAAGGGTGTACGTCTCGTATCTTAAAAATGCTAGAGCGTATGGCTAAAAACAAAGCCGAAGACTACCAAACATTTTGGAACGAGTTTGGCCAAGTAATCAAAGAAGGCCCAGCAGAAGATACAGCGAATAAAGAAGCGATTGCTAAATTGTTACGCTTCTCATCTACGCATACCGACTCAGAAACGCAAGATGTATCGCTTGAGCAATACATTGAGCGTATGAACGATGAGCAAGATAAAATTTACTACGTGGTTGCTGATTCGTTTACAGCGGCTAAAAACTCGCCGCACTTAGAAATCTTCCGCAAAAAAGGCATCGAAGTATTATTACTAAGTGACCGTGTTGATGAGTGGATGATGAGCCACTTAACTGAGTTTAACGAAAAATCATTCCAGTCAATTACCCGTGGCGACCTTGATTTAGGTAAGCTTGACGACGAAGAAACAAAAAAAGCGCAAGAAGAGTCTGAAAAAGAAGTAGAAGGCTTAATTGAGCGCATTAAAACAGCGCTAGGCGAAGAAGTTAAAGAAGTACGCTTTACGCATCGCTTAACAGACTCTCCTGCCTGTGTGGTTAGCGATGAGAACGACATGAGCTCGCAAATGCAAAAGCTTATGGAGTCAGTAGGGCAACCTGTACCAGAGGCTAAGCCAGTGTTTGAGCTTAACCCTGAGCATCAGTTAGTTAAGCACTTAAACGATGAGCAAGACGAAGATAAGTTTGCACAGTGGTCTCATGTATTACTAGACCAAGCTTTACTTGCTGAACGCGGTACATTAAAAGATCCTACCGGGTTCGTAACACGTTTAAACAAGTTAATGCTTGATTTAAATAAGTAAGGCTAACAGGCTCTTTTAATTGCTAAAAGAGCCTAAAATATAACCATAATTATAAAGGAAGCGTATGCTTCCTTTTTTTATGCGCTCTAAAGTAGGCAATTAGTATAAGTTGCTTGAGTATCTGCAGCGCTTGTGGAAGAATTCAGGCTTTAAAATAAATATCCATACTAGGGGACAATGATATGCGCATTATTCTTTTGGGCGCGCCAGGTGCTGGTAAAGGTACTCAAGCTCAGTTTTTAATGGACAAATACGGTATTCCACAAATTTCTACCGGTGATATGCTTCGTGCAGCCATTAAAGAAGGTACACCACTTGGCTTAGAAGCGAAAAAAGTAATGGATGCAGGTCAGTTAATTTCTGACGATATCATCATTGGTTTAGTGAAAGAGCGTATTGCTAAACCAGACTGCGAACAAGGCTTTTTACTTGATGGCTTCCCACGTACCATTCCACAAGCAGATGCTATGAAAGAAAATGGCGTTGTGGTTGATCACGTTATTGAGTTTGACGTTGCTGATGAAGTAATTGTTGAGCGTATGGGTGGACGTCGCGTACATCCTGGCTCTGGCCGTGTTTATCACGTTGTTTACAACCCACCAAAAGTGGAAGGTAAAGACGATGAAACAGGCGAAGAGCTTATTATTCGTGCAGATGACACGGAAGAAACAGTTCGTAAACGTTTAGCTATTTACCATGAGCAAACTATGCCATTGGTTGATTACTACCAAGCTGAAGCGCAAGCAGGTAACACGCAGTACCATAAAATTGATGGTACGCAAGCTGTTGAAACAGTAAGCCAGCAACTAGCAGAGCTTTTAGGTTAATATAATCTAAACACAGCTTAGGTATTAAAAAACCGCCCTCGGGCGGTTTTTATGTATTTATTAGCTTTTAATAATTTAAAATTAAACCATTAAAGGTCAACACGCCCTGTTACCTATAACGTTTTTAGCTTTTCTATTACTGGGTCGTAGTTTGGCTCGGTAGATAAATTAGACACTAGCTGTTTGTATATCACTGTATGGCTTTTATCTAAAATAAGCACAGCGCGAGTTAGTAGCCCCATATCTTTTATAATTAAGCCATATTTTTGGCCAAAGTCTCGCCATACAGAGTCAGAAAGGGCTGTTACTTTATCGATGTTTTCAGCATTACAAAAGCGTTTTTGAGCAAAAGGTAAATCAGCACTGATGGTCAGTATTGCGATAGCAGGAAATTGCGTCGCTACTTTTTCATTAAAATGTTTGGTTTGTAAGCTACAAATGCCTGTATCTAAACTCGGCACCACACTGATTAATACAGCTTGCCCTTTATAATCATTAAGATTTACAGGGGCAAAACCACCATCAACCACTTTAAAATTTGGCGCATTATCACCTACACTTACACCTTTACCTAACAAAGTGACAGGCTTACCCTGAGCAGAGACCTTACCTGCATCAAGCGTGTTTTCTGGGTACTGTGATGCGTGCCCAACTGAGCTTAAAGCCAGTGTGCTTAGTGCAAAAATAAGAGAGCGTACCATAGGTTATTTCCTTTTAAATTAACGCAATAGGTTTGAGTGTATTATACTCAATATCACTGACCAAGCGATTAAATATCACTGTAAAAGTAATAATAAGTTCTGTGATATATAAATTGTAAACTGCATGAACTTTTATTAACATGTAGTTACAAAATGTATCTTTAATAAAGTCATAAGGCCTATTGACAACATTGGGTTAAATAATAGAGAGATAGTATGTCAACATCCGTATTAATATGTGACGACTCAAAATTAGCGAGGCGCCAGCTAGCTCGCTCTTTACCAGATGACTGGGATATTAAAGTAGAGTTTGCTCAAGATGGTGTTGATTGCATCAAAAAACTAAAAATAATCGAGCCCGAAATCCTTTTTCTTGATTTAAACATGCCTGAAATGGACGGTTACGAAGTCCTTATGGCCATGAAAGAGCAAGGCCTTAATATTCTAACCGTGGTTGTATCTGGCGATATTCAGCCAAATGCGCACCAGCGCGTACTTGAATTAGGCGCCATTGATTTTATCCAAAAACCTTGCTCACCTGAAAAACTGGCCGATATTATCGAGCATCATGGCATTAAAGATAAAGCCATGCGCGAGCGCCTTGCTCATTCTTTAGGTGAACAAGTAGACCCAGATGTGCGCGATATATACCAAGAGCTTACAAATGTCGCTATGGGCCAAGCAGGCGATTTGCTTGCACGGCTTTTGAATGTGTTTGTAGAGCTGCCAATTCCGAATGTGAATGTGCTTGAAGTTAATGAACTGGATATGGCGCTGCAGTCAATTGACAATAATGCTGCCACATCAGGGGTGTGCCAAGGCTTTATTGGTGGTGGCGTATCGGGCGAGGCATTACTTTTATTAAACGACTCAAGCTTTAAAGAAATTGCGTCACTGATGAATTACGACGGTGAGCTTAACGACAAAGTTGAGCTTGAGCTACTTATGGATATTAGTAATATTTTAATAGGCTCAATTTTAACGGGGCTTTCTAAACAGCTAGATATGTCTTTTAGCCAAGGTCATCCCATTGTACTTGGCCAACATCGCGATGTATCTGAATTGGTTAAATCAAATAAATCTCGTTGGCAAAGAACCTTAGCGATAGAAATAAGCTACGGCATCGAAAACCACGATATTAACTGCGATCTTATGCTGTTATTTACCGAAGATTCACTTAAAACTTTGAAATACAAAGTTGCTTACCTATTAGAAGACTAAGTTATGGCCGCTGATTTAGAAATGAATGAGATCCATTGGTTAATGGATATGTTTAACACGGTTGATGTGGGCCTGGTTGTACTGGATAGAAATTATAAAGTGTGTGTGTGGAATGGCTTTATGGAAAACCATTCTGGGCTATTACCAAGTGCTGTAAAAGACAAAGACCTATTTGATTTATTTCCTTCGATTGATGAGAAATGGTTTAGAAGCAAGTCAGAGTCTGTATTTGTACTTAAAAACCGCTCTTTTACTATCTGGGAGCAGCAACCTTACATCTTTCGTTTTAAAAACTACCGCCCCATTACCGGTAAAGCAGATTACATGTACCAAAATGCGACCTTTATTCCACTTACCAACACTCTGGGTGAGGTCAGTCATATTTGTATCATTATTTATGATGTTACCGATGTGGCGGTCAATAAAAAAGAATTAGAAGATTTAAATAAGCGTTTAGAGCAAGTAAGCCAAACCGACAGCTTAACGCAACTGTTTAACCGTGGGCATTGGGAAAGCACACTGCACCAAGAGTTTTTACGTGTTAAGCGCAGCGGTGGCAGCAGCACATTATTGATGTTTGATATCGATCATTTTAAAAAAATTAATGATGAGCATGGCCATAGTTGTGGCGATGAAGCGCTACGCCACCTTTCAGAACTGCTACGAACGACGCTTCGCGAAACCGATATAGCAGGGCGTTATGGTGGGGAGGAGTTTGTTGTTACTTTACTCGATACCGACAAGCAAGGCGCAGCAACTTTTGCCGAGCGCATAAGAGCGTTAATAGAAGCCAACCCTTTTGTTTATAAAAACACAAAAATAGAGATGACTGTGAGTGTTGGTTTTGCAGGAAATAGCCCTGACTTTGCAAAACATGAGCGGTGGATTGAAGCCGCTGACAAAGCCCTGTATCACTCAAAAGAGCATGGCCGTAACAGAGTAACCGATTTTGAGGATATAAAAAATGACGCATAAGCGTCTTTTTTATGCGCTGCTAAAATTAAGGCAGCGGTAATATTACTGCTAAATTAAAGTAACCAAGGATGCACCTAATTGCGCTGCAAGCTTTGGCAGTAAATCCTTAACAAGGGCTTGGTTAAAGTGCCGTTTTTATCAGCCGTTTTATTTACTCTGTAGTATGGCGAGTATCATCTGCTGGGCATTGGCCAAGAGTAGACACATCGCCTGTACTGGTCTCTTGCTCTAATTGAACCTTGAATCCCCATAACCTGTAAAGGTGTTTTAGCACTTCTTTATGCGAGTCAGCAAGGGGGATATTATTGTGAGGAACATAACGCAACGTTAAAGAACGATCGCCTCTAACATCAACATTATATACTTGAATGTTAGGTTCGTGATTACTCAAATTATATTGCGCTGAAAGCGCTTCGCGTACAGCCTGATAACCGCTATCATCATGTATTGCGCCTACCTCTAGATGTGGATTACGGCTGTGATCGACAATAGTAAATAGCTTAAAATTACGAATTAACTTAGGTGATAAAAATTGGCTTATGAAACTTTCATCTTTAAAGTTTTCCATCGCAAAATGTAGTGTGTCTAGCCAATTAGTGCCTGCATATTCAGGAAACCAGCGTCTATCCTCATCTGTTGGGTTTTCGCAAATACGGCGAATATCCACCATCATATTAAAACCCAATGCATACGGGTTTATACCTGAATAGTAATTGCTGTTATAAGGTGGCTGATAAACCACGTTGGTATGGCTTTGCAAAAACTCCATCATAAAGGAGTCGGTTAATTTACCTTCATCATATAAGTGGTTTAAAATGGTGTAGTGCCAAAAGGTGGCCCAGCCTTCGTTCATCACTTGGGTTTGTTTTTGCGGATAAAAATATTGCGATATCTTTCGTACAATACGTATTATTTCTCGCTGCCAAGACTCTAATAAAGGCGCGTTTTTCTCAATAAAGTATAAAATGTTTTCTTGCGGCTCTTGCGGAAAATGTCTCTCTTGCTTTTTAGCTTCTTGCTGTTGAGCGGGGATAGTGCGCCATAGCTCGTTTACTTGAGATTGCATGTAGTCTTCACGCTCTTTTTGGCGTTTTTGCTCTTCAAAAAGGGAAATTTGCTGCGGGCGTTTATATCTATCTACGCCGTAATTCATCAATGCGTGACACGAATCAATTAAGCTTTCTACTTGTGTAATACCGTATTTTTCTTCGCAGCGGCTAATGTAATTTTTAGCAAACACTAAGTAATCTATGATGGAGTCGGCGTCAGTCCATGTTTTAAATAAGTAGTTTCCTTTAAAAAATGAGTTATGGCCATAACAGGCATGCGCCATAACCAGTGCCTGCATAGGGAGTGTGTTTTCTTCCATTAAATAAGCAATACAGGGGTTTGAATTAATCACAATTTCGTAAGCCAGCCCCATTTGCCCACGCTTATAATTTTGTTCGGTTTGTATAAATTTTTTACCATATGACCAATGGCTGTAGCCTATAGGCATGCCAACGCTTGAATAAGCATCCATCATTTGCTCAGCTGTTATTACCTCAATTTGGTTAGGGTAAGTGTCTAACCGGTAATGCGCTGCAACACGGGCTATTTCAGTTTGGTATTGCTCAAGCAGCTCAAAGGTCCAATCTGGGCCATCGCTAATTCGTTCAGTGCTCATAGTAAACCTCGCTTAGGCTAAGCAGCCCCTTGTTGTTGACGATTTTTTTTAAATAGCTCCCTAAACATAGGGTAAATGTCTTCAACACTTTGAATATGTTGTATTGCAAAGTTGCTATGGGTTTGGGTGATGTTTTGATATTCGCGCCATAAGCTTTGGTGCGCACGCGTGGTAATTTCTATATAGGCAAAGTAGCGTACCGCATTAAGTAGCTTATTGCGTAATATTTCACCGCAGTGTGGGGTGTCGTCTGCCCAGTTATCGCCATCAGATGCTTGCGCTGCGTATATATTCCATTGCTCTGAATCATAGCGCTCTTTTATTATTTCGTTCATTAATTTAAGGGCACTGGAGACAATAGTGCCGCCAGTTTCTTGAGAATAAAAAAACTCTTGTTCGTCGACCTCTTTAGCTTGTGTGTGGTGGCGTATATACACCACCTCAATGTCTTTATAACTTCGGGTCAAAAATTGATACAGCAAAATATAAAAACGCTTTGCCATGTCTTTTGTGGCCTGATCCATTGAGCCTGATACATCCATAATACAAAACATAACGGCTTTGCTGGTGGGGTGGGGGCGTTTTTCATAATTACGAAAACGTAAGTCGTAATTATCAATAAATGGTACGGCTTTTATTTGCTGTTTAAGTTGCTCAATTTCCTCTTGTAATAACGCAATGATGGCTTGGTCGCTGTTGGCTTGCTCACGCTCCATCGCAAGTTGGCCTTCAAGCTCTGCTAGGCGCCTTTTTTTACCCGCACTCATGGCGACTCTTCTGGCGAGTGAGCCCTGTAATGAGCGTACTATATCAATATTACTGGGCATACCATCGCTACAAAAACCAGCCCGATGAGTTTTCATTTGTACAAGCTTATCTAGCTGGTTTTCTTGTAAGTTGGGCAGTTCTAGGTCTTCAAAGAGTAAATCAAGGTATTCATCTTTAGAAATAGAAAACACAAAGTCATCTTGGCCTTCGCCTGAATCACTTGCATCGCCATCGCCTGCGCCACCACCTTGGCCGCCTTTAGGGCGCTCAATTTTGTCACCTGTTGAAAATTGATCGTTGCCAGGGTGAATTTGTTCTCTGTCGCCCCCTTTACCTTGGTGAAAAATGGGCTCGCTAATATCTCGTTGCGGGATAGATATACTCTCTCCTGAACTTGAGTCGGTAACGCTGCGTTTATTAACCGCATCAGACACTGCTTCTTTTATTTGCTTTTTATAGCGCCTAATAAAGCGCTGACGATTAAGCGTGCTTTTGTTTTTACCATTTAAGCGTCTATCTATAAAATGCGCCATACTGTTCCCCCTAAACTACATGAAGGTTACTGCGATTTTCTAACCCGTAAATACCACTCAGAAAGTAAACGCACTTGTTTTTGCGTGTAGCCTTTTTCAACCATGCGGTTAACAAAGTCCTCGTGTTTTTGTTGATCCTCAGCGGAGGTTTTTGTATTAAAGGAAATAACAGGGAGTAGATCTTCGGTATTTGAGAACATTTTTTTCTCAATCACAGTGCGTAGTTTTTCGTAGCTTGTCCATAACGGGTTTTTACCATTATTGTGAGCGCGTGCACGTAATACAAAGTTAACTATTTCGTTCCTAAAATCTTTGGGATTAGAAATGCCGGCGGGTTTTTCTATTTTTTCAAGTTCTGCATTTAACGAGGCGCGGTCAAATAACTGTCCTGTATCTGGGTCTCTGTATTCTTGATCTTGTATCCAAAAATCAGCATAAATCACATAGCGGTCAAAAATATTTTGGCCATATTCAGAGTATGACTCTAAATACGCGGTTTGTAGTTCTTTACCAATAAACTCAACATATTGCGGAATTAAATAGCCTTTTAAAAAACTTAAATAGCGCTCTTCCACTTCGGCGCTAAATTGTTCACGCTCTATTTGTTGCTCCAAAACATAAAATAAATGCACCGGATTAGCTGCAACCTCGGTGGTATCAAAATTAAATACGCGCGACAAAATTTTAAAAGCAAAACGAGTGGAAAGGCCGGTCATGCCTTCATCTACCCCTGCGTAATCACGATACTCCTGGTAAGACTTTGCTTTAGGGTCGGTATCTTTTAGGGTTTCACCATCATAGACCCGCATTTTTGAGTAAATACTAGAGTTTTCAGGCTCTTTTAATCGAGATAAGGTAGTAAATTGCGCTAACGCTTTAAGCGTACCTGGTGCACACGGTGCACTGGCAAGTTCACTATGTTGAATAAGTTTGTCGTAGATTTTTATTTCTTCGGTCACGCGCAGGCAATAAGGGACCTTTACAATGTAAACACGATCTAAAAACGCTTCATTGTTTTTATTATTTTTAAATGTTTGCCATTCAGACTCATTTGAGTGGGCTAAAATCATGCCGTTAAAGGGCAGAGCGCTAATACCTTCAGTACCGTTGTAGTTACCCTCTTGCGTTGCGGTAAGGAGTGGATGCAGCACCTTGATAGGGGCTTTAAACATTTCTACAAACTCCATTAAACCTTGGTTTGCTAAACATAAAGAGCCTGAGTAAGCGTAGGCATCGGGGTCGTTTTGAGCAAAGTGCTCAAGCTGGCGAATATCTACTTTGCCCACCAATGCAGAAATATCTTGATTATTTTCATCACCGGGTTCGGTTTTGGCTATACCTATTTGATTTAAAATAGAGGGGTAGCGTTTGACGACTCTAAATTGGCTAATATCGCCGTTAAATTCTTTTAATCGTTTACCAGCCCATGGCGACATAATCGTTTTTAAATAACGTGGTTTAATACCGTATTCTTTTTCGAGAACGCTGGCATCTTCTACTGGGTCAAACAAACTGAGAGGGTGATCGTTTACCGGAGAGCCTTTAATTGAATAGATAGGCACTTGTTGCATTAAATATTTTAGTTTTTCTGCAATTGAAGATTTACCTCCCCCAACAGGGCCAAGTAAATAAAGGACTTGTTTGCATTCTTCTAGGCCTTGAGCCGCATGCTTTAGATAGGAGACAATTTGTTCTATGGCATCTTCCATGCCGTAAAAGTCTGCAAAGGCAGGGTAGCGTGCAACCACTCTATTAGAAAATAACCGGCTTAAACGTGCATCGGTTGCAGTATCAACCATTTGCGGCTCGCCTATTGCCATAAGTAAACGCTCAGGGGCGCTGGCATAAGCTGATTTGTCATTTTTACAAATTTCTAGAAATTCGCTAATGCTGTATTCTTCTTCTTGTGCTGCTTCGTATCGTGCTTGGTAGTGCTCAAAAATAGTCATAATAACCTCCGAAACCCGCTTTAAAAAGGTGCTTACTTTTTAAAGTTTAGTCAGAGATTGATATTTTTGTGCAATAAAATTAAAAATTTAAGTGAAAAAAGATCATGTGGCTAAATTAGCAATTTAGCGCATATAAAGGCGATTTTAATTTTATAAAGGCATAAAAAAAGACGCCGAGGCGTCTTTTTAAATCAGCGTATAATAGCTAATTAAGCGAAGTTAGCGTTCGCGAATTCCCAGTTAACAAGCGCCCAAAAACCTTTAAGGTAATCAGGACGAACGTTACGGTAATCAATGTAGTAAGCGTGTTCCCATAAATCCACAGTTAGGATTGGTGTAACACCTTCGTCTGTAAGCGGCGTTGCTGCGTTAGACGTGTTTACGATATCTAATGAACCGTCAGCTAGTTTAACTAACCATGTCCAGCTAGAACCAAAGTTATTAACCGCTTTGTCGTTTAATGCATCTTTAAACGCGTCAAAAGAGCCCCATTTAGCGTTAATAGCGTCAGCGATAGCACCTGTTGGCTCGCCGCCGCCATTTGGAGATAGACAGTTCCAGTAGAAAGTGTGGTTCCAAATTTGTGCAGCGTTGTTAAATACGCCACCTTCAGATGAACAAACAATCTCTTCTAAAGATTTGTTTTCAAATTCAGTACCTGGAATTAAACCGTTTAATTTAACAACGTAAGTGTTGTGGTGCTTACCGTGGTGATACTCAAGAGTTTCTTGTGAAATATGAGGCTCAAGTGCATCAATTGCATATGGTAGTGACGGTAGTTCAAATGCCATTTTTTTATCTCCATCTTCTTTTGGTTGATAACTCGCTTGATAGTACGTAATGCCTGATAGAACAGACCACTTACCTATACCAAACGAAAATATAGTGTTACTATAATTGTTGAGTATTTTACTCAAGTTTAAGCAAACAGCAATGCTATTGCTGAAGACTATTTCAATTGCGGCTTTATTTGCCCATTTTAAGTTATATATCTGTGGCCACAATGATTTATTTTCAAGCCCTAGGTATATCAAGCTATCGTCATTTTGAGGTTGTAGATGGAAACCATTGATAAAATTAAACAGCAGATTTCAGAAAACCCAATTATCCTTTACATGAAAGGGTCGCCTAAATTACCAAATTGTGGTTTTTCTTCACAAGCGTCACAAGCTCTAATGTCATGTGGCGAACCATTTGCCTATGTTGATATTTTACTTAATCCAGATATTCGCGCTGAGTTACCAGCATACGCAAATTGGCCTACTTTCCCACAGCTTTGGGTTGAGGGCGAATTAGTAGGTGGTTGTGACATTATCATTGAAATGTTTCAACGTGGTGAATTACAGCCACTGATCACTGAAACTGCAGCTAAGTATAAAGAAGCTGACGCAGAGTAATTGCTACTTCGCTAGATTATTAAAGCCACGTTTTACGTGGCTTTTTTGTGCCTATATATAACTTTATTACGTCTTAATCTCTTGAACAGCCCATCAGTGGGTGATTATAACCATTAATTTGTGCTCAATAGTTAGCAAACTCAGCCTTCGCCTCTCGTTTAGGTTCACCTAGTCAGGATAAGTAAGCAACAATGCTACTTATATAAGCGCGAATTTTAATTAAAATATGAGTTTTATATTAATGCGCAATAAGACGTAATCAATTTGTGGGGCTAAACGTGTCGCTATTTGCGCTAAAAAATTCTTTTTTAGAACAACTAAATAGCGATTTTTTTGCCCAGCTATCAACACGTTTTTCCAGCCTTACAATAGTTCGCTCAATCAAGCAAATTGGTATTAAATAAAAATTCACTACATCTGCACTAAAAACGACACCACAATTAATAACTATACTAATGAACGCTAAAAAAGCGTGATCCTAAACCTCTAATTTATTTAAAACGCATTAAACTATCTAAATGTTAACTGAACCTGTGGGAAATTAGTGAATATTTATTCATTGTTTTAGTGGTTTACGTTTACGTAAAGGGTATTGCTTTAACGCCTTTGTTTTTACAAAATGTTAAAATTGACACCAGTGTCATGAAAAAATAACGCGCAAATAAGCGCTAAATGTTAAAACTTATGGGTGAAAAAGAAATCTTGCCTTGAAGTGAGAAATATTCAAGAATGTGAATATGTATTCAAAATAATATTGACTCTATTTACTATAGAGGCTAGTTTTGTGCGTCTGTTAGCAAATCGTCGAGCAGTTCATTCACGTTAACAGTGCAGCAAGGGAGGGGTCTATGTTATACGACTCAACATTAGAAAAAGATAATTGTGGCTTTGGCTTAATAGCCCAAGTAAATGGTCAAGCTAGTCATCGGCTTATTCGTACAGCTATTACTGGACTTGATCGCATGCAGCACCGCGGTGGTATTTCTGCCGATGGTAAAACAGGTGACGGCTGTGGTTTATTACTACAAAAACCTGACAGTTTTTTCCGTGCTATTGCGAGTGAGCATAATTGGCACTTAGGTAAAAATTACGCCGTAGGCATGGTTTTCTTAAATTCAGATCCCGTTTTAGCACAAGCTGCAAAACAGGTTTTATGTGAAGAATTAGAACAAGAAACACTTAAAATACTCGGTTGGCGTGAAGTGCCTACTGACCCTTCAATGCTAGGGCCAATTGCGACACAGCAATTACCTGGTTTTGAGCAAATTTTTGTTAGTGCGCCTGAAGGATGGCGTTCTAAAGATTTAGAGCGACGTTTATATGTAGCACGTCGCCGTGCAGAAAAGCGTTTAGCAGAGGATGAGTCGTTTTATATTGCGAGTTTATCGGGGTTAGTGACTATCTATAAAGGCCTTATGATGCCTGCAGATTTGCCTAAC
This sequence comes from Pseudoalteromonas sp. 2CM28B, assembly GCF_023161935.1. Classification (NCBI taxonomy): domain Bacteria; kingdom Pseudomonadati; phylum Pseudomonadota; class Gammaproteobacteria; order Alteromonadales; family Pseudoalteromonadaceae; genus Pseudoalteromonas; species Pseudoalteromonas sp. 2CM28B. The sequence goes on from NZ_JALNTH010000007.1 coordinate 38,804, forward strand.
TTTTATTTAGACTTAGCTGATATTCGTATGACCAGCGCTATTTGTGTATTCCATCAGCGTTTTTCTACTAATACCCAGCCGCGTTGGCCTTTAGCACAACCATTTAGGTATTTAGCGCATAATGGTGAAATTAATACCATTGAAGGTAACCGCCAATGGGCTCGTGCACGTTCGTATAAGTTTTCATCGCCGCTTATTCCTGATTTACAAAGTGCAGCGCCGTTTGTAAACGAAACTGGCTCTGACTCTTCAAGCTTAGATAACATGCTGGAGCTGTTTTTAGCCGGTGGCATGGATTTATTCCGTGCTATGCGTATGCTTGTGCCACCTGCATGGCAGAAAAACCGTGCTATGGATGATGACTTACGCGCATTTTACGACTTTAACTCTATGCATATGGAGCCGTGGGATGGCCCTGCGGGCATTGTTATGTCTGATGGGCGTTTTGCAGCCTGTAACCTTGACAGAAATGGCCTGCGTCCAGCGCGCTATGTTATTACCCAAGATGGCTTTATTACACTTGCCTCTGAGGTAGGGATTTGGGATTACACTGCAGATGAAGTGGTCGAAAAAGGCCGTGTAGGACCAGGTGAGCTGTTAGTAATTGATACTAAATTAGGCAAAATTTGGCACTCAGACGAAATCGATCAAGATCTAAAATCGCGTCATCCTTATAAGTCATGGCTTGAAGAAAACGTTAAACGTTTAACCCCGTTTGAAGAGCTTACCGAGCAAGATGCGGGTAATCGCTCATTTGATGACGAAACACTTGCTAAATACCAAAAAATGTTTGGTTACACTAACGAAGAGCTCGATAGTGTTATTCGCGTAATGGGTGAAAACGGCCAAGAAGCAACTGGCTCTATGGGTGATGACACGCCATTTGCAGTACTTAGCGAAGGGCATCGTTCATTGTACGATTACTTCCGCCAAAAGTTTGCGCAAGTGACTAACCCGCCAATCGATCCGCTGCGTGAAAACCACGTAATGTCATTGGCAACCTGTATTGGTAGTGAGCAAAACGTATTTAATGAAACCACAGGCCACGCTAAGCGCCTACAGTTTGATACGCCAATTTTAATGTATGCAGACATGCAGCAGCTACTAAATGCCGATGACGAGCATTACAGCTACTGTAAAATTGATATTACATACACAGCAGAGGAAGGTTTAGAAAAAGCGGTTGCACGTATTTGCGACGCTGCACAAGAAAAAGCAGCAGCCGGCTGTGTAATGCTTATTTTATCTGACCGTAACTTTAGCGAAACCCAATTACCAATTCCTGCTGCTATGGCGGTAGGTGCTGTACAAAAACGTTTAGTAGATAATAACTTACGTTGTGAGTCTAATATTATTATTGAAACAGGTAGCGTACGCGATGCACACCAATTTGCCGTATTACTTGGTTTTGGTGCAACCGCAATTTACCCATACCTTGCATACGAGTCACTGGTTGCGATGAGCGACAGTAAAGTGATTGATAAATCGTACTGCGAAGTGACGCTTTCGTACCGAAAAGCCATTAATAAAGGCTTGTACAAAATTATGTCTAAGATGGGCATAAGCACAATTGCATCGTACCGTTGTTCAATGCTTTTTGAAGCGGTTGGTCTATCTGATGCTATGGTAGAAATGTGCTTTAAAGGTGTGGCAAGTCGTATTAAAGGCGCCTGTTTTAGCGATTTTGATATTGATCAGCAAAAGCTTCATAAACTTGCTTTTAGTAAACGTAAGTTACTGAGCCATGGCGGTTTATTAAAATACGTTCACGGTGGTGAATACCACGCTTACAACCCAGATGTTATTCAAACGCTACAAAAAGCCGTACGTTCAGGCGATTATAAAGACTACGCAGCCTATGCTGACTTAGTTAATAACCGTCCTATTGCAACGCTGCGCGATATGTTAGCGCTTAAACTACCTGAAAAAGGCATTAGCATTGATGATGTTGAGCCGGCTGAATTTTTATACCAGCGCTTTGACTCTGCAGCTATGAGTATTGGTGCACTTTCGCCTGAGGCGCATGAAGCGCTCGCCATTGCAATGAACCGCTTAGGCGGGTGTTCAAATTCAGGTGAAGGCGGTGAAGATAAGTTGCGCTACAACACCGAGAAAAACTCACGTATTAAACAAGTTGCCTCGGGTCGTTTTGGTGTAACGCCGCACTACCTTCGTAATGCTGATGTAATTCAAATTAAAGTGGCGCAGGGTGCTAAACCTGGCGAAGGCGGGCAGTTACCAGGCGAAAAAGTAACGCCATATATTGCAAAGCTTCGTTATTCGGTACCCGGTGTAACATTAATTTCACCACCACCGCATCACGATATTTACTCAATTGAAGATTTAGCCCAGCTAATATTCGATTTAAAACAAGTAAACCCAGAAGCGATGATATCGGTGAAGTTAGTATCTGAGCCGGGTGTAGGCACAATTGCCACAGGTGTAGCTAAAGCGTACGCCGACTTAATTACTATCTCAGGTTACGATGGTGGTACCGGGGCAAGCCCATTAACGTCAGTTAAATACGCGGGTAGCCCGTGGGAGCTTGGCCTTGCAGAAACCCAGCAAGCGCTTGTTGAAAATGGTCTTCGTCACCGTATTCGCCTGCAAACAGATGGTGGTTTAAAAACAGGTTTAGATATCATTAAAGCCGCTATTTTAGGTGCAGAGAGCTTTGGCTTTGGTACAGGCCCAATGGTCGCGCTAGGTTGTAAATACTTACGTATTTGTCATTTAAATAACTGTGCGACCGGTGTTGCAACGCAAGATGAAACACTTCGTCAAAAGCATTACCACGGCTTACCAGAAATGGCGATGAACTACTTTAAGTTTATAGCTCAAGAAGCACGTGAAATTATGGCAAGCTTAGGTATTGCTAATCTAACTGACTTAATTGGCCGTTTAGACTTATTAGAAGCGATTGAAGGTAAAACAGCGAAGCAAAAGAAAATAGATTTATCGTCTGTGATTGCTCAGCCAAATAACCCAACGGGCGAAACCTTATTTTGCAGCGCACCAAATAGCTCGCACTATTTAGGTGAACTTAACGAAACGTTACTAGGTAAAGCGCAACAAGCGATTGATACCTCATCGGGTATTTCGCTCGTGAGTCGCATATGCAATACAGACCGTTCAGTGGGCGCAATGCTGTCGGGTTACATAGCCTCTAAGCATGGCAACCAAGGTATGGCTGCAGATCCAGTATCTATTGAGCTACATGGTACAGCAGGGCAATCATTTGGTGTTTGGAATGCCGGTGGCCTTGAAATGACCCTTATTGGCGATGCAAACGACTACGTGGGTAAAGGCATGGCTGGTGGTAAGCTTGTTATACGCCCACCACTGGGATCATCGTTTGAAAGTCATAAAGCGACTATTGCTGGTAACACATGTTTGTACGGTGCTACGGGTGGTAAGTTATTTGCCGCAGGCTGTGCTGGTGAGCGTTTTGCAGTGCGTAACTCTGGCGTGCAAGCCGTTGTTGAAGGCGTAGGTGATAACGGCTGTGAATACATGACTGGCGGTGTTGTATGCGTGCTAGGTAATGTAGGCGTTAACTTTGGTGCGGGTATGACAGGTGGTTTTGCTTATATTTTAGATGAGCGAAGTGACTTTGAAAAACGCATTAATCCAGAGCTTGTAGAAGTAGTAACACTTGATGATTTAAGTTCGCACCAAGAGCATTTACGTGGCCTAATTGCCGAGCATTTAGAGCTTACGGGTTCATGTCGAGCAGAAACCATTTTAGCTAATTTTGAACTGTACTTACCTATGTTCAAACTAGTTAAACCAAAATCAAGTGATGTAAAAAGTTTACTCGGGCACCGCGCTCGCAGTAGCGCAGAACTTCGTGTTCAAGCGCAATAAGGGGGCAGTATGAGCGAAAATGTATATCAATTTATAGACGTGCAGCGTGTTGATCCGCGCAAAAAACCAATCTCGTCGCGTAAAAAATCTTTCGTGGAAATTTACGAACCCTTTTCTGAGAATCAGGTAAATTCACAAGCTGACCGTTGTTTAGATTGTGGTAACCCTTACTGTGAATGGAAATGCCCAGTGCATAACTACATTCCACAATGGTTAAAACTAATTAGAACTGGCCGTATTTTAGAAGCGGCTGAGCTTTCTCATCGTACAAACAGTTTACCTGAAGTGTGTGGACGCGTTTGTCCACAAGACAGACTGTGTGAAGGTTCATGTACGCTTGATGAAGAGTTTGGCGCAGTAACGATAGGTAATATTGAAAAATACATTACCGATACCGCATTTAAAATGGGCTGGAAACCAGACATGTCATACGTGACATGGACGGATAAAAAAGTAGCTATTATTGGTGCGGGTCCGGCTGGTTTAGGTTGTGCAGATATTTTAGTGCGTAACGGTGTAAAGCCAGTGGTTTTTGACCGTCACCCAGAAATTGGCGGATTACTTACTTTTGGTATCCCTTCTTTCAAACTTGAAAAAGAAGTAATGCAAAAGCGCCGTGAAATTTTCACCGAAATGGGTGTGGAATTTAAGCTAAACGTTGAAGTGGGTGTAGATATCACTATGGACGAAATTTTAGCTGACTACGACGCGGTATTTTTAGGTGTAGGTACGTATCAGAGTATGCGTGCTGGTCTTGAAAACGAAGACGCGCCAGGCGTACACGACGCACTGCCATTTTTAATTGGTAACACAAATCGCGTTATGGGTTACGATGAAAAAAACCAAGCGTGCATTGATATGGCCAATCAAAAGGTTGTGGTACTTGGCGGTGGTGATACCGCGATGGACTGTGTGCGAACGTCTATTCGCCAAAATGCAGCTAAAGTAACTTGTGCTTATCGTCGTGATGAAGAAAATATGCCTGGCTCTAAGCGTGAAGTTAAAAACGCTAAAGAAGAAGGTGTAAACTTTACCTTTAATGTACAGCCAACGGGTATTGTACTTGATGATAATGGTCATGTTGCAGGCGTTAAAATGGTTAAAACACAACTGGGTGAGCCTGATGAAAACGGCCGTAGCCGAGCAGAAGTTGTACCAGGCTCTGAGCACGTACTTGAGGCAGACCAGGTTATTATGGCGTTTGGCTTTAAACCACACAAAATGGACTGGTTAGAAAAGTATGATGTAGAAATTAACCACTGGGGCGGCATTAACGCACCAGAGCAAGGTGAATTTACTCATCAAACAACTAATCCGAAAATATTTGCAGGTGGCGATATAGTGCGAGGCTCTGATTTAGTGGTAACGGCTATTTTTGAAGGGCGTAACGCTGCTGAAGGTATTATGGATTATTTAGAGGTTTAATTATCTCGTTAAGTTTTAAATATAATAAAGGCAAGCCAACTGGCTTGCTTTTTTTTTGCTTTTTCAAATGAAAAAGTATTAAAAAGTTGTCATTAACCAATAATTAACGTGTAAATCTTGCTTAAAGTACTATTTCAGTACAAACTTGCTGCTAACTTCTTTTTTAAATCCTCGGAAAATGAGCTTTTAAAGCTCGCTTGCAAATAAAAAATAATAATATGAATGCATACTCAGACAACAGAGAAAGAAAGCTAATTGTTCGCTTTTTTTCGACCATCGGATTTATAGCTACCTTCGCTATGGCGTGTAATGCATTGTCTAATGCTGATGTAGTGCTTGGTATTATGCTGCTAGTTTCAGCTGGTTTTTATGCGTGGGCTTTTAGCCTTTACCGCGCAGTTGAAAAATCAGCAACCACCATTTTATATAACCTTTACTGTTTAATGCTGTATTTAGTGATCTCGGGCGGAGCTGAAGGTACTGGGCCAATTTGGATATTTATTGTATCACCGGTGACTTACTCTATTAGAGGCCTTAAAAAAGGAACATTTGATATTGTTGCCTTTTTATTTGCCGTGATCGCCGGCTTTATTATTACAGATAACTTTAATATTTATGATTATCAGCCTGAAGCACTTCCACTAAGGGTGGTCATTTCTTTTATTATTGTTGCTTTATTAAGTGGTTTTTATGAGCGCTCACGCGAAAAATACAATGAAAAAATAGTCGCGCTGAGTCAAAAAAATGAGCGCCTTGCCACAATAGATCACTTAACTGATTTACCTAACAGACGTTTTATGATGAAAGAACTTGCTGAGCTTAAACATCTTCATAAAAAAAATAAGCAGCCGTATGTAATTTTGCTAGCTGATGTTGATAATTTCAAAAACATTAATGATAACTACGGCCACGACTTTGGTGATGAAGCGTTAACCCAACTTGCCAATATTTTAAAAAAGAGCATGCCAAAGCAAGGTATTGCTTCTCGGTGGGGCGGTGAAGAGTTTTTAATTGCACTACCAAACAGCGACAAAGATCAGGGGCAAAGTATTGCAGAAAAAATTCATGCAGAATTACAAAAAAATCCAGTGCGCATGAGTGGGAAATCGGTGGTATTAACTATAAGTATGGGGCTTGTGCAAAGCCAGTTAGATACAACCATAGCCCAAGACATAAAGCTTGCCGACGAGCGATTATACAAAGCAAAAGAGCAAGGTAAAAATAGAACTTGCTCTTAACGCTTGTGTTAGTTAATCCATAGAAAAACTATCAAGGTTGGGGCGGCTTTTACTTTTTCGCCGCTGTAAACTTAAATAGCACATTGCACAGCACAGTATCTGTGCTAATAAAAGTAACCATTGATTATTAGCCACTATGTTGCCAATAATAAACCACTGCCAAACACTCACCGTTACTTGATAAACCAATATAAGTTTTAAAAAGCTAAAAAGTTTTAGCTTAAATTCTGCGTGCTTAAACTTACTAAACCCAATAAGCAAAAAGCTCAAAACAACAAGTAGCCACCCAGTAACATGGCAAAAATTTATCAGCATGCTTTGCATTTAAAACGTCTCTCCACTGTTGTAGCAAAAGTATAACTTAGGCGTGCGCCATAATAAGCTCTTTAGCATTTGCTTTAGCGGTTTTACTTATATTATCGCCGCCAAGTAAGCGTGCAATTTCATTAATACGGCCGTCTTTATTTAGGCTGAGCATTTGAGTAAAGGTCTCGCCTTGTGCTATTTCTTTTGCTACAAAAAACTGCTGATGCGCACTACTTGCAACCTGGGGTAAATGGGTTACACAAATAACCTGTGTTGATTTTCCTAGTTGGCGTAGTAACTTCCCTACAGAGGAGGCGGTAGGACCTGATATACCTACATCCACTTCGTCAAAAATAAGCGTTGGCGTTGTCACTTTTTGGGCAATGATCACCTGTATGGCAAGGCTAATACGCGACAGCTCACCACCCGAGGCAACTTTAGCTAAAGGTTGTAATGGCTGCCCAGGGTTAGTAGAGACCAAAAACGAGACGCTATCAAAACCTAATGCATTGGGTTGGCGCTCAGCTTCTTGGGTAAGCTGAATTTCAAAGACCCCATTTTCCATCGATAAATTAGCCATGCTTTCACTAATTAATTGATTTAATGTATTAGCATATTTATGGCGACTTTCGCTTAGCTGATCACTGGCGTGCTGGTATGCACTTAGCGCATTAGTTATTTCATCGTCTAATTGCGCCAAACGTGAGCTATTGTTACTAATTGATTCTAGCTCTTGTGTTAAACCTTGATGAAACTCAACCAGCTCTTGAGGCTTTATATGATGCTTACGGGCTAAGTCCATTGCGCCACTTAAGCGCGCTTCTACTTCTGTTAATCTAGCAGGGTCTAAGTCGGCCTGCTCTGCGTAGTTTCTTACTTCTCTGCTTGCTTCTTCAACTTGCACTGCGGCTTCATCTAATAATGCAGCTACACTTGCTAAGCTTTCGTCATAATTTGCAAGCTCGGCAAATTGCTGAGCGCTGTGTTGCAGCATTGAACAGGCATTTTGCTCATCACTTTCGTATAAATGTTGAAGTTCGCGCTGGCAGGCTTCTAAAATGGTTTGGCTATTACTTAGCTTGTAATGTTCGGCTTCTATTTGTTCAAACTCGCCGTCTTGTAAGGCAAACTCATCTAATTCGGCAACTTGGTATTCGAGTAATTGTTTTTGAGCGGCTTGTTGTAATTGCTGTTGCTCAAGCTGTTTAAATTCTTTTTGCAGGTTTGCATATAATTTAAAGCTTTGGCTAACCGCTTTTACAAGCTGATTGTGGCCTGCGTAGGCGTCTAGCAGTTGCAGCTGGTGTTCAGCTTTTAAAAGGTGCTGATGAGCATGCTGTCCGTGTATAGAAATTAAATACTGTCCCAGCTCTTTAAGTTGAGCTGCTGTAACAGCGCTGCCATTAATATAGCTTTTGCTACGGCCATTTTTACATACAACGCGTCTAAGTAGGCATTCGTTGTCGTTACTCGTTAGCATGTGTTGTTCTAAAAATGCTTTAGCAAGAGGAAGGGCAGTTAAATCAAATTGTGCGCACACTTCTGCTTTATCTGTGCCAGGGCGAACCGCCGACGCTTCAGCGCGCTCGCCTAAACACAGTGAAAGTGCATCAATGGCAATCGATTTACCCGCGCCGGTTTCACCCGTGATCGCCGTCATGCCGTTATGCCACTCAGTGCTTAAGTTACTTACAATTGCAAAATTTTTAATTTCTAAACCAATTAACATACTGTTTATCCATCCAGTGAATTAACTGTTAATTTATACAGTGTTTAGGTTTTTTGCAAATTAATTTTTTACTTTTTAAGCAACACTCGCATTTTGAGAAAACTGACTATCAGAGTCAGTACTTTCATAAGAAGGTGTTTCGTCAGTATTTTCAAGGCTTTCGCTTGGGTTTTCAGGTGTGTCAGTTTTAATTTGTACAATCAATGAGGGCAAAATTTCATGATAAAACGCTTTATTATATAGTATGCCTTGCTGGGGTAATTCACTCACAAAGTACTGTATATTATCTTGTAGCGCTTGGGCGTTTTCACTTTGCAGTGCTTTTTGAAACTCAATCGAAAGCGTGCTCACTAAGCTGTCGCTAATATCTTCTAAATGTTGCAGGTTTTCATCAGTATGGGGCTGAACTACAAAAAAATTGGCCACAATTGCCTGAATTTGCGCTACATACTTAGGTCTTATTATTTTGGCTTCTAATAAATTGTTTAGCTTGGTTTTGAGGCGAGTGTTTACTTGGGCAACACGTTCGTTAAATTGTTTTTTCTTGGTTTCTAACGCTTTTTTTCTATTGTTTTCAACTCTAATATAAGCGCCAAGCAAAGTGATAAGTAATAACAAAGCAAAGATAACAACATAAGTCATTGCTAGATATTCCTAGTTTGATTAATTTTTATTTGTCTTGTATTTTGCGCTAAAGCACTACGCTTGGCAATAAAATTAGTATAAACGGCTGCCCCAATTAAGTTTAGTACGTAAAACGTTGTAGTAAGAGTAGTTTTTTGGGTGAATTAAGCGCAGTTTTCTGTCGGCTTTTTTAATAACCACTTCATCGCCGGGTAAAACGGCAAGCACTACATGGCTGTCGCAACTGACTTGTAAGCTGTCGGTGTTCTCAAGGCTTAACTTTAAGCGTACCTCGTTATCGGCATCAACCACTAAGGGTCTGCTTGATAATGTATGCGGGAACATAGGCACTAACGAAATTGCATTAAGCTCAGGTGTTAAAATGGGCCCGCCACCCGATAAAGAATAAGCTGTAGAGCCGGTAGGGGTTGATACAATTAAACCGTCAGAGCGCTGAGAAAACACAAAGTCGTTATTTATAAAAGCCTCAAACTCAATCATGTGGGCAACTTTGTCGGCATGTAGCACCGCTTCGTTAACGGCTGAATTAGCACTTTTAAGTTCGTTATGGCGGTATACTTCTACCTCGAGCAAAAAGCGTTTTTCTTCTAAATATTCGCCGCTTAACACTTGCTCTAGGCTACCTTCAAAGCCCTCTGGGTTTAAGTCGGTTAAAAACCCTAAATTACCTCTGTTTACGCCTATTACAGCTACATCAAAGCGTGCAAGTACGCGTGCAGCACCAAGCATATTGCCATCACCCCCTACAACAATAGCAAGGTCGGCTTGCTCGCCTAAGCTAACAAGGTCAACTTGATGAGTATCAGGGACATCTGATAACTGCCCACCGGTGCGCTTTTCTACAATCACGGTAAAGCCAAGAGCCGATAAAAAAGTATGTAAACGCTGTAACGTAGCCGCAGCTTTAGGGTGGTTTGGTTTACCTATAAGGCCAATAGTTTTAAACGGTGAGTGCATAACGGCTGCAATAAAAAGTAATAATATTTTTGTAGGGTAACTCAAAACAGAAGTGTTTGAAAACACAGATTTACCAATATGATAATGATTCAATTACGCCTGTATATTGCCAGGCTCACCTAAGAGCTGATTATTGGCTCATCAGATTAAATTACCCCTTTAATTTTTGTATTTAATGCTTAAAAATAGTTACTGCAGTGTTTTATTGTAATGCATGCAACAACATATTCACTTAAAGCGTGCTTTAGGCTTGAATTTGTTTTAACTGCCCCGATATCTCTTTCATGCAACAAGATGTAGATAACATGAATATAAACCCGCGAGATCAACAAATTTTTTCAGCAGTGATGAGCCTTTATTGTAATGGTGAAGGGTTACCCGTTCCATCAACAAAAATAGCGAAGCAAAAAGGCATGGCGGTTTGTTCTGCCACGGTACGAAATGCTATGGCGCGACTTGAAAAAGTAGGCTTGTTATATTCCCCTCATACATCGGCAGGGCGTGTGCCTACAAACCAAGGGTTTGATTATTGGTTTGATGAGTTTTTTCCGTTAGCTGAAATAGCTAATTACTGGCAGCCAAAACAAGCACAACTTGTGGAGCTTGCACATGGATTAAGTAAAAAGTATCAAGTATGTTGTTGTGTAGGCTTACCACAAGCAAGCTCGCAACAAGTGTTTAGAGTAGAAGTACTTGAGTTTGATTCTAACGATTGGCTTGTACTGCTAATAGATAGAGCAGGGCAAAGCCACAATATTTGTATCAATAAACCTGATGATTCCTCAGATGCCGTGCGTTATCAATTTGCGACTTGGTTAAACACAGTATTTAGCCAACAAACCTTAATGGAAGGTTTGTACAGAATGCAAGCAATGGCAAACACTGCACCACGTAACTGCCATGACTCACTGACACAGTGGACGCGCCAGCTTAGTCAAAAGCTTGGATCAGATAACAGTATTGTAGTAGGCGAAAACTATTTATATAAAAAGGTCGATTGCGAACAAAGCTTAAATATTGGCGTTTCATTTTTAAATTTTGTCGAAGATAAACTCGCATTTAAAAACGGGGTATCAGTTTTAAACACTGAAAATTTACCGTTTACAGAGTGCAATGAGCTGATAGTAATTAGTGTGCCGTACTTTCAAAATCAAGAGTATCAAAGCCGTTTTTGCGTAATTTGCCCTAAATCGGCGCAAATTGAACAATTAATCCAAGAATTTAAATTATTAGAGCCATCTAACTCTTGAATCTTTTTATTCAATCCCCATAATTACCGCAGTTGTAAAGAATTGGAGCACGTATTTTATGTCTGAGCAGACACAAAACCCAGAGCAAGAAGTAGAACTAAACGAAGAAGTAGCTCAAATGGAAGCTGATGTTGAAGCAGCAGTAGAAGCCGCAGAGCAACACGAAGCAGACCAAGAGCAAAGCCCTGAAGCTGAAATTGCAATGCTATACGCAGAGCTTGAAGCCGCTAAGCAAACCATTGCGGATCAAAAAGACAGCGTTGTACGCGCCGCCGCAGATGTAGATAACATTCGTCGTCGTGCTGCACAAGATGTAGAAAAAGCACATAAATTTGCACTGGAAAAGTTTGCTAACGAATTACTTCCAGTAATCGATAACCTAGAGCGTGCTATTGAGTTTTCTGATAAAGAAAACGAAACCCTAAAGCCATTGCTTGAAGGTATTGATATGACAGTTAAAAGCTTTAACGATGCGGTTGCAAAGTTTGGCGTTGAAATTGTTAACCCACAAGGTGAGCAATTCAATCCAGAATTCCACCAAGCAATGTCTATCCAACCAAGTAACGATGTTTCACCAAACACGGTACTTGCAGTAATGCAAAAAGGATACACATTAAATGGTCGTTTATTACGCCCTGCAATGGTTATGGTATCTAAAGCAGCAGACGCTTAATTAGTCGCTGTTTATAAAAAATGCCTCATTATGAGGCATTTTTTTTGTCTATTTTATAGTGGATTAACTGCACCAGCATAGTTAATAGCACGGCGCTAAACATTAAGCTTGAAAACGGCACAGCACTTTTTGCATGCACCACCGCAAGCAATGGGCCAACGAGCGCGCCACTGCCAAAGCGCAGCGTTCCAATAACAGCGGTGGCGGTACCGGTGTTTTTTTCAAACTTCATTAATATTAATGAATCAGCATTACTCGCCGTTACCCCTAGGCTCATCATTAAAGGCGCAATGGCCGCTACAATGTAATATAAAGAAAGCTGCAACAAGCTAAACGTAAGCAGTGCCAGCCCAGAGGCAAAGCCACATACAAGCCCTATGTACAGCATTTTTCGAGAGCCAATTCTTGGTACAATTCGGGTATTTAAAAAGTTACCACACATAAGTGCCATGACATTAAATGCGAATAAAATACCAAATAATTGCTCAGATACATTATATAAATCTAGGTATACAAAAGGCACTGAGGTTAAAAAGCAAAAAAAGCCAAACGAGACAAACATAGAGCTCAATATGTCTGCACGTGCATCTTTATTACTAAGTACCGTTTTATAGCTGTCGAAAAACAAGGCTAGGCCTTTTTTCTCATTTTTATGAATGGGGATATCAATTAAATACACTTGTACAAACGCTAAAATTAAAAAGCTATAGGCAGCAAGAACCAAAAATATGGTTGACCATACCGAGAACCCTAAAATAAACGACCCCACAGAGGGGGCAACTAAGGGCGCTACCATCATAATCATAGATACATACGACATGCCTTTAGCGGTGTTTTTTTGATAAATATGCCTAATTACGCCAGGCACAACCACCGTAGCTGCCGCGCCGGTGAATGCTTGCACGGCTCTAAGTACCCAAAAGGTGTGTATTTCGGTGGTAAAAGCCAGCGCAAATGAGCTTGCACCAAATAAGGTTAAGCCAATACGGGCTAGTTTTCGTCGACCGAGTTGATCGGCAATAGGGCCAAAAAATAACATGCCTAGCGAGTAGCCAGCCAAATAAATACTTAGCGAAATTTGTACATTTGGCATAGTGGTTTGTAAATCGTTCGCAATAACCAACATGGCCGGTAAGTACATGTCTATAGCCAGTGGCGTAATAGCAACAATACTGGCTAACAAAGGTAACAAAATTCGGGTATTAAAAGACGAGGCCGAGGCGTCCATGTAGTCACTCAACATTCACTAAAAACAAGGCTTATAGTGTAACAGGGCTATGCAAGGGTATAAACTTAGTTTGTCTGGCAAGGTCATTTATTTATTAAAAATAAAAAGCGGCGTAATAAAGAGCAAAGATTCTAAACTGGCACCGTGTTTGCTATTCTACAACTAATAAAAATTAAAGACTTGAAGGAAACACCATGAAAAAACTAGCCCTTGCCTTACTCGCAACTGCAGTTTTAGCCGGCTGTAAAACATCGCCTACGGGGCGTACTCAAATTGCGCTTTATTCAGATCAACAAATGAGTGAAATGGGCACCGCGAGTTTTGCTCAAATGAAGGAATCACAGCCAATCAATAAAGATGCAAAAACCAATGCGTATGTAAATTGTATTGCTGAAAAGGTCGTGGCTGTTTTACCAAAAGAATACGCCTCACAAAATTGGGAAGTCGTGGTATTTGAAGATGAGTCGGCAAATGCCTTTGCATTACCTGGTGGCTACATAGGTGTTCATACGGGGTTATTAAAAATAGCCACCAATCAAGATCAGCTTGCAACCGTGCTAGGGCACGAAGTGGGCCACGTTATAGCAGAGCACTCAAATGAGCGTGTATCGCAAAGCTCAATTTTAGATACCGGTATGCAATTAGGCAGCGCAGCGCTTGAAATGGGCAACGTACAATACCGCAACGAAATTATGCAAGGTTTAGGCTTAGGGGCGCAGTACGGCGTAGTTTTACCATTTAGCCGTTCACACGAATCAGAGGCCGATACCATTGGCTTAGATTTAATGGCGCAGGCTGGCTTTAACCCACAAGAGTCGGTCACGCTTTGGCAAAATATGAGCGCAGCAGGCAGTGGTAGCACACCTGAGTTTTTATCTACTCACCCTGCACCAAGCAATCGAATTAATAATTTACAAGCACAAATGAGCGAAGCTCTTAGCGAGCAAAGTACGGCTAAATCGCAGGGTAAAAACCCGCAATGTACGCTGTAAATTAGTTTTTATATAAAAAGCCCCTGTAAGCGGTTTACTTACAGGGGCTTTATTTTATTAAGTATCAAGCTATTACTCACTTAGTGCTTGTTTAAACACTGCCTTAAATCGCTCAAAATCTTCTACTTGCGGTAAATGACCTAAATTATCAAGTTCAAACAGTTGCGCATCAGGAATAAGCGCAGCAGCGTGTTTTCCTAATTTGTCGTAACGTCCCAGCTGATAATCTATCCCGTCTTTTTTCCAGTTTCGGCCAGGGCCTGTTCTGTCACGCGTACCAATAATTAATTTAACGGGCACGGTTAAGTCTTTAAATTCAGTGATCACCGGTTGGGTAAAAATCATATCGTAGGTTTTAGCGTTAACCCAAGCAATTTGCTCTTTATCTGGGCCTTGTATTTGCCCTGTAATAAAGTCGGTTAATGCTGAATACTTAGCATTCCATTGACCATCGTAATAGTTTCTTTGCTGGTACTTTTTAACACCTTCGGGCGTTTTGTTAAGCTCATTTTTATAAAAAAAGTTGGTGTCTTTGTATTTTACATAGTGTAAGTAGTTTTCAAGCCCTATTGGATTAAGCAAAATCAGTTTAGTGATTGTATCTGGGTACATTAATGCAAAACGGCTCGCTAGCATTCCCCCCATAGAGTGGCCAACAACAATCGACTTTTCAAGATTTAGCGAGTCCATTAATGCATGTGTATGATGCGCAAGCGCCGCAAATGAATATTGATAGTTAGTGGGCTTTGAAGATTTACCAAAACCAATTTGATCGGGTATCAGCACCCCAAATCCAATCGACTGTAAGTAACGGGCTGTGGGGCTCCAGTAGTCGGCATTAAAGTTCTTACCGTGCATTAGCGTCACTGTTGGCATATTTTTTTGCGTGGGTTTTAAATAAATATACGCCATTTTTAGCGATTGCTTTTGTGATGCAATATCAAAATAATTTACTTTAAAATCATACTGGTAATTTGTTAAAAGTGCATCGTAAGAGAGGGTTTTAGAGGGTTCTGTACTACTGGAAAATGCATTATTAGTAAAGGCTAATAATGCAGACAAACAAATAACTTTAATCGCTGGCATTTCCTTACTCCTATTAAAGGCAAGCACACGGCTTTAATTAAAGTAAGACAATAACTAAGTATTAAAGGCTGTTCAATTAAATAGTTTTCATGGCAAAAAAAAGAGCACTGTTTAAGTGCTCCGTTTAAAAGTAATGTTGACTCTGTTTTACACTGTATGGACTTAAAAAGTCCACTCAACGTGTATTTGTGGAACCGATTCAGTGACCTCAGTGCCTAGCTTATTATGCCAGTATTGCAGTTCCATACCCAGTAATAGGGTGTTTTCTTTCATTTCTAACGCGTGGCCCATATCCCATACTAAAATAGGCTGTGCAAGTATCCACGCTTCTACGTCGTTACCAAACTCATCTTCGCGCTCTGCAATGTATTCAGCGTGTCCTTTAAAGCTAAATTTTTGCGAGCCTAGGGTAAACGGGTATTCAAAGGCTACATCAAACATCCAGCTGTTAGTTTCAATAGGGGCACCGCCTTTGGCTACGCCTTCACTGTCATCAATATAGGCAGTGACAAGTGTTTGAAAAAAGTTGAACCCAGGTACATCCCAGCTTAATTTAACACCCGGTAGGTATTTCATCATTTTGGCATCGCCGGCAACGTTAATTCCGCCAGTAAGGCCTACATCTAATAATGCACCAGCGCCAATTTTCTCACCGCTAATAGCCGATAAGCTTAGCGTTGAATACCATTCGCCGTAAAAGTCGCTATCTTGGTAGCCGTCGGTTGTATCGTCTTTGCTGTAATCAATAAAGAAAAAGTTATCACCGTAATCATAGCCCGATGCATGTTGCAGCGAGTAAACAGTAGTGTCTGATTCTTGCTTGGTAAATGGGTTTTTTTGGTCGCCATTATTAACATGTAATGCGGTACTGCTCCAATTAGCAGCAAGGGCAGAAGATGATAAAGCGATTGACGTAAGGGTAACGAGGGGAAGTATTTTTTTAAATTTCATAATCTGTATTTAACTATAATTTTAGTGACACGCGAAAGCGCGCATTATAGCACAAGGTATTGATTTGTAGATTATTATTTTAACATATGTTGCAGCTTATTTATTAAGCTGCAACATAAGGTTTTGCACGAAATTTAGGCTTTATTGCGGCGCAAACAAATAACGGCAATGGCAGTAAAGGCTAAAATAAAGCAGTAGTAAGATGACGTTGACACTTCCCACGGGCTAATTTTAAACGTAGCACCTAACAGTAATGCTTGAGCACCATAGGGCAGTGAGCCTTGCGTAACACAAGCAAAAATATCGAGTAAACTTGCAGAGCGTTTACCACTTATTTCGCCATCATCAGCAAGTTTTTTAGCAATAGGGCCTGCAACAATAATTGATACCGTGTTATTGGCTATACACACGTTGCTGGTTAATACCAATGCAGCTATACCAAGCTGATCAGCTACTTTGCGGTGCCACTTGGCAATCACTTTTGTAATGGCTTGAATTTTTTGTGCCAGAAAATCAAGGCCGCCGTTAATACGAATAAATTCAGATAAGCCACCAATAAACATAGAAAGTAAAAATATTTCCTGCATATCGGTAAAACCTTTGTAAATATCTTTTACAAAACTTGCGCCTTCGTAGCTGCCGGTAAAGCCCATTAGCGCAGCAAATACAATACCGCTAAATAGCACCACAAACACGTTCATACCGGCTACAGCCAATACTAAAATAAAGGCATAAGGCAGCACTAATAACAAATCAAAATCTTTTGTTTCTACTGCTTGTGGAGCAGGTGTTAAATAAAGCAGCAAAGCAATGGTTAATACGGCAGCAGGAACCGCTATTTTTAAGTTTTCTTTAAACTTGTCTTTCATTTCACAGCCTTGCGTACGCGTTGCCGCAATGGTTGTGTCTGAAATAATAGAAAGGTTATCACCAAACATTGCGCCCGATACTATAGTACCGGCCATTAGTGCAGGGTCGATGCCTGTTTTAACGGATACCGCATAGGCAATTGGCCCTATAGCACCAATGGTACCCATTGATGTACCCATTGCAGTAGAGACAACCGCAGCAATTAAAAATAGCCCAGGTAATAACAGCGACGGGGGAATAAGTGACAAGCCAGCGTTTACAACCGCATCCACACCACCGGTGGCACTTGCTACTGCCGAAAATGCACCAGCAAGTAAATAAATTAAACACATGGTAATAATATTGTTGTGTCCTGCGCCTTTAATAAAGGTTTCAACACATTGGTTTACAGTGCCTTTGTTTAAAATAAAGGCAAGCATAATAGCGGGTAGTATAGCAACCGGTGCTGGGAGCTGGTAAAAAGCGTAATCAACCCCTTGCGATTGTAAATATAAACCTGAGCCTAAAAAAAGGGCAACAAAGGTAAGAAGGGGAAGCAAAGATAGAATTGCTTTGTTTTTATTAAATGTTGGCTGCATTGTATTCCTCATAACCAGTTAATATAACCACAGCCAAAACTCCTCTTTTAGCTGAATTTAGTAGATCACTCTTTAATAAAAAAGTTGATGACCACAGCGCCCGCAAGCCAAAGACCAAATCGACGCGAAGGAGAAGTTTAAATGTATAGATGGCTAAAGTAAACTGGTATTGTTATTATTATTTAATTAAGGGCTTACCTGACTATTGCACGACTTTTAGATAATATCTACCGGTGTGCGATTATATGCGGCTAATAATTGCTCAAAGCAAGTTTAGGGCGGCAAATTAGTCAGGGTACGCAACAACAGATCCAACTAAATCAGATTAAGGCAATAACAATGAATCGAATAGGTGTTTTTGGTGCTAACGGCAGAATGGGCTTAGCCCTATTAGAAGCCGCGACAATTAAAGAGCAAACACAACTTGGTGGTGCGTATGTTCGCAGCAGCTCATCGTTATTGGGTATTAATGTAAATCAAGTAAACAGTGCAGCCGACAAAGCCATTAGCTTTAGCGACGAGAGCAAGGTTGCTGATGTTGATGTACTTATCGACTTTACGTTACCAGCAGGTATGCGCAATCACTTAAAAACAGCGCTCGATAAAAAACTGCCTATGGTTATAGGCACCACAGGTTTAACTAGCGAAGACATGGCATTATTAGAAAATGCTGCTAAACATATTCCTATTGTGTTTGCGCGTAACTACAGCGTTGGCGTTAATGTGCTACTTAACCTAGTGCAAACAGCGGCCACTAAATTTGGTGACGACCTAGATATAGAAGTTTTTGAAGCGCATCATCGTCATAAAATAGATGCGCCATCGGGCACAGCATTAGCCATTGGTGAATCTATTGCACAGGCTAAAGGGTGGGATCACGATGAAGTAGCGGTATACGACCGCAGCCAAGTAGAAACCGCAAAATCACAAAATGAAATTGGCTATTCAGTACTAAGAGGCGGGGACATAGTAGGTGAACACACCGCCTATTTCGCAACTATGGGCGAAAGGCTTGAATTAACCCACAAAGCAAGTTCGCGAATGACCTTTGCATTAGGAGCTATAAGGGCTGCGCAGTGGTTACAAAATAAACCAGCAGGACTTTATGATATGCAAGATGTGCTAGATCTGAAGTAGTTTAGTTACTTTTTTAGCTGTTTGGGTCTATTTTTGCCTAAAGCGACTTATTTGTAGTATTTATCTAAATAACGTTAGACCTAAATAGCATCTTCATGTAGAATGCAGCCAATTTGCCAAAAATTACTAAATGCGTGTTTCCAATTATACCCAAGTGGCTAGTAAAACCAGGGGTTTCAGTGGGAATGAAAAGAGTTTTAGGCAAGAAAAATGATTGAAGGTTTAGCGTTTTATATCGGCATCATTTAAGACTGCGTAAAACAATTTAAGCTCACAAAAAAATCTGGTTTTGACGATCCCTCTGGGTATTGGCGGGGTGTTAAGCATTTGCTTACTCCCGTTTTTTACTGTTAGGAGGTTTAACTTGACTAAATCCGCTCTGTTAGTCCTAGAAGACGGCACAGTGTTTCGCGGTACTGCAATCGGCGCTGACGGCATGTCAGTCGGTGAAGTAGTATTCAATACGTCTATGACTGGTTATCAAGAAATTTTGACTGATCCATCATACGCGGAACAAATCGTAACTTTGACGTACCCACATATCGGCAATACGGGTACCAACAGCGAAGACGAAGAAGCGAATCAAATTTGGGCTAAAGGCCTAGTGATCCGTGATTTGCCACTGCTAGCAAGTAACTTTCGTAACGAGCAATCGTTAGATGATTACTTAAAACAACGTAATATTTTAGGTATTGCGGACATCGACACCAGAAAGCTTACCCGTATTTTGCGCGACAAAGGCGCACAAAACGGCTGTATTATTGCCGGTGACGAGTTAGACGAAAACAAAGCGTTACAAGCCGCGCAAACCTTCCCAGGTTTAAAAGGTATGGATTTAGCAAAAGTTGTCTCAACCAAGGAAAATTTTGAGTGGCGCGAATCAAGCTGGACATTAGGCCAAGGATTTAAAACCCTTAGCAGCGATGATGAAAAGTTTCATGTAGTAGCCTACGACTTCGGTGTTAAACGTAATATTTTACGTATGCTAGTTGATCGCGGTTGTAAATTAACCGTTGTACCAGCGCAAACCTCAGCCGCCGATGTACTTGCTTTAAACCCAGATGGTATCTTCCTATCTAATGGTCCTGGCGATCCAGAGCCATGTACTTACGCTATTGATGCAATTAAAACCTTTTTAGAAACCGACACACCAATTTTTGGTATTTGTTTAGGGCATCAATTATTAGCACTGGCCTCAGGTGCTAAAACAGTAAAAATGAAATTTGGCCACCACGGTGGTAACCACCCAGTAAAAGACTTAGACCGCGATGTAGTTATGATCACCGCACAAAACCACGGTTTTGCTGCCGATGAAGACACACTACCAAGTAACTTACGTGCCACGCACAAATCGTTATTTGATGGAACACTACAAGGTATTCATCGTACTGATAAGCCAGCGTTTAGCTTCCAAGGTCACCCAGAAGCAAGCCCAGGCCCGCACGATGCAGCCCCATTATTTGACCACTTCATCGACCTGATGCAAGCGCGTAATAACTAATTTAACTGGAGTAATAATGCCAAAACGTACCGATTTAAAAAGCATTCTTATCTTAGGCGCAGGCCCAATTGTAATTGGTCAAGCTTGTGAATTTGATTACTCTGGTGCTCAAGCGTGTAAAGCACTTAGAGAAGAAGGCTTTAGAGTTATATTAGTTAACTCAAACCCAGCAACTATCATGACTGACCCAGAAATGGCCGATGCAACGTACATCGAACCTATTCATTGGGAAGTGGTAGAAAAAATTATTGAAAAAGAAAAGCCAGATGCAGTACTACCAACAATGGGTGGTCAAACGGCATTAAACTGTGCACTTGATTTAGATAAGCACGGTGTACTGGCTAAACACGGCGTTGAGCTAATTGGCGCAACCGCCGATGCAATCGACAAAGCAGAGAACCGTGAACGCTTTGACGTAGCCATGAAAAACATTGGCCTTGAATGCCCACGTGCTGAAATTGCTCACTCTATGGATGAAGCACACGATACGCTAACACGTATTGGTTTTCCGTGTATTATTCGTCCTTCTTTCACTATGGGTGGCACCGGTGGCGGTGTGGCTTACAACATGGAAGAATTTAACGAAATCTGTGAGCGCGGCCTAGATTTATCACCAACAAGTGAGTTGTTGATTGATGAATCACTGATTGGCTGGAAAGAATATGAAATGGAAGTTGTTCGTGATAAAAAAGACAACTGTATCATTGTATGTTCTATCGAAAACTTTGATCCAATGGGTGTACACACTGGTGATTCAATCACCGTTGCACCAGCACAAACGCTAACCGACAAAGAATATCAATTAATGCGTAATGCCTCTATGGCGGTACTGCGTGAAATTGGTGTTGAAACCGGTGGTTCAAACGTACAGTTTGGTGTAAACCCTGATGATGGCCGCATGGTTATCATTGAGATGAACCCTCGTGTATCTCGCTCATCAGCATTGGCATCTAAAGCAACGGGTTTCCCTATTGCTAAAATTGCCGCTAAGTTAGCAATTGGTTACACGTTAGATGAACTTCAAAACGACATTACGGGTGGCAAAACACCAGCGTCATTTGAGCCATCAATCGACTACGTAGTAACAAAAATTCCTCGCTTTAACTTTGAAAAATTTGCCGGCTCGAACGACCGCTTAACAACGCAAATGAAATCAGTGGGCGAAGTAATGGCGATTGGTCGTAACCAGCAAGAATCGTTACACAAAGCATTACGCGGTCTTGAAGTAGGCGCAACGGGCTTTAACCCAATTGTAGCACTTGATGACCCGAAAGCGCGCGAAAAAATCATCCGTGAACTACGCGAGCCAGGCGCTGAGCGTATTTGGTACATTGCCGATGCAATGCGCCACGGTATGAGCGTAGAAGAGGTATTTGAACTTACCAAAGTTGATCCTTGGTACTTAGTACAAATAGAAGACATTTTAAAAGACGAAGCTAAAATTGCTGAAGGTGGCATGGCCGGCTTAAATGCCGAGTTTTTACGTAAACTTAAGCGTAAAGGCTTCGCCGACCCACGTATTGCTGAAATTGCTGGTGTATCTGAAGCCGAAATTCGCAAAAAGCGTCATCAGTTAAACATTGTACCTGTGTACAAGCGTGTTGATACCTGTGCTGCTGAATTTAGCTCAGACACAGCTTACATGTACTCAACGTACGATGAAGAGTGTGAAGCGAACCCGTCAGACAAAGACAAAATCATGGTTATTGGTGGCGGTCCTAACCGTATCGGCCAAGGCATTGAGTTTGACTACTGTTGTGTGCACGCAGCCCTTGCGCTACGCGAAGACGGCTATGAGACCATCATGGTTAACTGTAACCCTGAAACGGTTTCTACCGATTACGATACCTCTGACCGTCTATTCTTTGAACCAATTACACTTGAAGACGTACTAGAAATCGTACGTGTTGAAAAACCAAAAGGTGTGATTGTACAGTACGGTGGCCAAACACCACTTAAACTAGCACGTGAACTTGAAGCGAATGGTGTGCCAGTAATTGGTACTTCACCAGATGCGATTGACCGCGCAGAAGACCGTGAGCGTTTCCAACAGTTAGTAGAGCGTCTTGATTTACTACAACCAGAAAACGCAACAGTTACATCAACTGAAGAAGCATTACTTAAATCAGGTGAAATTGGCTTCCCACTGGTTGTGCGTCCATCGTACGTACTGGGTGGCCGTGCAATGGAAATTGTTTACGATGAGCAAGACTTACGTCGTTACATGACCGAAGCGGTACAAGCTTCAAATGAAGCGCCAGTACTACTTGATCACTTCTTAGATAATGCAATCGAAGTGGACGTTGATGCAATTTGTGACGGCGAGCAAGTAATTATTGGCGGCATAATGGAGCACATTGAGCAAGCGGGCGTCCACTCGGGTGACTCAGCGTGTTCATTACCTGCACACTCTTTATCACAAGAAGTGCAAGATGTTATGCGCAAACAAGTAACCGATATGGCACTTGAGCTTGGCGTAGTGGGCTTAATGAATACACAATTTGCTGTAAAAAATGGCAAAGTGTACTTAATTGAAGTGAATCCACGTGCGGCGCGTACTGTACCGTTTGTATCTAAAGCGACCGGTATTGCACTTGCAAAAGTAGCCGCGCGTTGTATGGCGGGTCAGTCTTTAGCAAGCCAAGGCATTACTAAAGAAGTAATTCCACCGTATTACAGCGTTAAAGAAGTTGTTTTACCGTTTGCTAAGTTCCAAGGTGTGGATCCTATCCGTGGCCCAGAGATGCGTTCTACAGGTGAAGTGATGGGTGTTGGCGATACTTTCGCCGAAGCGTTCGCAAAAGCACAATTAGGTGCAAGCAACACTTTACCACGCGGTGGTCGCGCGTTACTATCTGTACGTAACAGCGATAAGTCTCGTGTTGTAGAACTTGCTAAAACCATGACAGACCTTGGTTTTGAAATTGATGCAACAGGTGGCACAGCAGAGGCTTTAAAAGAGGCCGGTATTGAAGTACGCCGTGTAAACAAAGTATATGAAGGCCGCCCGCATATTCTTGATAACATCAAGAATAAAGAGTACAGCTATATCGTAAATACCACCGAAGGTCGCCAAGCGATCGAAGATTCGAAGGTGTTGCGTCGTGGTGCATTGCAAAACAAAACCAACTACACGACAACCTTGAACGCGGCATTTGCTAACTGTACTGCTAACCAAGCGGACGACCGTAGTAAAGTGACGTCAGTTCAAGAGCTACACCAGCGATTGAACTAAGGAAATGTACCAAGGCCACTAGGCCTTGGTGTTAAGTGAGAAAAGTATGCAATCAATTCCGATGACAGTTCGTGGCGCAGAGTTACTGCGCGAAGAGCTTAACGAATTAAAAACAGTTACCCGTCCTAAAATCGTAAATGATATTGCGATTGCACGTGAACATGGTGACTTAAAAGAAAACGCTGAATACCACGCAGCGCGTGAGCAACAGGGTTTTTGTGAAGGCCGTATTCAAGAAATTGAAGCTAAGCTTTCAAATGTGCAAATTATTGACGTAACTAAAATGCCTAATACAGGTAAAGTTATTTTTGGTACTACTGTCACGATTGTAAATGTAGAAACAGATGCCGAAGTAACCTACCGTATTGTGGGTGATGACGAAGCAGATATTAAAAATAACTTAATTTCTGTTAACTCACCGATTGCGCGCGGTTTAATTGGTAAACAAACAGATGATGCTGTGACCATTAAAACGCCTAAAGGCGACGTTGAGTACGAAATCATTGACGTTGAGTATCTTTAATATTTAGCTCACAGTAATTTACAAGCAAAAACCGATGCAATTGCATCGGTTTTTTTATGCCTAAAAACTAGCTAATGCCAACTTATCCTCATAAACCCCATATATAACACCACCCCTCAAAATAGACAGCTGAGTTAAACGGATTGGCATAAGTGGATTGCTAAAAAAGCGCGTGCCATTACCCGTTAAAAAATTTATAAATAAAATGGTGACTGCATAAGTGCTAAACACACTCTACGCTTATTCATATTGCATAAAGAGTGTGCGTGTTGATATAGGTACATTCATATAGGTAATGTGTAAATGCATAACGGCTTTTACACAGTGGAATCACTTTATTAAAAGGAACATTCATGGCTAATATACTTTATCCAGCGCCTTTAAAAGTAGGCTCTAAAATTGCTATTTGCTCGCTTTCGTCGGGCTTAAAAGAAAAATACCATGCACGATTAGATAGAGTGATAGACGGTTTAAAACACCGTGGCTACGAGGTAGTAGAAGGGGAGTTTTTACGCCAAAATAAACCCCGTGATGAATTAGATGCAAAAGCGCATGCCAAGCAATTAATGGGCTTTTTGCTAGACGATGAGGTTGCCGCCATTATGCCGCCAATGGGCGGAGAGCTGGCAATGGAAATTTTGCCACTACTGGATTTTAACGCCATAAAAGAGGTCAAGCCTAAATGGCTGGTGGGTTTTTCTGATGTAAGCACAATTGCCTGTGCACTTACGGCTAAGTGCCAATGGGCAACACTTCATAGTGCCAACCTAATGCAGCTCCACCCAGATGAAACAAACCCCTACAGCTTACAAATTTTTGAAACCATTACCTACGAGTCGGGAAGTAAATTTGAGCAAGGTCCCTCTGCTTATTATCAAAAAAATAAACCTAATTACGCACAAAACCCCGATGAGCTGCTAGCGCCAAGCGAGCCTACCCAGTGGCAGTGCCTAAATTACACCGATGAGCGCACAATAGAGATGTCTGGGCGCTTATTTGGCGGCTGCCTTGATACGGTAGGATTATTGCTGGATTCGCCATTTTTAGCATTGCACGACTTTAAAAAACACAGTGCGAACGAAGGGCTAATTTTATACCTAGAAAATTCAGAGCTTACGCCTACCACCGTGGCACGATTTTTACTGTCGCTCAAACTTGCCGGTGTATTTGATGATATTAACGGCCTTATTTTAGGGCGCAGCGAAATAACACAAAGTCATCACGATGCATTTGATTACCGCCATGCGCTAGAGGTGGCATTGGGTGGGTGTTTATTCCCGGTAATAATAGATGCTGATATTGGCCATGTGCAGCCAAATTTAAACTTAGTTAATGGCGCAAAATGCTCACTCACGGCCGATATTAACCAAGGTAAAGTACTCAATGCCTCACTAAATACTGAACTTATTTAACGTTTATTTTGAATAACATATAAATACACGCGTATAATGCGCAGGCCGTGAACAGATAAGTTCACGGTACATTCTCAGGGCGGGGTGAAATTCCCCACCGGCGGTATGTTTTACTCATTAGCTTTTGAATAAAACGAGCCCGCGAGCGCTTTATTTAATAATCGTTTTTTAATGTATTAAATAAAGGTCAAGCAGATCTGGTGAGATGCCAGAGCCGACGGTTATAGTCCGGATGAAAGAGAATATAGCTTGTAGCGTATGCAAACACGTGGCCTGTGGCTGCGTGTTTAATACCAATTCGCAATAATACTTAATCATTTTGAGCGACACGTTTTTCCAATCTCAAAATAAATCACTTAATTAAGCGGATTGGTATAAGCTGTTTAGTGGCAAAAAGTGCGCAATTTAGTTTGTGTGTTTTGCCATGCCTTTCAGTGTCCTGAATCTATTTATTTTTATGTGGAATATAATAATGATTCAGTCTTTACTTAGCCAATTTGGCGAAAGCCACACCCGCGTAGAAAACGCCATCGCTGCTTTGCAGCAAGGCCAAGGCGTACTTGTTGTTGATGACGAGAACCGCGAAAACGAAGGTGATTTTGTTTTTTCTGCCGAGCATTTAACCACCCAACAAATGGCGGAAATGATCCGCGAAGGCAGCGGAATTGTGTGCCTGTGTATGGGCGATGAGCGTATTAAGCAGCTCGAGCTACCGCAAATGGTAACTCACAACACCAGCCAAAATAATACAGCCTACACAGTCACAATAGAGGCTAAACACGGTGTTACAACCGGCGTATCGGCCGCCGATCGAGTAACAACGATTAAAGCCGCCACAGCCAATAACGCCAAACCCAGTGATTTATCGCGCCCAGGCCATGTATTTGGCTTAAAAGCACAAACAGGTGGGGTTTTAGTTCGCCGCGGCCACACCGAGGCATCTGTTGATTTAATGCAGCTGGCTGGTTTAAAACCGTTTGGGGTTATTTGTGAACTCACTAATCCTGATGGCACCATGGCGCGTTTACCACAGGTAAGTGATTATGCTAATAAACACAGCATGACAGTGGTAACGATTGAAGACTTAGTACAGTACATACAAATGCAAGAATTAAAGGTCAGTTAAGGTTTTTTAAGCATTACCTAAGTAAAACCCAGCTTTATTGCTGGGTTTATATTTTGTAATAAGTAATTAATTACTCGTTTTTATTTGATAATGTTTCTTGCCTAGGCGGCTTTTTCAAAAATCCTCAGCCTGTAAACTTTACCTAAATAGTCAGTGCAGCCGCACACAGTTTATTATTTAGGTGAAACTATGAAAATTAACACGCTTTTATTAGCAACTGCTTTAACAAGCAGTGGCGTATGGGCAGCGCAAAGTAAACTTGAACAGCAAATAACGCCTGCACCCCAAATGGGCATAATGGATAGTTATAATCAGCACATTACCAACGCCCCTTTTTTACTTAATCTCGACAGCCAACCCAAAGAGCAAATGGGGCCATATTTAACACGCCAATATTTTCATGGTACGCAATCTACGTTTGTAAAATGGGTGGCTAAAAAAGGTGGCAAAGTGCCGCTTCATAAACACCCTAATGAACAAGTAACGTGGATCATGTCAGGCGAGGCTAAAGTGTTTTCTGGCGGTAAACAATACCTTATGAAAGCGGGTGACATGATGGTGATTCCGGCCAATGTACCGCACGAATTTCACTTTACCCAAGATACGGTAGATATTGATTTTTTTGCCCCAGCTCGACAAGACTGGATAGACGGCACAGCTAATTACATTAAGCAAAAGTAGGGCAAATTATGTTTTTAAATAAATCTAAATTAGGGCTAAGCGCTATAGCCTTGCTAATAAGTGCCTCAGCTTTTGCAAATGACACGGTACCCGCTGAGGTTTACGCACAAACCGACGGTGCTGTGGGCGGTATTACGTATACACAAAACAAGCGCTTTATTTTTAGTTATCACCCTTTTTATAACCCAAAAGTAAAAGTGGGGGAGCTCTTAAAAGTGGTGATGTGGTGCCATTTCCTAATGCGCAAATGCAAACTCCTTATAAAAGTGATGGCAGCTTAAAAAATCCCGCTAACTATTTAAATTGGGTATTAGGGGTAAGGGCTGATGACAGAGGTAATGTATGGATACTCGACTCAGGCCAGGCGCAGCCGCGTATTACGCCAAAGCTGATAGCATGGGATGCGCTAAACAATAAGCTTAATAAAATTATTTATTTACCTAGCCCTATATCGGTTGCTCAATCTCAACTTAATGATTTAGCTATATCGAGCAAATACAATACATTGGTGATCGCTGATGAAGGTATTGCAGATGGCGGAAATGGCAAGCAAGCCGTCCTTATTATCGTTAATACTAAAACAGGTAAGAGCCGGCGAGTATTGCAAGGTCACGAAAGTGCATTACCCGATTACACAATGCCAATAATGATTGATGAAGGGACTGATAACCAAAAGCAACTTAATGCCTTTATTGGTGCCGATGGCATTGTGCTTGATAACGCGCAGCAATGGCTTTACTTTGCTCCGCTTAATAAAAAGTATGTTTACCGTATAAAAATGGCCGACATTGCTAACGAGCAATTAACCGATAAACAACTAGGCGAACGTGTAGAGCAATACGCACAAAAACCAGTAAACGGTGGTTTAAGTATTGATGCTGATGATAATTTATATTTAACCATAGTGGGTGAGCGTACTGTGGGCGTTATTGACGCCAAAACACGTACGTACCGTGATTACACGTACGATAAAAACATGATTTGGCCAGATGGTGTAAGCATTGGACCTGAGGGTTACATGTACACCGGCGCTGCGCAATTGCCGCTTTCGGCACAACTTAATAACGGCAATGCTCAAAATAAAGCACCCTATTACATATTTAGATTTAAACCTTTAGCTGAGGGCGTAATAGGGCGCTAACTATAATGTGTAAATTAAGCACGCCTTTATGGCGTGTTTTTTTATGTTATTTACTACTTATACCAATCCGCATTAACGCTTAATCATTTTCAGGGGCTAAACGTGTCGCTATCTGCGTTAAAAAATTCTCATTTAGAACGACTAAATAGCGAATTTTTTGCCTTGCTATCAACACGTTTATCCATCCTCAAAATAGATCACTTAATTATGCGGACTGGTATTAAAGCGTGATTATCAATTTTTACAAGATAAAGTTTCAACCTAAATGCGGTTTTTCTGCGCTGACTATTTGGGTATCTTACGGGCATAGGTACTTAACCCGCTTTAGGCTTTAATTAATTATGAAACTATACAGTTACTCTCATTGTCCTTTTTGTGCGCGTGTTAAATATGTAGCAGGTAAATTAGGCATTAAGCTTGATGACGTTGTACTTGATTACGACGACACTGAAACACTAACAAAACTAATTGGTAAAAAAATGGTACCTATTCTTGAAATGGATGACGGCACTGTTATGAGTGAAAGTAACGAAATTATTAGCCTGTTTATTGAACTTGCTGGTTCTAGCGAATCAAACAAGCCAACGCAAGGGGCTATTGAGTGGCAAGGTGGCTCGTTTGCGCCTTTATTGCAAATTGGTTTGCCGCGCTGGCCATTACTTGATTTAAAAGAGTTTAAAACAGAATCTAGCCGCATAGCGTGGGAAGATAACAAGCAATCGACAGAGCTTAACTTTGTAAACCTAATAGCATCAACTCCTGAGATCGTTTTACAAGTAAATGAATTTTTAATTGGCACCGAAAAACAGCTCAATATTAATAATGGTAAAACGTCATTAAGCTTGCTTGATAGCGCTATTTATTTTTCTATATTACGCGGTTTATATTGCGAGCCAACCATTACCTGGCCAGAGCAATTAAACCAATGGATGAACTATCAAGCATTAGAATCTCATGTGCCGTTATTAAGATAACGAATACTGAAAAAGTTTTAACAGCCAGTACGACTCCCTTCGTATTGCCTTCTTTTGGCCGGTGACCTCGTCACTGGCTTTTTTTATTTAGCGCTGAAAATCCCCCCTTTTAATCCAGCACTTAGCAGTGTGCGTGAGCATGGCTGAGTAGTATATTAATAACATTAAAAATTAGTTACCTATTTACACTACATATTATTAGTGGAATTATTAATCAGGCTTATTCAACGCTATGAATACGCAAAATAATACCAGGAGCTATTATGTGGGATGAAAGGTATAACACTCAGCAATACGCTTATGGCAAGCAGCCAAACGATTTTTTAGCCGAGCACTATAAGCAATTACCTAAAGGCAATGTTATTAGCTTAGCCGAAGGTGAGGGACGAAATGCGGTATTTTTAGCAAAAATGGGTTACAGCGTTACCGCGGTTGATGGCTCAAAAGTAGGGCTTGCAAAAGCGGCAAAGCTTGCCAAAGAGCACAACGTAAACATTGAGCTTGTACACGCCGATTTAGCGAAGTTTGATTTTGGAAAAGAAAAATGGGATGCAGTAGTGTCTATTTATTGCCCTTTACCAAGTGCCGTGCGTTCAGCGGTATATAAGCGCGCTGTTAAAGATTTAAAGCCAGGTGGGGTGTTTTTACTTGAGGCTTATACGCCTGAGCAAGTAAATTATAATACCGGAGGCGGCCCAAGTGTCGATACTAAAACCTCAAAAAGCGATTTACAAGATGACTTAGCCGAGCTTAGCTTTGTGCATTTAGAAGAATTAAAGCGAGAAGTGTTTGAAGGCACATACCACACGGGTTTAGCGTCGGTACTGCAAGCTATTGCTAAAAAATAAAATGAATATAAAAGCTTAGCACTCATTAGCGCTAAGCTTTTTTAATAGGTTTTTATAAAACCTGTATAACTTGCTCTTTTGCTAAGCGAGATTTAGGTAACTTAGCGTTATAATCTTCAGTGTCATCGTGGTAGCCAAGTACCAACGCTACATCACAAATATAGCCATCGAGCTCTTGTTCAAACACTTCACCAATAAGCTGTGCATCTACACCTTCCATAGGTGTTGAATCAACGCCTAAGCGTGCTGCGGCGTGCATTGTGTTGCCCAGGGCAATGTAAGTTTGCGCTTTGGTCCACATTGCATTGTTGCCTTGCTCATCGGTATTCATATCAACAAAAGCAAACGCGCCAAACGCTTGTTCACGGTTTTCACTTTGAGTACGGCCATTTTTAATGTCTGCATCAATGACTTGTGCGTAGTCATCACGTTTATATTTAGGGTTGTAAGCAAATAAAATAACGTGCGATGCAGTTTTAATATGCGGCTGATTAAATTGAAATTTATTAGCAAACGTAGAGTGCATACGCTCTTTAGCTTCGTCTGACTCAATAACAATAAATTTCCACGGCTGCGAGTTAATAGATGAAGGAGAAAGACGCATAGCTTCGTAAATTACATCTAGATCATCTTGAGGAATACGCTTGGTTGTGTAGCGTTTAGTTGTATAACGTTTTTCTAAATCATTAATAATTGGATGGGTCATGGTTATCTCCGTTAAGTGGCTATTTTAGCCAAGTAGTGTCTATATTGAGCCTTTTTAAAAAAAACAAAGCACAAATTACTATTTAATTGGATTGTTATTAAGCCAATTACGCGTTACGTCATCGAGGGGTTGTAAGTTTTTGCATACTTTATAGTCAAGCTCGGCAATGATCTCATTTGAAAAGCGTAATTTATCAAGGGTGTTTAACTGTGCTTGGTTAAACAGCGCTTGTTTATCTTCTCTTAGGAGTAAAACAGCTCTATCAACAACGCCTAGTAACCCTTGTGGTTCTTTAAGCTCACGTATTGTGTGCTTGTTATGCAAAAATTGTGGCTTCCATAACGGCACTACGCACCAGGTTTGGGTGGCGACGGCGTTTTCAAACGCGCTAAAGCAGTCATGCTCTGTGCCGGTTAAAAACTCATACCCTGCGCTCGTCAGCCCATATTCTTTCATCATATTAATAGAAAAACGGGTAATACCAGCACCGGCCTTAATGCCCTGAATTGTTTTTTGCATTTTTGAAAGCACATCTGGCTTTAGCAAATCACTAATTTCGTTTACTGCACTTTGCGGTACGTAATCTGGTACGCCCCAGTGTGCATATGGCTCATAATGTAAGCCAAGCTCAACGAGTGGCATAACTTGTTCAACATCGGCTTTATAAATACCGTGGCTTGAAGGCAGCCATGCTGAGGCGAGTAAATCTACTTCACCAGATTTAAGGTTTTTAAAGTTATCTTGATGCGGCGCATAAATACGCTCAACGTTAAAGCCCATATCAGTTAAAACATGGCTCACTAAAGAGGCCGTAACATGGTGAAACGATAAATCGGTTACGCCCAATTTTAAATGTACTGTACTCATAATGAATTACTCCATTTTATAGAGCAGCCCATGCTGGGTGTTTGCTGCTCAGGACCTTTGCCTGTGGCCGCAATTTGGCGCATGGCATTAACTAACTCAGGAGTGCGATGTGCATCGTCATTCATTTTTGCATCGTCTAAGCGGCCACGGTATTGCAGTGCCCCATGTTTATTGAAACCAAAAGAATCAGGCGTGCAAACCGCGCCATACTGTTTGCCTACGCGTTGGTTTTCATCAACAAGGTAGGGAAACAAAAAGCCGTGCTGCTTAGCAAATTTTTCCATATTAGCTGGGGAGTCAGCAGGGACGCTTTTATAGTCGTTCGACATAATAGCTAACACATTTATACCTTCGTTTATTAATAACGCGGTATCTTCGCTTAAGCGCCTTGCAATACGTTGCACATTAGGGCAATGGTTACAAATAAACATGATTAACAAGGCATTTTCGCCTAGGTTGTCGGCTAAGGTAAAAGGCTCGCCTTGCGGGGTTTTTAACGTAAAGTTGGGTGCTTGCCAGCCAAAGTCACAAATAGGGGTATCGAGTAACATAACTTAACTCCTAAAAAGCCAGCGGGTATGGCTGGCTTATAAAAATAATTAATTATTTTTGATTAAAGCGAAAACGCGTTAATACGTAAGGTGGTTTTGCATTACCAAAGCCTTGGCTAAATGCAGGGTGCTGGTGGAGCTGATCTTGTGTTACATAAATCCAACCATTGCTCACTGCTAGGCTATCAGGCCATGATAATCGTTTGTCTTGAACAATTATTTCGTAGTGGCCTTTAGTCGTTAAGCCAATGGCATTGTTTTCAAGGTCGGTTACTAAAATACCGCCACCTGGCGCGTAGGTCATGCCATCGCTTGGGTTTTTAGGGCCAAAAACTTCAATGCTTTTTGCTTTTTTAGCATCTGAATACGTGCTATCAGCGAGCGTTTTTGCCGGAATACGGTAAACACTTGTGCCTGTAAATGCGCCAAAGTATACCCATTCATTTTTATCATCAATGGTAATTGGGTTTAAACCAAAACGTAGGTTTGTTGTTTCACCTTTTGCTGATTTAGACGCAACAGGAGAGGCTTCGATGACAATATCGCGCTCCTCTGGCATTAGCTTAGCATTGCCCTCAAGTACACGCGTTGATTCGCCGGTTTTTAAATCAACAACAATAAACGCAGGTTTAGTGGCGCCCATAAAGTTACCAAAAGACATATCGGCAATGTAAATTTTGTCGTTACGTTCATCAATAACAAAGTCTTGTAAAAACGAGTTATCAAGTACAGCGTCTTTATTTAATTCAATGGTATTAACTAAGGTATTGGCAACGCTGTCCCAGGCAATTAGTTTTGCAGCTACTTGCTCGCTGCCCATGTCTAAAATCCACACCACACCTTTGCTGTCGCTATGTACGCCAATTACGGCTGCAAGGCCAACTTTGCCAAGCTCGGGGCCGTCAGCCCAATCTTCGCTAGGGAAAGGTTGTTGAGCACCGTTTGCCATAATTTCAACTACTCGCGTTTTTGGTGCATCAAGCGGGTGCATGCTTACAATCATTCGTCCTGCAGGTGTTATAGTTATACCTGCGCCGCGATATTTATTAAAAGTAGTCACCGTTTCAAGGGGGCCAACGTCTGCTGCATAGGCGCTTGAAAAAGCACTTGCGGCTAATGACAGGGTTGCTATTGCTAAAGTGGTTTTTAATCGTTTCATACTGTGATACCCGTTATGCTAAAAAATAGAGTAAAGCGATTTAAATAGCCTAAATGACTTCGCTTGCGTTGAGGTGAATAATAGGTGAGAATTTTTATGTGATAAACAGGGTAATAATTGAATCTTTATCGAATAATATTAGTTAATTGATAAAGCGAGCGATTGCTTTAAACAAATTTTCTTTTTAAACATACTATTACTGCCCAAAAGCTGGGTTTACTAATAAACGCCTTAAAGATTGTCCTAATTTAATAAATAGTGGTTAGTGACTAGCTGTTGGGTACAGTGTAATATTTGCCTTTATATTGATAAACCGCGCAATAGATAAGCATTGTCAAATATAAATAGACAATAAATCACTTTTTGATTGCTCAATACACTGTAAGCAAACCTAAAGCGCTTAATTTTGCCAAAAATAATAATTAAATTATTAAGTTGATAATGGATTAATACACAATGCTTTTAGAAGACTTACAGGTAATTTTAAAAGTGGCAGAGTTTAAAAGTATTACTGCTGCAGCATCAAATTTAGATATGCGCACCGCCACAGCAAGTGCTGCTGTTAAAAGGGTAGAGCAGGCTTTAGGTTTTGAACTATTTATACGCACCACTCGCCATTTAAGGCTTTCTGCAGCCGGCGAGCGTTACATTCCGCAATGCCAGCAAGCATTGGCAATGCTTGAACAAGCCAAAAATACACTTAAAAGCGATGACGATATAATTGATGGCGAGCTGCGTATTGCGCTTTCTTCTGATTTAGGGCGCAACATTGTGATCCCCTGGCTTGACGAGTTCATGCAAACCCACACTCAGCTCAGCTTGCGCGCCAATATTAGCGACAGTAATATCGACTTTTATCGTGACTCGGTCGACATTGCACTGCGTTATGGTAAACCTAACGATGCCAGCATGTACGGTTTTAAAATTTGCGACGTACCGCGTATTTTATGCGCAGCACAAAGCTACCTTGATACACATGGCACGCCTGCTCATCCTCATGATTTAACAGAACATAAAGGGCTGTTTTATCAACTGCAAGATATAATTAAAGATGTATGGGTATTTAGCGATGCCAGCGAAGAGTTTAAAGTAAAATTGCACGGTGGCCATGCGGCTAACGATGGAGATTTAGTAAGGCGCTGGTGTGTGTCGGGCAAGGGGCTGGCGGTTAAATCGTGCTTAGATATGTCTAACGACTTACTTGCCGGTAATGTCATAAGTGTTATGCCAAGCTTTAAACCCACGCCTACAGAGCTTTGGTTGGTGTGCCCAAGTAGGCAGTCAATCACTCCGGCGGTGCGCTTACTTCGCGATGCCTTTAGAGAAAAAAGCGCCGGTATTTTAAAAGCCCTTATTGCAAAAGGGATTATTGATAAAAGCGTGCTTGGCTAATGAAGGACTGATAATGCAAGTTGATGATATTAGAGTGTTTGTGCCGTGTAAAAATTATCAGCAATCGTGCGACTTTTATCAGGCGCTTGGCTTTACTATTGAGCCTGCATCAGCTGATTTAAGTATTGCAACATCAGGTGAATGTAGTTTGTTTTTATACCAATCGTGTTAAGTTATTAGGCATTTATAGCGACAGTTAAATAGCGTGATAACAAGGCATAAATATCGTCATGTAGTTGTTCTACATAAGAAATTTATAACGCTTTTAGCACGCTAGAATGATTAAATATTTAAGTCGATTGGTATTAATCGTTACTACAACCAAGAATTTGCTGAAAATTTAATGCTGCAAGTGTGCGTATTAAACATAAACGAAGCCTTTAACACTATTAGTAAGTTAACTCACTTTGATATTCGCTTTGAAGGGATAAAACAAGAGCCGTGGGGTAAAGTGATTTATTTATGGGGACCATCTGGTGAGCTTTTACACATTACAGAGCTCAATTAACTTAAAAAATGCCACCCATTTTAAGCTGGTGGCATTACCTTATTATTAACTTAGTTTTTCATTAAAAAACGCTAAGGTACGCTGCCAAGCAAGTTCTGCTTTTTGCTCATCATAACGCCCAGTAGAGTCGTTATGAAAACCATGATTAGCGCCTTCGTACATGTGCATAATGTACTCAACATTGTTAGCTTTTAAGCTTTTTTCATAATCAGGCCATGTAGCGTTAACGCGTTTATCAAGCTCACCTAATTGAATCATTAAAGGCGCTTTTATATTTTTGTGCAGTGACTCACTGGCAGGAGTACCATAAAAAGGCACGCCCGCGCTCAATAAGTCACTCTCAACCGCCGCTAAGTAATTAACAATGTAACCACCAAAACAAAAGCCCACAGCTCCCAGTTTGCCGTTACTATTCGAATGATTTTTTAAAAAGTGAGCCCCAGCTACAAAATCGTTTTGAATTTTAGCTCTGTCCATGGTTTTTTGCATGGCGCGGCCTTCATCGTCATTGCCCGGGTAGCCACCAAGCGCAAAGAGCGCATCGGGTGCAAAGGCAATAAAGCCTTTTTTGGCTAAGCGCCTGGCTACATCTTTAATATATGGGTTTAAACCACGGTTTTCGTGAATAACTAATACAACCGGCAGTTTACCTTCAATTTTGCTAGGTACAGCTAAGTAGCCTTTGCCTTTACCATGCCCGTTTGGCGAATCAAATTCTTCGTAGGTGGCTTTAATATCATCATCGTTAAATGATACTTGCTCTGCAAACGCATAATTAGGTAACAGGGCACTGGTTAGTACGCTCATTGAAAAACCAAGTGCAGCTAACCCACCTAGTTTTTTCATAAATGTACGTCGGTCCATTAAACCGTGGGCGTATTCGTCGTACCAATCAAAGGCTTCTTGCGGGATATGATCTGATTGCGGGGTATTCATGGCTGCTCCTTAACTTTATTATGTATATTTATTATTTAAATACCATAACGTATTAGGAGTAAAAAACGAGCAGTTTATCTTTTAAATTTATAGATCTCATTAATATAAAATAAAAGACTAGTAAACTTTAATTTATCTACCTTCATAGCCCTTCATCAATATTTATAAAAAGCTCGGGAAATTCTGAGCTTTTTTAGTGAGTTACCTAAGTGACGTGTTACGCCATAGCGTCGTTGGCTACAGGGTATTTAGGGTCTTCAACAATGTTAACCTCAACCAAATCACCGGCTTTTTGCAATAACTTGGCAGACTCTGGACTCAAGTGGCGTAAAGGTGACCAGCGCCGTACACACTGCTATTGCAGCAAGAGGGGCAGGAATTGCTTTAGTATAGCGCGGTAAAAAATACACAATTGCCATGGTTAACGCAATTAGCCCCATCATGGTAAGCATAGCTGGGCTGGTTAGTTGCATCCAATCACCTGCGTAGGTAAACATATCGTGTTGCTTATCGTAAACTACGCGAACGTTTTCTTTAAATTGGCCAAATTGCGCCATACCAATCACAATAGCTAAGCCATTTACAAAGCCAAGCGTTACAGGGTGAGGTAACAGCCTAATAAATTTGCCCATTTTAAAAGCGCCAAACACAACTTGCAGCACACCGGTTAATACCACGGCGGCCAACAAGTACTCGAGTCCAAACATAATAATAAAGGCGGTGGTGACTACAGCCATAGAGCCAGCAGCACCCGAAATCATACCAGGGCGGCCGCCAAACACGGCGGTAATAAAGCCAACAAAAAACGAGCCATAAAGTCCCATCATTGGGTCAATTCCCGCTACAAAGGTAAACGCAACGGCTTCGGGAATGAGCGTAAGCACAGCGGTTAAGCCGGCTAATACATCATTTTTAAAATTAGCGCTGCGTTTGCTTATTAAATCAAACATAGGGTTCCTTAGGGTGCATAAATAAACTAGATGCCATAGCGCTTTAAGCGGATAGCAGTATGTTTAGGTGTTTTAAATTTACGTGTATAGGGCGTGTTGATCTTTGCGGATTGAGATTTGTTCAATCTAGGGGCGATCAAATCGCGGCGCGAGGTTTGTAACCTAGTGGGCTCGATAACTGCTCCTGCGTTATTCTAATGACTTACATCCATTAAGAATAAGTAAAAACCGAGCAAAGCTTCCGCGTCCTGCTCACGCCCCTTACCTACATCCATGTAGGCAACAAAGAGTTTATCGCCCCTAGGCAGAACCCAAAGGGCAGCGTATGTTTGGCATTTATGCTACGTTATCGCCCATTTATGGGGAGTAACCACACTTCATAGGCTCTGCCTTGCCTAAAAACCAAACATACTGCTGCAAATTCAAACGCCAAAGGTCAACACGCCCTCGTTATTAGAGCTAAGTGGAGGGCACTTAACTGACAAGCGGCTCAAAACCATTGCGGTGTGAGCTTAATGCTAAGCAATAAAATTATAATGCGTTAGCGATGCTTTAAATTGAGGGCGCATAATACGCTGATATAATTAAAATAATTATCCATAATTTATTTGAAACACTTTATAAAAACTATTAATAACGCAGTGCAATATTTAGGCAATAAAAAGCTCGGCGTATTAGGCCGAGCTTTAATGGTTGGGAGAGAAACTTTAATTATTTGGCAGTGGGTGCCGGTTGAATACTTATAGGTTGCGATTTACCAAGTAGCTTACGGGTAAGGCGCTTAGCGTCTTCTAGTGCTACGTATTGGCAAGGTATAAGTATTAAAGTAATTACCGTGGCAAATAGCACACCAAAGGCCAGCGATACCGCCATAGGAATAACTATTTTAGCCTGTAAGCTGGTTTCCATAATAATTGGCATTACACCAATAAATGTAGTGATTGAGGTAAGCAATATAGCTCTAAAGCGCTTTGCACCGGCTTGCATAACGGCCTGTTTTACGGCCATGCCTTCTGCGCGTGCTTTATTTACAAAATCAACCATTACGAGGGAGTCGTTTACGACTATGCCCGCTACAGCAATGATGCCAAACATAGACAGCCCGCTCATAGTCATACCTAATATTACGTGACCAAACATTGCACCTACTACACCAAATGGAATAACCGACATAATAATAAGCGGCTGCGAGTAAGAGCGAAGCGGAATGGCCAATAAGGCAAATATAATCATCAACGATATAGCAAAGTCGCGTAACTGCTCATCGGCGCTGTCCATTTCTTCTTGTACGCGCCCAGCCACATTACTTTTAACGCCTGGGTAGCTTTTAAGCAGTGAAGGTAAATAGGTATCGCGAATTTCTTGTGCAATAGCAAACGGC
Source organism: Pseudoalteromonas sp. 2CM28B (assembly GCF_023161935.1). NCBI lineage: Bacteria > Pseudomonadati > Pseudomonadota > Gammaproteobacteria > Alteromonadales > Pseudoalteromonadaceae > Pseudoalteromonas > Pseudoalteromonas sp. 2CM28B. The sequence continues at coordinate 77,627 of NZ_JALNTH010000007.1, forward strand.
TCAACTTGGTCAGTATTTACTGCTGCCCAGACATTAACAGTACGGTTTGAATTTTCACGGCGAATACGGTTTACACCATCTACTAGCCTAACTTCGGCTACTTCGCTTAACGGTACTTCTGCGCCGGTTGGGGTAATAATACGCGCATTTTGAATGTTGCTAATTGAGTTACGCTCGCTTTCTGGGTAGCGTATCATTACTTTAATTTCTTCGCCTTCGCGTAAAATACGCTGTGCTTCTAATCCGTAGTAACTAAAGCTTACTTGCGATGCAACGTCGGCAAGTGTAAGTCCCATGCTGTAGGCCAGAGGTTTTAAATCAAGCTGTACTTCGTCGGTGGCACTTTGCAGTGAGTCGTTTACATCGCCTACACCTTCCATGCTTTGTAGTTTAGCTTTTAGTTTACCAGCTACTTCTTTTAGCTCATCGGCATCTTTGCCTTGTAGCCTAAAACTTACGTCGCCGTCATCACGTCCGCCGCTAAAAATATTATCTTGAATATTAAGCGTTTTAACACCTGGAAGCGGGGGCATTTGCTCGCGCCACAAAGTGCTTAATGCAAAGGTGTCGATAGGGCGCAAGTGTGGCTCTACTAAAATAGCCATAATGTTTGCTTGAGTACGCCCGCGTAGGCTTACCGATAAATCGCGGATCATGCTTTGGCCGTATTGCTCTTCAAGCTCTTTATCTACTTTGAGTAATACATCTTCTATTTTACGGGCCGTTTCAAGGGTGGCTTGCTCCGAAGAGGCCAGGTTCATTTCAAGCGTAATACGCGGAAAATCATGCGGTATTTTAGGGTTAGGCACAAACTTAACTAAGCCGCCTGCAAACATACCTGCACTGACTATTAATATACATAAAAAGCCAATAATTACGGTATAACGATAATGTATACAATGACCTATAAAAGGCGTGTAATAGTTTTGTACAAAGTGTTTTAAGCCACTATCAACCACATTACGCAGTTTATGTAATGGGTTTTTAGGGTTAGGTTTACGTGGGTTCATGGCTGCAATATGCGCAGGTAATATTAGCTTTGATTCAATCAGCGAGAAAATCAAACACAATATAATAACCACACCAATGGCTTTAGAAAACGCAGCGCCTGGGCCCGATGCCATAGCTTGCGGTAAAAACGCCGCGATAGTGGTTAAAACACCAAAAGTGGCAGGCATTGCAACGCGCTTAACTCCGCGAATAACATTATCAAGGCTATGGCCGTGTTTTTCTATTTCGGCACTGGCAGACTCACCCACGACTATGGCATCGTCGACCACAATGCCGAGAACAATAATAAAGGCAAATAACGACACCATGTTTATGGTGATGTCTAAAAAGCCAATTGGCATAAACAAAAAGGCACCTAAAAATGAAACGGGTAAGCCCATCATTACCCAAAAAGCTAAACGCAGCGGTAAAAACAGTGCCAGCACTATCATTACTAAAATACCGCCCCATACCATGTTGTCGATCATCATATCGAGTCGACCTTCAAGGTAGTAAGTTAAATCAACAATAGGGGAGAGCTTTACGCCTTGTGGAAGCTTTGATTGTTTTTCTGCCATGTAGCCTTTAAGAATTTTAGCTACATCGGTAATGTCTTGATCTTTAGAGGCATCTACTTCAAACGTGAGTGAGTTTTTACCGTTATATTTAGAGTAAAGTAAGCCTTCTTCAAAACCATCATTAATCGTTGCTACATCGCCTAAGTTAATCTGTGCGCCATCGGCAAGCGTTATAAGCGGAAGCTTTGCAAATTCACCACCACGGTAGGCTTGTTTTTCAACACGCATTGAAATATAGCCAGTGTCAGAGCGAATTTGCCCTGCCGACATATTGGTAGAAAAATTTTGCACCGCACTTGAAACATCTCTAAAAGTTAGGCCATATTCACGTAGTTTGTCGGGGCTTATTTCTATGCCTATTTCGTAATCTAGGCCACTGTAAAAGTCGACTAAATTAACGCCAGGTAAGGCGAGTAGTTCATCTTTTATGTCGTTACCTAGCTCTTTAAGCTGGTAGTAACTCATGTCGCCATAAAGCGCGAGGATCATCACCTCTTGCTGAAATTTTTCACGCTGAATAACAGGGCGCTCCATTCCTGCCGGAAAGGTATTGATAGAATCAACTTGCGCTTTTATTTCGTCTAGGGCTTCTTGTAGGTCGTATTTTTCTTCTATTTCTACCCACGCTTGCGCATAACCTCGGTTAGAGTAAGTGATTAAACGTTTTATACCCTCGGTACCTTCAAGGTTTTCTTCAATTTTTATCGTTATACCTTCTTCAACCTCTTGCGGGGCTGCGCCTGGGTATACCGCTTGAATACTCACCCAGTTACTTTCAAACTGCGGGAATGCCTGTTTACGAATTGTCAGCGCCGTTAAAAGCCCGCCAATAAGTATAAAAATCATGATGAGGTTTGCCGCCACTGGGTTACGTGCAAACCAAGCAATTAAGCCTTTTTCTGAGGTACTCATGGTGTATCCTCTTTAAGTGCTAATTGAGTCACATCGCTTTTAGGCTCAGTGCCTTCTAGCTTAACCGCCATGCCTTCTGTTGGGTATTCAAGGGCAGAGGTAATTAGTTGCTCACCACTGTTTAAGCCTTGGTTTGCAATCACCATACCGTTTTGTTCACGTACAATATTAAGCGTTTTAAAACTCAGGGTGTGATCGTCGTTTAAAATAGCAATTTTGTTATTTTTAACTAAATGGTGCGGCACTATAATCGCGTTATCAAGCGCGCGGCCTTTTATGGTGGCATTTATATAAGAGCCAAAACGCAGTGGTTTGGTGTTATCAGCGTACGGAGTTGGTAACTGAGCAACTAAATAGCTCATACGGCTGGTTTGATCTACCACACCTTCGCTTCGTACAACCTTGGCTTGCCATGTTGTTTGTTTGCCGGCAAATTCAGCGTTAAGTGTAACCAACGCGCCAATACCGCCGTTATCTAAGTATTGCAGCTCTTTATCTGCAACTGGTAAACGTACCTCTGCAACTGAGGTAGCGCTTAGCTCGCCAAACTTGCTACCCGCACTAACCACTGAGCCTAAGCTAATGGTGCGTTGATTTATTATAGCGTCGTAAGGGGCTTTGATGTACGTGCGTTCTAAATTACGTTTAGTGCGTTTTACACGGGCTTGGGCAGAGCGAAAGTTTGCCATTTTTTCTGCAAGTTGTGGTTTACGTAAATAAAGCTCTGATGCAATTGCATCGCTTGAGTCTGATTTAATACGCTCCCATTCGGCTTTAGCTACGTGAGCTTGCGCGCGTTCTATTTCAAGCGCTGAACTTGCTTGGGCAAGGCCTGCTTCGGCCTCAATTAAATCGGCCTCGTAATCATTTGGATCAATTCGTGCTAAAATATCGCCTTGCTTTACAAACGCGCCTTCAACAAATTGTTCGGCTACTGAAATAACTTGCCCGCTTACTTGTGCAACCAGCTCTGTACGGTCTTTAGGTTTTACTACGCCGTACGATTTAACATCGAGCGTTATTGCATCAATGTTTACGTTTTGCGCAGCAACAAGTGGGCGAGTGTCTTGTTCTGGTTTTTCTTCTGGTGGCGTTTTCATGGCTGAAAGGCCAAAAGCGAGTGCAATCCCGGCTGCTAAAACCGCGACTGGTAATAAAATTTGTTTTTTAGTAGCCACAAGGCATTCCTTCATATATTTGGTGACAAGGCAATAATACGCAATAAAGTGTTTACAAGGCGTTTTAAGATGTAACAAAGCATTACATATGTGTATTACAGATGAATAATGGGCTAGGCAGGGTGTAAATTTAAATACAAAGGCCTGGCTTTAACTAACAGAGGTATTTATGAAAACAGAGCCTATGGCATGTCGCTTAGGCTGCGGCGCATGTTGCATTGCACCGAGTATTAGCTCGCCAATACCAGGTATGCCAAACGGTAAAAAAGCCGGAGAGCGTTGTATTCAGCTTGATGAGAACAATTTATGTAAACTATTTGGCGATGAAAGCCGTCCTAAAGTATGTAGCGATTTTAGCGCCACGCGCGATGTATGTGGGTCAACTAATGCAGAGGCTCTAGCGCTTATTACCGAACTTGAGCAGTTAACCTAGCTTACGAAGTTAATACACATATATTTACATTTATCTATTACTGAGTAATTTTTTAAGTAATTAAAAGCTGCGCTGTTCACGCGAGCAAGCTCTGCGTCTACCGCAAACGTGTAGATATATGGTTGTTTTGTAGACGTGAAGCTTGCTTACGTGACAGGCAAAGCCTGTAAAAGTGGATTATTTACAAAGAGGGCAAGAGGCGCGGGGCTTTTAGAGGGAGAGATTGATTTTAAGTATTGGTTGGCTTTTGTTTTCTCATTTACTGCTTATTCGTTTCTCTTTGTGCTGCTTTTACTGGCTTAAGGCCATAAAGTGAGTAACTCACAAAGAGGGCAAGAGGCGCTGCGCTTTTAGAGGAAGAGATTAACTTTAAGCAGTAGTTGGCTTTTGTTTTCTCATTTACTCCTCATTCGCTTCTCTTTGTGCAATATTTTTTGCATAAAAACTATGCTTTTGTATCAATAAACACAGCGTCTACAAATCAAAGTATAAATTGAGTTTGTAAACGCCGCTTTAATTTTACCAACTATACGTTGCGCTTAGCGTATATTGCTCACCGCGCCCTGGTGTACCAGGTATTTCTTCAAACGACTCATCCCATACCTTATCTGCCGCTAAAGTAATAAATAAATTGCTTATCTGAGGCGGGGTTATTTTAAGCGTGAGTTGGGTAAAAAGCGCGTTGTCGTCGCCGTTTCTAAGCGCGTTTTTGTGTTGTGTACGCCATTCGTTATCTATTCTAAATTCTAAAATATCAGTTGGGTTATACACAGCGCCGAGTGTTAAACGGTGATCGGGGAAGTTTAACGCGTAAAAACTGGCATCAATATCGGTTGCGCCGTAGTTCTCTGATTTATGTAAATAGGTGTAGCTAGCAATAAGTTTTGCTGTATCAAAGTGCTTAGTCGCTAAAAATTCAACCCCTGCAGTATCAATATCAACCGGGTTTGCAAAGCGCGCCGAGGTAGAATCAAAATTAAAGGTCCAATCGGTTAAGTTATTATCTTTTCGATAAAAAATAGCCGAATTCAACTGCCAACTTTGCTCTTCAAGTAATAAACCTAGCTCTAAGTTTGAAGTAGTTTCGCGCTCAAGGTTGTAGTTACTTCTAAATAATCCACCAGAATCGCTGCCGCCAATGGCTGTGTAGCCTGCAACTTGGCTTGCCTGCGCGTATGATAAATAAATACTTTGCGCTGTGCCGTCATTATTTTGGGTATTTAAGGTTATATCACCTATAGCTGATACTTCAGCATCATCACGGTTTGTATCGTCATACGCCGCCCCTAAACGAAAAATAAGCTGTTGGTTAGCCTTTAGCGCCATTGTGTATTGGGGCAATACGCTCAGCTTATAATATTTTCGTGAGGTGAAATTGTTTTCAAGTGTGGTTGATTCAATCGAGTCATCAATAAATTGTGCTGAGTAATTGATTGCAAATGCATTGCTTTGTGCATGGCGGCCCGAAAGAGCAAGCGATTTAACTTCACTTTTATGAAACGCTTCAAATGCACTTGGGTTTTCGCGCGAGTAAATATAGTGATCGTCATGGGTGCGGTAATACGCCGATACTTCAACATTACTGTTTTCAGCGTAATTTTGTTTGTGATTAAGCATCCAAAGGCGGGTTTCTAAATCTTCAGTTTCGTTAACGCCAAAAGGGGTATACAAGTTAGGCCAGCCAAAAAACTTATCTTGCGAGCCATAAAATAAATCGGTTTGGCTATTCTTACTTGCCAATTGCACGCGAGCTGAGGCGCGCGAAAAGTCATGGTCACCATTATCAATAGTGCCATCACTTTGCGAGTGAGAATATTCACCTTCAAAACCTAAGGTATAGTCAGCTAAGCTATCAAGTTGTGTGTTTTTAGCAGCATGAATGCTTTGAAGATTAAAGTCGTTCGTACCAGTACCAAGCGATACACTACCGCCAGTAATAATCGGTTTCCAACCAAACGAAACCGTACCTACAGAGCTGTTCATACCGTACAGTGCGTTATCGGCACCGGTTAAAACTGCTGGGCCGCTTAGCATTTGCGGTGCAATGGGAATTTCAGCAAAATAATGACCAGATTGCGGGTCAAGCAGGGTAGCACTGCCTACTCTAAAGCCGGTGTTTTCAAAAATACCGCCACGAATAGTTACATCAGCTTGTGCCTCAGCCATATTTCGTGATTGAAGATCTACACGCGGATCGTATTCTAAATTAGAAATAGGCGAGTCAAATGTACCTACAGGCAGTTTATTCGCAGTAGGCGAAGCCTCCACTGTTATTTGCTCGATTGAAGACTCATCAGATAACGTATTAGCATAAACAAATGGGGTAACACTGCATAAAAGTGCAGGCAGTATAATGTGTGGTGTGCGGTTCATGTGTTTCTCATCGTTTTTTTATTTGTAGCTGCGGTTACAATTAATTTCAAAGCTTATATTTGGGCATGATAAAATAGCCAAATGTAACAGCAGTAATTCTGTGCGCGATTGTACATTAATTTGTTAATATCTGCATTTGATAACCATTCACACTTTTCTCATTAGGTAACATTTATAATGGATATTAAAGAACACAATACTATTTACTTTGCTGGTGGCTGCCTATGGGGCGTACAAGAGTTTATGAAGCATTTGCCAGGTGTTGTTAGCACACAGGCAGGGCGCGCTAATGGTTTAAGTAAAACTACAGATGGCGAATACGATGGTTACGCAGAATGCGTAAAGGTAATTTTTGACCTAAACGCCGTTAGCCTAAATAAGCTGTTTGACTACTTTTTTGAAATTATTGACCCATACAGCATTAATAAACAAGGGGATGACGTAGGCCCTAAATACCGCACTGCTATTTACAGCAAACACCAAAGCCATTTAGAGGCAGCAAACAACTATATCAAAAAGCGCAGCGATGCTGATAAAATCGCTGTACAGGTAGAGCCGCTAACTAATTACGTACCAAGCGATCCTGAGCATCAAGACCGTTTAACCAACCACCCAGATGACTATTGCCATATACCTTTTGAGTTATTGTATAAATACAAAACGAGTTAATAAAAACTATTGTTTATTTTTTCTTTGAGCTTTTTTGCTTAGCTTTTTCTCTTTTTTACGCGGAAACATGTCTCTGATTAGGTACGGTACTGCTAAAAAAAAGATCCCACACCCTAAGTAAAAAAAAAGGTTAAAAAGATAAGCAAATGGAGAGGTAGAGAAAAAATAAACCTCAGATTCAACTCGATAATCTGTTGGTGTAAGTACATAACCGTCGTATATAGATTTGACTGCGATTATGATAGATAAGGAGCCTATAGCTAAAAAAAACAAGGAGAATGCTATTTGATTTAATAACATTCTGGTATTACTAATATTAGCGTGTTTTATTTTTGGCTTCTTTTTTGTTTTTTTATTATTTGGTTGCTTCATGTTTACCAAAAAAAGTAATAATCATAGCTATAAATATACCGACAAAGCCTACGGTTGAGAAAACTAAACTATATTCACTTTGAATACTGAAAATATTTAGCAGGCTAGTTATTAAAAAAAGTGATATTCCAGCAGCTTTTATAATTTCTTGTGTTTTATTCAAACGTATCCATGTTTGACAATATGGGCACTCGACTTCAAAAAATATCCCTTTTTTATTAGTGTTTTTTATTTCCGTACTTTTGATCTTATTATGGCAACTAGGCCATGTAGGTTTCATTTTAATCCTTTATTTAACCTTTTTAATTTCTCTTAGTACTTTAAAATCAATATAGCTTGATCAGCGGTTTACTGTAAATACCAGTCTTTGGAAGTGGTGTAAGTGTTTTCTGCTAAAAACTATTTACAAAGATATTACTGTCAACGCTACTCTAGGTAGGCTCACACTTAAATTATATTAGAAAAATTATACATAATTTAAAGCTTCACTTTCTTGCTCAAATAATTAGTCCCTATAACTTAAATTTAGCTCGGAATAGTTGTAGACGTGCAGCTTGCTGACGTGATGAGCGCAGCTCATAATTATTTAAATCTGAAGTCCCAAAAATAAACACCCACAAAAAAGCTCACATAATGTGAGCTTTTTAAAACTTATTTAACGCTAATTTTAACTTAATGCTGCTTTTGCGGCGGGAAGTTGCTTAAAATATTAGCGACTGTTTCTTTAATTGATGCTTCGCGTTGTTCAGGCGATTGTTTTTTCTTTAAACGGCCTTCTTTTGCGCCGCGCCATACAAGTTGGTTTGATTCGCGGTCAATAATATCAATCACCAAAGTACCCACTTCGTATTCACGGGCGCTAATATCGCGTTGAAAGCCCGTACCCCAGTATCCCCAACGTGCGCCGTAGCCTACGTTAAAGCTGTCTACTTCTAGCTCTTTATCTACCGATGCATGGTAGTTAACTAGTACGTCAGCTTGGGCTGGGTCTACTAAGCTCATACCTAATGTTTGGCTAAGCTCTTTATTAACGGCAGTACGTACACGTTTTTCCATTAAGCCGTTAATTTGGTAGTTTGTGGTGTCTTTGGTTAGGCTCGCGTTTTCTACCCAAGCAAATGTTTTAAAATTACTAAAGTTGGCTGATTTGTCGTAATCCCAGTCTGGGGTTTGCGTACAGGCTGTAAGTAATGTCAGCGCTGCAACAATAAGTATATTTTTCATTACCTTTGCTCCAATAAAATGCGTTAATTTAAAATAACACACATCGTTTAAATGTGTATTAGTTTAACGTCCTATATTTTAGTTTAGTTGGTTTGCCTTAACGGCCAATTAATTGTGTTCAACTTCAATCCAGTCTTTTTCGTCTACCCAGTTTTGGGCGCCATCTTTTACTGAACGAATAGGTACAATGTAATCACAGCTTACCTGCGGTTTAACCGAGGCAAAAATTGGCACAAAGCCAAAGCTCAGTGCCGTTTCTATGATTGCTTTTTGGTTTTGCGGGTCGATATCAGCCGCTTCATCAATATAAATAGGTATACGGTAAAGGTTTTGTTCCTGATCGCTTAATAAGTAACGAATAAACAACATGCCACATAATAACTTAATAGTAATACGTGTGCCGTTTGAGCCAGCTGAGTCTATTTTTTCAAAGTGTTCGGTTTCGCCAGCGCGGTTAACCACTTCAAAACGAATATCAAATAAATCAGTTAATGTAAGGCCTGCTTTGTCGGAGGCAAGTTTTATTAGGTGATCTTTTGCTTCGTTTACCGCGCTTTCGCTGTAAGGTTCTTGGCTTAATAAATCAAGGGTGTCGCCTTGTTCAAACTGATGCGACGTGCTGATAATGGTATCAATACTATCAACCAGCATTTTGCGCGGTATTACGTTAATTTTAAACGCTTGAAGGTTAGAAATACGGTGCTGGCTTATCCCTTTATTAAAGCTGTTCATTTCGCGGCGAAGGCGGTCTAAGTCTTCACGCAAGCCTTTAATTGTGGCGGCTACTTCGGTTAGGGCTACGCGGCCTTGGCGCTCAACGGCATCGCGTTCGTTATCAAGGTTATGAAACGCGCTAATCAACTTTTGGTATTTAGTAAATTCGTCGTTTTCGTTATCGAATTTAGTAATACCCGCGTTATATACATGCAAATAGGTATTACGTACGTTTATGTCAAAGTTGCGCAGCTCTTGGCAGTCTTTATTAAAGTGATGTACTAAGTCGCTTAGGTTATCAAAGTCGACTGTTATATCAATCATATACGGGGTTACTTTACCGCTGTATAAATCAAGCGTGTGGTCAATTCGTTCGCTTTTAACTTGGCGTAGGCGCTCGGTTTGGCGATTAATTTGCTCTTGCTTAGATTTAATTAACGAGCGCCTGTCTGCAATTGAGCCACTATTTTTTTGAATGTCTTGCAGGTAGTCGTCAACTTGTTCTCGCTCTGCTAATAACTGCTCTTTTAGCATGGATTGCGCTTCTACCGACTGCTGCATTACCTCAAATTGCTCTAAGCGTTTTAGGGCGCTCTCTGCGCTCATTAGCTCATCGTAAAGTGCATCTTTTTCTTTTTGTTTATCGGCCACGTTAGCGGCTACTTCGCGCTGTTGTTTAAACTCTTTTAACGAGCGTTCCAGCGCGTCTAGCTGAGCGCTAAGCTGGGCTTTGTTTTCGCCGCTTTGCATTTGCACTGGCGACAGTTTTTTAAGTTTAATGCTTGCCCCTGGCAGGGTTAGTACACCGCCTTTAACGTTTTCGCTTAATAGCGATAAAAATTCCCCAAAAGCGTCTTCATCATCAATGGTTATATCGCCATTGCTGGTGGTGGCAAACGAGAGTATATCGGGGTTTAAAATGCGCGATATTTCTTCTACTTCTTTAAGTGATAGGTCTTCGCGCATTCGAGTAAACAAATTAAACTCAAGGTTTTTAAGCTGCAGTTTTAAGCTTTTAATTTGCTTTTGAGTTTCGCTAATGCGGTAATCAAGCGTGTGTAGGCTTTGCCCTTGTGCGCTGGTAATCGAGTGCGAAAGCGACTCGTAGTCTTGCTTAAGTTGGCCAAGGTTGGTTTTAAGGGTGGCTTTATTTACCAGTTCAAACTCGCTTTTAAGAGCGCTGTAATCTAAAAACCATTGCTCAATTTGGGTTTGCCTGCGCTCTATATCGCGAGATTGTTGTACGTATAAGCTTTGCTTTTGCTCAAACTCGTGTTTTTCCTGCTCTATGTCTTCAAGGGCAATGGCTAGTTCGCTTAGTTGCTGTTCTTGGTAGGTATCAAAGTCTATTAATGCTTGATCAATTTTAGGCGCGTAGGCTGCTAACTTACCTTTAAGCACGGTTTGGTTTTCAAGCATTGATTCAAGCGCTGTTATTGGCTCTTGCATTGATTCAAGCGCTTTTAATTCGCGTTTAGCACGATTTACTTTATCAAACGAGCGACGCCATACTTCGTAAAAGTCCACTTTAGAGTTAGACATATGGCGTTCAAACACACGCAGCATAAAGCGTTTAACATCGCTTGCACCCAATTTGTGTAAGTTAAGAATACGCCTAAAAATTTCTTTATAAATGGCGGAGTCTTGCACGTTATTAAGCGGGATCATTTTTAAATTAATGTCGCCGTCAAAAGGGGTTGCGCCGCCGGTAAGTAGGGCGTTTAGCTCTTGTGCTTTAAGCTCTATAGGGTTGTAACCTTGCGTTTTTAAATGATTAAACAGCTTGGTAAACTTAATAATGGTATTACCTTGTGTGTACTGCGCTAAATCAAGTTTGCCTTGATAACAAAAGTACTGATGCGCGTAACCGGCTATTTTACCAAGGCCTGCTACACCAATAACCACCGAGCCATGGGGGAGGTTGGCTTCAAGCAAAATGTACGACTGATCTGATGAAAAATAAAATTTACGGGTTTCATCTAAATCGTGCCCGTCCCATTCGGTTAGGCGCAAATCGTTTATTAGCGGAAATTGCAGGGCGTTAATAACCGAGCTTTTACCGGTATTGTTTGGTGCACAAATAGAGCTACTTTTATCAAGCGGAATAACACACTTTGCATAGCCTGCGGTATTAAGTAGGGCGAGTTTACTTAGTCCGTATAAGTTTTTCATTGCTCGTCCTCAGTAATGTAGGTTTCTTCGTTTACTTCCATAAGTGCATCAATATAGCGGTGAATAGGCGCTTGTAACATAAAGCCGCCTTCTACTTCGCGGGCAAGGCCTAAACGTACCATGCGCAGGTATACGTCTTTACGTAAATCTGAGCCCGAAAATATCTCAAGTTGATCAAACAAGTGTTTATTAATTTGCACTAAGGTTTGCATCAGTTCTAAATCGTTTACTTCATCAAATAGGGCACGCATTGGGTCTTTACCCGTATTGGCAAAATGCTCAATTAAAATGTAAATAGTCAGTGCTATAGCACGGGATATTTTCCCCATGTTTGGCGTGCTTTCGTCGCTGGCAAAGTAGTAAAAGCCGCGGCTGTCGTGTTTTAAATCGTGACCAAGGGCGCTAAATAAGGCGCTGTAAGATTCTATGTGCTGGTCAAGCTCTTGCCACATTACGTTGTCTTGTTCGCAAATATGGTAACCCGCACCTAATTTTTTATTAATGGCTTGTAGGTGCGTAAGCTCGTCTAAGTTTATATGTGTCATGTGTTACTCGTCTGCCTGTGTATCTGGCTGAGGCGCAGAATTAAATGGGTATAACGAAAAATGCTGGCCGGCAATTTTTACGCGTGTCTTTTCATCGCTTTGGCTAATGTGAATTTCACTGTCGCTGACTAGTTTTTGATATAAAAATAGCATTTCGTCGGCGTCTAATTCTGGGTAGCTTTCATCTAAAAATTGCAGTAATGGCTGGGGCTTTTTACGTTTTTTATTAAAGCGTTTTGCAAAGCTTGTTTTAACATCGTGGTAATCAGGAATGTTTGGCGTAACAAATGCCGGCACGTCTTGTTGCTCTGGGAGCTGGTATTCTTCGTGTTCAAATTCTACCAAGCTTGCCATATAGGCAACTATATGACGCTGCTGGCCAAGCGAATAACGCTGCGCATCGCTTACAAAGTTTGGTTGTACCGCGCTTAGCATGTTGTCTACGCCATTTTTACGCACAAGGCCAAGCACTTTTGCTGCCTGGCGGGTAATTAGGTTATTACGGCGTAGCTCTTCGCGCAGTGGCATAAGCATATCGGCACTTTTGCGTAAGCTTTCTCGGCCAACTAAATGCATTTCGAGTATCCGAGTACGCAATTGCTCAAGCATACGTTTGTCGCTGTAGGCTTTGCCTGAGCGTTCAATGTGCTCTATTTGCTTACTTATTTGTTGCTCAATAAGTGTAAAACAGGCATGAAAGTCACCGCGAATATCGACCATTTCAAGCATCGGCTCTATGTATTCATCAAAGGCTTCTATTACCGCTTTGTAGCGCTTTTGCAAAGATTGCACCGCGTGATCAGATTTAGCTTGCTCAACAATGTTTAAAATAGCGTTTTCGTTGTGCGCGTAAAGCTTCATTATTTTACGCACCCGATCATCCATAATGCGGCTATAGCGGCGTAAATCGTCATAGTCTTCTATTTCGCCGGCATTATCTAATCGGTTTCCTAGGCGTGCTAAATCATCAACCAAAACGCTAATTTCTTGTGCTAAACCTAGGTGTTCTTCTTGTAATAAAAAGGTCGCAAAATCGGCAATGGCGCGGTTTATTTCAAGCTGGGATGATTTAGCCAATGGAATAAGTATATCTTGATTGAGCAAACGGTTTGTTTCTTTGTAAATGCGCTCGTTTGTCCATGTGGGCTGTTTTTGCTTAATAGCGTTTTGCACGTCTTTGAGGCTAAAGTCGGCCATTTTAAAACGTTTAAATAATAGCTCTAAAACACCCCAATGTTCGCTAAGGGTGTTAAGCAGCTTTTTAGCTGGGATCATAATGCGGTGATACATCCTAGTAATGAGTTAACTACGCTTAAAGCAGAGCGTAGTTTTTATATTTTTATAATAAAAAGTACTCGTTATTAACTGGCTTAATTTACACATTTTTTTAGCTGGCGTACAGGCGAGTTACATTAAGCGCTGTAAAAGTAGCCAGCAATGTAAACCTTGGCTAAATTATTCGCGTTATATTAACTAAAACACCTTGACAGCTAGACGTCTAAACGATAACTTTCAAAGCCCCGCTACACAGTGGGTTTTTGTTTTATTAGCCACAGGTTAATACAACATTCAGAAGAGGTGCGATACTTAGGTATTTAATGGTAGGTGACGAACGCCCATAACCATTAAAGAGGGAAGTACTCGCCGAGGAAAACAAGGTTACGTCAACCGTGTTTTTCGGTTTATGGGGCTGAATCCCCAAAACTGTCACCAACTTAGGTGGAGAGCTTCTGGCAGCGGACACATCTTATTTGCATTCCTTTGCCAAGTTCTTCTTGTTTTTTAGCGGTTTGGATACCGCGAAAGGAGACGAAATGACTACCCAATCAGTGCCACAAACAGTATCAGGCGCAAAATCAGATTACATCGTTGCCAAATTTGGCGGAACCAGTGTTGCAAACTTTGAAGCGATGAGTCGCTGCAGCGAAATTATTGTTGCAGATAAAAGCGTACGTATTGTAGCTGTGAGCGCCAGTGCCGGCGTAACTAACCACTTAGTTGCACTATGCAAACCCGACCTTAGTAAAGAGCAGCGCCAAGCACACATAGATGGCGTATTGGCTATTCAACAGGCTATTTTAGATGAGCTGTCACTTGATGCCGATTTAGCCGTAGGTTTTAACGAAACGTTAAAAGCATTTCAAATGTTAGCCCTTGAAACACTCACCACTGATCAACAACACGATGAGCTGCTTAGCTTTGGCGAACGTTTATCGTCTTATTTATTTGCTCAAGTGCTGCGCTTAAAAGGCTTAAATGCAGATAGGTTTGATGTGCGCAAAGTGCTTAAAACCGACAGCCAATTTGGTAAAGCAACGCCCGATGTTGCGGCCACTGCACAAGCCGCTAAAGATCTGTTAATTCCGTTATTAGATGAGCAAGTAATAGTTACACAAGGGTTTATTGGTAGTGATGAATTTGGCCAAACCACAACGCTTGGTCGCGGTGGCTCTGACTACAGTGCGGCGTTATTAGCAGAGGCTATTAACGCTAAAAGTGTACACATTTGGACCGATGTAGTGGGTATTTTTAGCACCGACCCGCGTTTATGCGCTAAGGCAACGCCAATTGCTCGTTTAAGCTTTGATGAAGCCGCAGAAATGGCGACATTTGGCGCAAAAGTATTGCACCCTGCGACTATTTTACCAGCAAGCCGTAGCCATATTAATGTATTTGTAGGCTCTAGCCGCGAACCGGAACGTGGAGGGACGTGGATTGAGCGTGAAAAATCGCAGCAGCCAGGTATTCGTGCCGTTACGCAGCGTAAAAACCAAATATTGCTAACGCTTAAAAGCCCAGAAATGTTATTAGCAAGTGGCTTTTTGGCCCGTGTATTTACCATTTTAAGTGAATTTAATATATCGGTAGATTTAGTTACTACCTCAGAAATTAGTGTTGCCATTACACTCGATAACGCGCCTAATGCCTCGCGACCTGAGCTTGAGCAAGCGTGTTTAGATAAATTGGCCGAATTTTGTCATGTATCGGTTGAAAATAACTTAACCTTAGTGGCGCTTATAGGGTCTGAAATACAGCTACGCCAGCACGAAATGAACTTAATGAACGTATTAAAAGAGTTTAATATTCGATTAATTTGTCATGGTGCAAGTAAGCACAACTTATGCTTTTTAGTAGAGCAAAGCGAATCAGATACCGTGGTACAAGCAATACACAGCCGCTTATTAGAAAGCGCTGCTTAAGCTTTTAAAGCCAAGTTATTCAGTATCCAAGTTATTAAGTATAAAGCACCGCCAGTCGGTGCTTTTTTTATGCGCCACGCTTATATCAAACTCTTCATTGGCAACCGTTATGCTGTTACTCGATGCTGTAAGGTTTAACAAAGAAAATTCATCAAATACATTTGGGCTAAGCAATTGCGCTATTGGGCGGCTAGTTGCTTTAGCGAGTGCCTCTTTTAAGGTCCAAATTCTAAAAAAGCTCTGAGCTTGCTCTTTTATAGCCAAAGGCGCGGTAATTAAGGCAATTTCAGCCTTATGATAAAAATGCTTAGCGAGCTTTTCGAATGGGCGTTTTAAGTTATTTTTTTCAATATCAAAGCCAAACTCCGCCTTAGTAACATTAAGTGCAACGCCAACTAAGCCATGCGAGTGCGAAATACAGGTATTTATAACGGTGTGGTTTATATGGAGCTGCAGTTTTGAGCATTCTTCATTAAAGTGGGTGCTCATTTTATTAAGCGGTATGTGTGCGTATTGGGGCTGAGTATGCTTTGCAAGTTGCTTTAGTAATATGCGCGATGCTAGATATTCTTGCTTTGCTTGCATGCGTTTACGACGATTTATAACGCTTAGCTCAAATGGGCTTAGGTACTGGGTTAAATCAAGGTGTTCTACATTAAGTGTGTTGGCATTAAACACTAAAATAGTATTGTTGCTAGGGGGTAAATCGCTATAAAAAGAAGGAGTAACACTTAGGGTGTTTTTAAAAAAGTGGTTAGTCATACGCGCTTAAAATAATTGAGTGCTGTAATTGTGAGCGGTTAACAGCGCTTATTTATGCCAAAAGCAATTTTATTACTCAGTTGGCATTAAATATGGTTTAATTCACAATAATCAAAGAATAACAGAATTTGTAGGTGTATGGCACAAGTGCGTGATGGATTTCAAAGCCGTTTTGGTTTTGTTTTAGCCGCTGCAGGCGCAGCAGTGGGTTTAGGTAATATTTGGGGTTTTCCTACGCAGGCGGCCAACCATGGTGGCGGTGCATTTTTATTGGTTTACTTTGTAGTTATATTTTTACTTGCGCTACCTGCGCTTTATACCGAACTTTATTTAGGCCACCAAGCGCAAGCAAACCCAGTAAAAGCATTGGGTAATGCGTGGCAAAATACCAACAAAAAAGTAGGGGCTGCCGCAGGATATATTGGCCTTGCGGGCGCTGTGGTTATGCTTAGCTTTTATTCTATTGTAGCTGGGTGGATGCTCTCTTACGCGATAGAGCCTATTACTACATTTTTTGGTTTTACCGCAGCAAGCGAATTTTTACACAGCGACTCCATGGTGCGTAATTTTATATTTACGCCGCTTATGCTTATTTTAACCGCCAGTATTATTTTAAAAGGGGTTAAATCAGGGATTGAAACTTGGTCACGCCGTTTAATGCCATTGTTATTGGTGCTACTAATAGGCTTAATTTTTTATATAGCCAGTTTAGAAGGCGCCAGCGAAGGGTTTGCTGCTTATTTAATTCCTAATTTTAGCCAAGTGCTTGATCCAAATTTAATTATTGCTGCAATGGGGCAGGCGTTTTTCTCGCTTTCATTAGGGGTTGGCTGCATGATGATTTATGGCTCGTACCTGCAGCCAGATGCAAACCTGCCAAAACTAACTGCAAGCGTTGCACTACTTGATACCAGTGTGGCATTTTTAGCAGGTTTACTGATAGTGCCTGCAATTTATGTAGCGCAACATAACGGGGTAGAGGTGTTTAGCGGCGGAAAACTTATAGGTGAAGGGCAGCTTATATTTGCTATTTTACCTGAGCTTTTTAGTACCATGGGCGAAATTGGCTTACTAATTGGGTTACTGTTTTTTGTACTTATGTCGATTGCATCGGTTACATCGACTATTTCTACCACAGAAATACCGGTAGCGTTTTTAGTAGAAAACCACCGCGTAGATCGTACTAAAGCAACGTGGGCCGTTAGCCTAGTGGTGTTAATATGCGCTAGTGCAATAATATTAAACTTTGAGTGGTTATTTGGTTTAGTAATCATGCTATTTACTCAGTACCAACTACCACTTATGGGGCTGTTTTATTTTATAACCGCAGGTTGGATGTGGAAACGCGGTAATAAGCTTCATAAAGCCAGCACCGGCACGCATTACTGGTTTGCTCAATACATTCGTTTTGTGTGCCCAGTATTAATGACTCTTGTTTTTGCAAACGTTGCGTTTGGCTGAAGTATTTTAAGCTTTACCCGTTATGTAAATAGCAAAACGGGTAAAGCAAATTAATGGGCCGCGGCTTTATAAAACCTCATTGGTTAAAGGTCTCTGTTCATTAATTTCTATTGCGTTTTGTATGGTGGTATTGGCAATTTCGCTAAGGGCTTCTTGAGTAAAAAAGCCTTGGTGGCCAGTTATTAATACGTTTTTAAAACTAACTAAGCGCGAGAATATATCGTCTTGGTTTATCTCGTCGCTATGGTTTTTAAAAAATAGCTCCGACTCCTGCTCGTACACATCAAGCCCTAAATACCCTAGCTTTTTAGTTTTAAGCGCATTTATACACGCTTTGCTATTAAGTAGCGCACCGCGCGAAGTGTTAATTAGCATTACCCCAGGTTTCATTTTATTAAATGCATCGTCATTTATTAAATGGTGTGTTTGCTCATTCAGTGGGCAGTGCAGTGAAACTATATCGCTTTTAGTAAGCAGCGAATCTAAATCGGTAATGGTGTAATTGCCAGGTGTTGCATAAGGGTCGCACACTAAAACATGCGCGCCAAAGCCATTTAAAATATTACAAAGGGCAAGGCCAATTTTACCACAGCCTATAATGCCAACTGTTTTGTCGTGTAAGTTAAAGCCTAATAAACCGTTTAAATCAAAGTTGTCTTCGCGTACGCGGTTATAGGCTTTATGTGTTTTACGGCTAAGGGTAAGCATAAGTGCAACACAGTGCTCAGCTACGGCTTCTGGGCTGTATGCGGGCACTCGTAATACCTTAATGTTGTGTGCTTTGGCAGCCACTAAATCAACATTATTAAACCCTGCGCAGCGAAGTAAAATAGTATTAATTCCTTGCTCAGCAAGGTGCTCAATAACGAGGGCGTTAACTGTGTCGTTTACAAATACACACACAGCATCAAACCCTTTAGCAAGCAGTGCTGTTTGCTCGTTCAGTGCTTGCTCAAAGTAACAAATCTCTATTTGAGGGTGTTTGTTAATATTGCGCTCAAAAAAAGGCTGCTCGTATTTTTGCGTACTAAAAAAAGCAATGTTCATGTTATTTACTCCAAAGCCTAGCTGTTATACCAATGCGCATAATCAAGTGATCTATTTTGAGGATGTAAAAACGCGTTGATAGTAAGGCAAAAAATTCGCTATTTAGTTGTTCTCGGCAATTGCTCCTGCATTGCTCTACCTTCTGCATCCATGCAGTCGTAAATGAGAGTTTTTTAACGCAGATAGCGACACGTTTAGCCCCTAAAAATGATTAAGTATTATTGCTGATTGGTATTATACGTAACCTTAAACTAGTTTAATAAAGCATGCTTGAGTAACCACCCATTTATTGATTTAGAATAATTAAGCGCCTTTTAATGCATTAAAGTTGGGTATTATTTTTGCGTTATTTAAGTTATTAGCGTTTAGTGCGCTAGGTAAGTTTGCCTCAATGACCTGTTTAAGCGTTTCGGGCTTGGTGCGCGGCGCATAACGTGCAACGAGCTGACCTTGTGGGTTAATTAAAAACTTGGTGAAGTTCCACTTTACTGCGCGGTTTTGCGAAATACCACGGGTATGCGACTTTAAATAATTAAACAGCGGATGCGCCTCGGGCCCATTTACCATGACCTTACCAAACACTTTGAACGACACGTCAAATTGCCCTTGATAAAAGTCTTTGATCGCGAGGTTATCAAGCGGCTCGTTTTGGCCAAATTGATGACACGGAAACGCTAAAATAGTGAAACCGCTATTTTTATATTCTTGATAGAGCTTTTCTAGCGAACTTAATTGCACCGAAAAATTACACTTACTTGCTGTATTAACAATAAGTACTGTTTTGCCTTTTAGCTGGCTAAGCGCATAGCTTTCGCTGTTGTACAAAGGGGCACTAAATTGATAAATACTATCCATGGTTACCTACTTATTTCCTTACGTTGGAAATTTATAAAGACTTAATTCGCTTTTTAAGCAGCCGATTGACATAATCGGGCATAGTTTCTAAGTTAGCAGGAAAATAAGGCACTTTTATGTCAATCAATGTTGCATTTATAGGTTTAGGGGTAATGGGTTACCCAATGGCAGGGCATTTAGCAAAAGCGGGCTTTAATGTGTGTGTATATAACCGCACTCAAGCAAAGGCGCAAAGCTGGGTAGATGAGTATGCAGGAAGCTTTGCTACCACGCCGCGAGAAGCTGCTAATAATGCTGATATTGTATTTATGTGTGTAGGTAATGATGATGACTTACGTGCGGTTGTTTATGGTGAAAATGGTGTTTTAGCGGGGATGGCCGTTAATAGCATTTTGGTTGACCATACAACGACATCGGCCGAAGTAGCCCGTGAAGTAGCAGAAAAAGCAGCCTTGCAAAATATCGATTTTATAGACGCGCCCGTATCAGGTGGACAAGCAGGTGCTGAAAACGGCGTGCTTACAGTCATGGCAGGCGGTAACGAAGCTGTTTTCACTAAAGTGCAACCCGTAATGGCGGCATATAGCCGTTTTAGCCAGTTATTAGGCGATGTGGGCGCAGGGCAGTTATGTAAAATGGTTAATCAAATTTGTATTGCCGGCGTAGTGCAAGGCTTAGCCGAGGGCTTACATTTTGCTAAACAAGCAGGGCTTGATGGTGAAAAAGTAATTGAAACCATTTCAAAAGGGGCTGCGGGTTCGTGGCAAATGGAAAACCGCTACAAAACAATGTGGGCAGGTGAGTACGAGTTTGGTTTTGCCGTAGATTGGATGCGCAAAGATTTAGGCATCGCGCTTGATGAAGCTAAAAACAACGGCGCTACGTTACCTATGACTGCAACGGTTGATCAATATTACGCCGACGTACAAGCGCTTGGCGGGGGCCGATACGATACATCAAGCTTACTAGCACGCATTGAAGCACTGCATAAAAAATAACGTTTTGAGTATGCCTAGTTAGATGCGCAGCTTGCTGGCGTGATGGGCAAAGCCCGTAATAATTTAAACAAAAACGCGACGCTTTAGTAATTAAAGCGTCGTGTTTTTATATGCGCTATACAAATAAACTAAAAGAAAATTACATGCTTTGCGCGTAGTTATACAAAGCCTTTAAAATGGTTAGGTTTTTTTCGCTGTCGTCGTGCTCATGGGCCAAGTTTTCAAGGGTGATCATAAAGTCTTGTGCGCTAATTGAGGGTTGATCTTCTCCGTGCATTAACTTGTTTTGGCAATACTGACGCCATTGGTCAAGCTCTTGCTGGTTTAGCGTTTCTGGCCAGTTTCGTGCACGGTATCTAAACAGTAATGTATTGAATTTTTTATCTTCAAAATCTAAATTTAAGCCCGCTAGCTCGTCTGGTTTAGCATCGCGAATAATCGCAAATTTAGCTTTGTCGGCGTGGCTTGTAAAGCCATCGTAAAGTAAGTAATCAACGTTAGTGGTCGCGCTGTAATCGCCTTTTTCGTTAAACACCTCAGTTACTTTATCGCGAAGCTCGGTATTGGCTTTTAAAATAGCTAAATTAGCGAGGCATTGCTCGCGGTCAATGCCTAAACGGGCTGCGTTTTCAGGCAATAACGTTTTAGCAGGCGCTAAAATAGGGCACTTGTTTAAATGCACCAATTTTAAACCAACAGGTAAATCACCCTCGGCTAAATCAACGCGTTTGGTGTATAAACGATTGCGTAACTCTTCTACGTTTAAATCAAGCAATACTTGCGGGCTTTGGGTTAAATCAAAACAAATAACCGCGTTTTTATTTACCGGATGAAAGCTCATAGGCGCTACCCACGTAGTACAGCCCTGCGTTGCAGGAATACGCGATGATGTGTGTACCAGCGGCGTCATGTTAAATACATCAACTAACTCGCCAAGCGCTTTTTTATTACGCAGCCCAAAAAAGAAGTTATAAAGCTTTGGTTGTTTTTCTTTTATAAGTTTAGCCAGTGCAATAGTGGCAGTTACATCGCTTAGCGCATCGTGAGCAGCGGCGTGTTCAATGCCATTAGCTACCGTTAAATGCTCAAGCTTAAAGCTCGGGCTGCCGTCTTCTTTTAACGGCCATTCAATCCCCTCAGGGCGCAGCGCATAACACGCACGTACTAAATCAATAATATCCCAGCGGCTGTTATTGTTTTTATATTCGCGCTCGTACGGGTCGTAAAAGTTACGGTAAAAGCTATAACGGCTTACTTCGTCATCAAAGCGAATACTGTTATAACCAGCCACACAGGTGTTTGGCGCACTAAATTCAGCATGAATTTTGGCTATAAACTCAGCCTCAACCAAACCTTTTTGCATCGCCACTTGTGGCGTAATACCGGTAATTAAACACGCCTCAGGGTGAGGCAAGTAATCCGCCTGCGGCTTACAATATTCAATAAGCGGCTCGCCAATTATATTTAAATCAAGATCGGTACGAATTCCCGCAAACTGGCTCGGCTTATCTTTTTGAGGGCTCGCCCCCCAGGTCTCATAATCGTGCCAATAGATTGTTGCTTGATTTTGCTCTTGATATGCCATGCTGAAAACCCTGAGTAGTTAACTTAAAAACGCCTAAATATGCGCCAAGTTACTAAAATAATGAATTATTTAGATTATGGCATATGGGCGAGGGAGTTTATAGGTTTGGGTGATAAAACAGGTTTTATTAGAAGACAACCTACTGTTAGCAGGCTTTTATTCTACTAGTCTACCAAGTTTTTGAACTTACAATAATCCAAAATTTGAGAGTTTCGTCCAAAAGCAGACTTAACGAGCTTGCCACTAGTGTCTATTGAAAAATACTGGTCGATTTCATTACTAGTCAAATTCAGTGTTGGGCTATTTATTGTAAAAGTAGCGATGTAATTATCCCCTAACTTGTAGGTGATATCTAAATGTTCGAGTAGCTCGAAGTGAATTACTAACTTTCTAAACTCGCCATTATCCACATGCGGACACAAGCAGTTTAAAATTAATAATGATAATTCTTGGTTTGATAATTGAGCTCTGAGAATATTACTATACTTTTTTTGAATACCTATATCGGGGAAACTGTTTTTTATTAATTTCAAAATTTGATATAGATTTCTAAAGTACCTACCAAATTCTTTATTTTCATATATATAGAACATTGAAAACGTTAAAATAATTGCTTTGTTACTAACAATTTTATTATTTGCGTTTTCTATAGCCATTAATAATCGATTTATGCTTTTTATTCCTGGCTCTACCTTCATAACTGTTCCGGCAGAGTAAGAATCTATGTTAAGTTTTCTTGAGATCCCCTCATGGGAGTTTTCGTGAATATAAATGAACTGATTGATAAGTTTATTATGCAATTCCAAAATATTAAAAAAGGTAGTTTCAAAACTTTGTACTGCAAGTAACTTTGCTTGTTCCTCTAATGCTGTTGCTGAATTAGCAAGTTCATTTCGAGTAAGAGCCAACTCATCATTACTTACTTGTAATGCTCTTTCATTTTGCTCGATTGCTTCAGTGCCTTGTTGTATTGCTTTTTCACTTTGATCCAATGCTTTTTTATTTTGCATTAGTGTATAAGCTATTAAAATTAAGCTGAGTAGTGCAAATGTGGGATTTAATACACCACCAAAAAAGTCACCTACTGCACCCCAGTTGCCAATATTAGATGCGAAACCTAACCCAAAATGAGAGATGAAGGTACCTATAGCGATTAATGCAGCTATTGCAGCGGTTATACAAATTCTTTTAATGAGCTTTTCCATGCTATCCCTTACCCTTAAGTGCGCTGAATAGTTTACCTATCTGATCCATGCCATCAAATGTGCTCGGGAGGTTTTCAGCATCGCTAATAATCCCGCTAAAAATTAGATTTTCAAATTTTTCTAATGGGTGAGAGTCATTTGTTCTTATTTCTTTTGAATATTCAGCATAGTTTTGAATAAACTGACAAAGGGTTTGTCTTAGCTCAATTTGAAGTATTTGTCCTTTTACTGATTTATAGTTTTGAAGTATGACTCTAAAGAAATAAATGAGTAAGATCTCTAATGAAATAAATGGGACTAGTTTCAACAAGTGAGAAATTGGCTCTTCGTCTTTCAATATGTTTTCAGGTAGCCAACCGAAAATCGTGCATAATAATGGAATTATCATCATGCAACCCATCACTGCTAATAAGCCTAATAATACTCTAGACTCTTTAATTTTAGTTCTCAATAGTTGATTAAAACCATCGTACAAACCCACGAAATTAAAAGCAGTTTTTTGTTTATCTAACGTTTCTTTGAGACTTATAACTATTGTCTCCTTTTCTTCTAATTCGGTTTGAAAGTCAGATATTTTATTTGTAATTTCATCTTTTGAGCTAGCAATATTATTTAATGTTTCTTCAGCAGTTAATCTCTTTTCGTCAAATGTAGAAAAAAGTTTAATTTGTTCAGAGTGAAATAAATTTTTTGTAATTAGAAGTGGAGTTGAGTTAATGATGTAAAGTAACTCTAATTTAAATTCGTCATCAAAAAATTCATTTATAGTATTGCTAACAGCTTCTTTTTTTATGTTCATTCCAGAAAAAGATTTTTTAAATCCTTCATGCTCTTCTTCACCTTCTTTGAGCATAAAGTCTATTTCAAAGAAAAACCTTAATGAGCTTAAGTAAAGTTTTTGAATATGAGGGGATATATGATCATTGTTAACAGAAGTATTCGTAACCTTTTTAATGCAATCAAGAAACTGTTCGCCATAAAGGCCGATATTTAGTTTTGTATAATTGTCCCAAGCGACTGGGTAATTGAATGTATTTTTGATGATATTTGCTGACGTTTTAAGCAAATCAAAATTGGCATCAGCTATGTCATTTTCAAAGAATTTATTTTCATCCTCTTTTAATAGCTGTAAATCTAGAAAGCTTCTGATAATAGCTTTGTTATCTTCTTTTTGAAAAAACATAATTATTCCCTTAATTTATTATTAATCTTTTTATAACCACTTACTTGCAATGGTAACTTAGTTGTTCAGGTCAGTTGGGTTAGCGGCTTTTAGGAAATAGTGTCCACTTTGGTAATAAGCTGTTTAAAGATGGCTTGGTTTACAAACCGTAAATGCACTCTGCATCAGGCACTACAAAAATAAAATTACCTTTATTAAACTCTAGCTTCAGGCTCTCACCTTTAACTAAATGTCAGAGTACAGTTACTAAGACGCCTAGCAGCACATAATTAAATTCAATTGTACCTAATATTACTAGAAGCTAAACATAAAGGTGCTTAATTTTGTAAAATTATTTCAATAACACTTCCTATTTATAACAATGAAATAATTAATAAAGGTTATTATTTATTGCTCACTTTTCATCTCACATAGCCCTTTAGCTGAGCTGGCTAAAGTTCAATTAAATGGCTTTTACGTTGAATACGAGTTAGCTGGAAAAGGTAAACATACTATTTTACTTGAAGCGGGCAGTTCTGCTGGTTTAAGTGATTGGGAACCGTTTTTTTTGAATCAATTACCAAGCACGCGAAAGTTATACGGTATTCTCGTATTGGTAATGTTGGTTCTGCACAAATAAAGAAAAACTATAGCTAACATGAATATGCAGCTGAGGCTGTGTTATTACTCAAAACACTGAAAATAGAAGAGCCAGAAGTGCTTTAAAGCCAAGTAATTAAGTTACTCGAACGCACTCAATAAGGTGTGGTTCGGTTGCCGATTGTATAAATACTAATTGCCCTAAATTAGTAATTTGGCATTAGACTAAAGTCTATAAGTTAATTTTCTTCACTTATTGGTTTTGTTTTAATCGTTTGTCGGTTTTGTGTTAATTCTCTAAAGTTGAATTGTCGGCAACAAGCACGACTAACTCAACAGGAACATAATCATGAAAAGCTCACTTATCAAAACCATCGCTCTTGGCTCTTTATTAACTTGCTCAGCTGCTGTAATGGCTGATACAAGTGACTACAAATTAATGGTTATCGAACAAGCGACTGCACCGCAGCCAATTGAGCAGTCATTTAATAGTTGCGCACTTAATGTTAAGTCAAAAAACTATGCAGAGGCTGAAGCAATTTGTACAAAAGCAATTGCACTTTTAAAAGATGCAGACGGCCCTAAATTTAAAGTACGCCAACTTACGTCATTCGCGTTAAGTAACCGAGGTGTTGCACGCTTAAAATCAAATAATGACACAGCAGCCATTGCTGATTTGTACGAGGCAGCGCAAATGTCTAACAGTACAATGGTATCGCATAATTTAACACTTGCTAAAGAAGAGCTTGCGCTATAAAAAAGCACTAAACTTGCTTTAATTAAGCCAGTGTATAAAAAGCCCATGTTAGGTTTATTCTTAACATGGGCTTTTTGCGTTGCACGGTTAAAAACTGCAAATCATAAAAGTGGAAACTACTTATTAGGCTTTAAATTTAAGAGAGCTAGATTATGGATGTCACGAGTACGTTGAGCATATTTGAAATTAGCGCGATTTTTTTATCTATAACCGCATTACTTGCTTATATAAATCATCGGTTTATTGGCCTGCCAACCACCATTGGGGTGATGGTTATTTCGCTTTTAGTGTCTATTTCGGCCATATTTATGGGCTTTTTAGGGTTTAATGAACTTATTGATTACGAAGTAAGCCTACTTGATCAACTCAATTTTACTCATGTATTGCTCGACGGCATGCTCTCAATGCTGCTTTTTGCTGGGGCGCTGCACGTTAATGTAAGTGACTTAAGACGTTATAAATTACCCATAGGTATTTTAGCGTGTGTGGGTACGCTAATTTCAACAGTGATTATTGCTGCAGCGTTATATGTAGTAGTGCCTTTATTGGGATTTAATTTATCGTTTATATGGTGTTTATTATTTGGTGCGTTGATTTCGCCAACCGATCCGATAGCGGTGATGGGTATTTTACGCTCTGCTGGCGCGCCTAAAAGTATTGAAACCGTAATAGCGGGGGAGTCGCTATTTAATGATGGTATAGGCGTGGTGGTATTTGCGCTTTTATTAGGAATTTTAACCAGTGGTGATATGCCAACTACATACTCAGTGGCTCATACACTCGCTGTTGAAGCGGGGGGCGGTATAATATTTGGTTTAATATTAGGCGCTGCTTTAAATTATTTATTAAAAGCAATAGATAGCTACCAAGAAGAAGTATTACTTACGCTAGCGGGTGTTATAGGCGGTTATGCATTGGCGAGTCACTGGCACTTATCGGGGCCACTTGCGATGGTTATGGTGGGATTAATGGTGGGTAATCATGGCCGTAATTTAGCCATGAGTGATAAAACACGCCACTATGTTGATTTGTTTTGGGAGCTAATTGATGAAATTTTAAATGCCATTTTATTTGTGCTAATTGGCCTTGAAGTGGTAATGATTGTGTACTCAGCTAATTTGCTGGTGGCGGGCGTTTTAACCATTTTAATTGCGCTATGCGCACGTCTTATTGTGGTTGGCCTAACAACAACTATTTTTAATAAATAGCTCGAGCTGCCCAGCGGTGCATGGAAAGTGTTAACCTGGGGAGGACTACGTGGCGGTATTTCGGTGGCACTAGTATTGCAGCTACCTGATGGATCGCAGCGTAATATTTTATTGGCTTTAACTTATGCAGTGGTGGTTTTTTCAATTTTAGTACAAGGCTTGAGCGTAGGAAAAGTCGCCAAAAGCATAAAAACAAAATAAATTTTAAAGATTGATTTTTGTACAGCTTGCTGGCTTGTATGCGTAACTACTGCATAACACTCGTTTTAAAACCTTTTTCAAAACAAGCAGTAATTACGCTGGTTTACACGCTGTTAAACATTTAAATTTGTACGTATATTAGACTAAAGTCTATAGGTTAATTTTCTTCACTTATTGAGTTTGTTTTTCTCGTTTGTCGTCGCTGAGCTATTACTCTAAAGTTCAGTTGTCGGCAACAAGCACGACTAACTTAATTAGGAAAGGCAAACCATGAAACGTACACTTTTAAAAACCATCGCTCTTGGCTCATTACTAACTTGCTCAGCAGCTGTAATGGCTGATTCAAGTGACTACAAACTAATGGTTATCAAAACCGCTACTGCGCCATTGCCACTTGAAGAGTCATTCAATAGCTGCGCACTTAACGTTAAATCTAAAAATTACGCTCAAGCTGAAGAAATTTGTACTAAAGCCATTGCACTATTACAAGATGCACAAGGCCCTAAATTTAAAGTACGCCAGCTTACATCGTACGCTTTAAGCAACCGTGGCGTTGCACGTTTAAAAGCGCATAACGATACAGCAGCATTAGCTGATTTATACGAAGCAGTACAAATCTCTGAAAACACTTTAGTGTCTCATAACTTAACTCGCGCTAAAGAAGAGCTTGCCTTATAAAGCAATTTAATTAGCGAGAGTCACAAAAAAGCCCCTACCGATTTATATTAGGTAGGGGCTTTTTTGTGCGTGTAATAAAATTTTTTTATAAAACTCACATGTAAATTTAAAAGCGAGAAAGCCCGTTTTAGAAAGCTTTATTTTTGGAATTATTACTTTTACCTGTTTTTTATACGAGGTTTCTGTAAAATTAATGAGTTAACATTTGTTATTGATTTATAACACCTGTTATTGACGTAATCATTCAACTAAATATAAGCAGGTTATATGATTTTCTATATTGTTGGGTTGAGTACATTGGTTATTATTTTGTGTTTAGCTATTTATGTTATTTATAGCAATATACGCAAAAACCGAGTAAGAAAAACTAAGGAATACAATGTGCTGTTTGATAAAGACACCATTGTAGATGAGCTTATTACTCAACTTACGGATAAAAACCAAGCCCAAGCAGATAAACATAAAAAAATAAAAGGCAAAGAAGAGATCCTTGCAACATTTATAGAATTGCATCGCTCAGGTAGTTTTTGTACGCATTTAAGCGAGCAAGAAATTATTTACTTTGTTAAGAAAAAACTAAACATGGAGAGTAATGAAAATGGATAGCGATAAAAAAGCGGTTCCAGAAGAAAAGTCACAATCATTTATAGGTCGTTTTGGCCGCCGAAATGTCATTTTAGTAACATCAATAGTGGTTGTGTTGGCTGTTATAGCAACGCTTACTTCACAAGTTATTTCTTGGAACGAAGCTGACGAGCGTTTAGTTCATCAATCGGCGTTTACCGGAAAGTTAACGGTTATTAACCAAGCTGGCCCATACTTAAAAGCATTTGGCACTACATCTGCTTATAAAAAGGTTATATCGATTAACTTTACGGGTGACGAAAACGCGACTGCGAGTGCAATTGTACCTCTTATTCCAATACGCTTTTTGGATACAACAACCGGTGGTGCACGTGGTGTATCGCGCTTTAGGTTGCCAGGCAATGTACCAGCCACTGAAAAAGGTGAATTACGTGGATTACTAAAAATACACGAAGAGTTTGGTTCGCAAGATACGCTTATATCTAATTTACTTATGCGTGCTACTACAGAAAACGTTAAAGCGTCGGCGCGTATGATGTCGGTTGAGCAGCATTATTCTGGTGGAAACGGGCAACTTAGCCAAGACTTCTCTGATCAACTTACTAATGGTATTTTTGTTACTGAGCAAATAATCAGCAGCGGTGAGCGGGATAAAAGCGATGAACTAGGTAGCTTAAGTAAACAGCAGCGTGTAACGGTAAATATTAAATCTGATAAAGAGGGTAAACCGCTGCGTAATGCGCCGATTTTAGGTGCGTATGGTATTACTGTTGTAGATGCAAGTATTATTGATATTGACTACGAAAGTAAAGTAAACGCGCGCTTAGAAGCGCAAAAGCAAGCGGCTGCAGATGAAGCCTTGGCACGTCAAAATCTTAAAAAAGCAGAGCAACAAGCGCGTACAGAAGTTGCCTTAGGCGAACAAGCAATAGCAAAGCAGCGGGCAGAGTCTGAAAAGCTTAAAATTAAAGAGCAAATCGATGCCGAGCGTATTAAAGCGAATGCTATTATTTCTGCGCAGCAACGTGTAGCTGTAAAAGCTGAGTTGGCTAAAGAGCAAGAAGAGATATTAAAGCAACAGCGTTTGGAAGCACTAGGTATGGATGTGTTAGCTGAGGCACGCTTACGTGCTAAATCAGCAGCGCTTGATCCTAAATATGTGTTTGATGAAACATTAAAAGCTGAGGTGAAAATTCAAACTGCTTTATTCAATAGTTTAGGAAAAAGCCGTTTAGTGCCTGAAATTGTAATAGGTGCAGGGCAGGGCGAGCAAAGCAATGGTTCTGAATTTATGCGATTATTAGCGGCAGATGCGGCTTTAAGTCTTAAAAAACGTTTAGAAAAAGACCAAAAATAAACAATTAAATATACAAGCAATAGTGAGTTTTTAGCTATAAAGACTCTACACCAATAAAAACGCTGGCTGATATATCAGGCAGCGTTTTTTATTGTGTGTTTTTTGCTATTGTATTATGCAGATAAGCCTATACCAATTCGCAATAATACTTAATTAAGCGAATTGGTATTAGATGCTAGTGAAAACAGTTTTTTTAATTACACAGTAAAAAGAGTGAGTAGTATTGATGGGCTCCAGCAAAAATCAGCTTAATTTAGACTTAGGACAAGAGCATATTACTATCCAACGCCGTTATGAAGCATTAGGCGCAGTTAACGATTTTTTAATTGCGGTGTGGTTTTTAATTGGTAGCTTTTTCTTTTTAAATGAGTCATTAGTTGAAAGCGGTACCTGGCTTTTTATAGCTGGCAGTGCGCAATTAATAATAAAACCTGTATTAAAATTAATGAGTTTAGTTCACGTTAAAAAAGTGTTTCATTCTAATAATACTCACTAGGCGTTCAGGTATTGTAATTAATAATTTAATGACTATTCACAGCAAAGGTAATGCATTGAAACTACTAAAGTGGACTTTTGGCGCAGTTATAATTTTATTAATAGTGGGTTTACTCATTCCTGAGAAGCTAGTAATTCCTGTGCAAGGCGCTACAAGTAAGGATTGGAACCACAATACGTTTTGGTATGAGCCGTGGGGGCGCTCGGGTGTGCATAAAGGAATTGATATTTTTGGCGCTAAAAACACGCCTGTGGTTGCAGCAACAAGCGGTATTGTTATTTTTTCAGGTGAACTAAACCGAGGTGGCAAAGTGGTTGCGGTATTAGGTGCAAAATGGCGAGTGCATTATTTTGCACATTTAAATGACTACCATGTAAGTGCAGGGGATGTAGTTAGCATAAACAGCCAAATTGGCTTACTGGGCGATACAGGTAATGCCGCAGGAAAGCAACCTCATGTGCATTATTCTATATTATCGCTTATGCCTATGCCGTGGCTTTTTACAACACAAAGCCAAGGGTGGAAAAAGATGTTTTTTTTAAACCCACATAAAAAGTTAACTGCTAACTAACTCAGTTTTACTTATAGGTGGGCCTTTACTAATAAACTGCCAACGTAGTTAACTCGCTTGTTTTTGCTGTATTTTTTAAAGTGAAAGAAACGCTATTTAAAGCAGGTGTTAGACTAAAGTCTATAGGTTAGATTTTCTCACTTATTAGGTTTGTTTTTATCGTTTGTCGGGGCAAGAGGATTTATCTAAAGTTAAGTTGTCGGCAACAAGCACGACTAACCAAACAGGAAGATAATCATGAAACGTACACTTTTAAAAACCATCGCTCTTGGCTCATTATTAACTTGCTCAGCTGCTGCAATGGCTGATCAAAGTGACTACAAATTAATGGTTATTGAAGATTCTGTAACAGCCGCACCCGAGTTTGAACAGCCATTCAATAGCTGTGCACTTAATGTAGAATCTAAAAACTACACAGAAGCTGAAGCCATTTGTACACAAGCAATTGCCTTATTAAAAGAAAGCCGTGGCCCACGTTTAAAAGTACGCGAACTTACATCGTTTGCATTAAGTAACCGTGGTGTAGCCCGCATGATGGCCAAAAAAGACACCGCAGGCCTTTCAGATTTATACGAAGCGTATCAAATTTCTAAAAACTCACTGGTATCTCATAATTTAACGCGTGCTAAAGAAGATTTATCGTTATAAAAACGTTTTATAACGCGATAAAAAAGCCGGTGAAGGGATAATCCTGCATCGGCTTTTTTGTATACAATTGAAAGTTTTATATCGTGTTTTTATCGAATAGACCAAAATTGTTATAAAGCGATTTTTGTTTAGGTAACTGGCTTGTTTGAGTTGTTGAGCAACTATTATTAGTTAACAAGTATAGAGCCTCGCTTAGAAGAGGATCTTTGGTATCGCCCCAATCAGAATTAATGGTATCTTCGGCGTAACAATCTGCAGGTAAACCATCAAAGTAATCACCATAGCCAGCTGAGTTAGTCATTTTAAAGTTTATGGCAAACACAACGTGGTCACAAAGTTGATTAATATCCATGCCAACAGGCTTTCCTCCTGTACTTGTGCCAACTACTTGAACATCAATGTAAGGTTCTAGCGCATTTATTACCACTTCGCTGGCAGACAATGTTTGTTCAGTGGTAAGTATTACTACACGAGGTAAATTTAGGCGTGGTTGATTATTATTTAACTCGAAATCTACGCTGTTAGTTTCACGGTTTTTATTATATTCGTAATTAAACATAGGCTTGCCAAGCACGTTCTCAGCAGCAATTTGGCTTGCTAGTTGTTTAGCTACATTAAGGTAACCGCCGCCGTTATAGCGTAAATCAAGTACTAGCTCTGAAACGCCCTCTTGCTCGAATAACGAAAATGCGTCATCTAAGTCTGGGGCACTGCGTTCAATAAAGCTATTAAAGGCCAGGTAGCCAACCTTACCTGTGTTAGATTCTAATATGCGGGCGTCTAGAATAGTGTTTGTGCTAACCGTTGCGCGTGCCATAGTGCCGGTTTGTTCTTCACCGTTTAAATCTATCCACGTTACGTCTACTGTATAGCCTTCTTCTTCAGGCCCCAATAAGGCATCGTAGTCAAACGTATTGTTGGTTATTGCTTCTTCAATATTTACGCCATTCATTTTGGTGATTAATGAGCCTCTGGTTAACCCCATAGCTGCTGCATTACCATCGTCAAATACATACTTTACAAGAAGACCGTTAGATTCTATTTTGTTTGCTAAACCATAACCAAAATAACTCGCGTTAAGGTATCGGTCTTCATATTCTTGCGCGGTGACTACATAACTGTATTTGTCTAATTCTACTTGCGATTTAACTTCGCTCATTAAATCGCTTAATGAGTCAAATGTAGATGGGTTTGTTGAGGTATTTAGCTGCTCACTCCAAAGATAATCTGTTTGGAGGTAGTCCCAAAGGGCTTCGTTTTGTGCTGTTTGACTAGCACATATTGCAGGGTCGGAACTTATAACCTTGCCTTCGTTCTCTGAGGAGCCGCCACATGCACAGAGTAATAAAATTGAGCTAGATAAAATTATATTTTTTGTTTTTTTAATCATGACAATCCTTGTAAATATTGGGTTAATTAACAAAGTTACAACACTAATGCTTTTTTGGCAATAGGTAACCATTGTGTAAATTGTTGAGTTTATTTAAGTTTATTTATAGCTTTCAGTCGGCCAATCTTCTGCTGTAAAAGAAGGGTAGGCTAAGTCTATAAGTTAGATTTTCTCACTTATTAGGTTTGTTTTTATCGTTTGTCGGGGCAAGAGGATTTATCTAAAGTTAAGTTGTCGGCAACAAGCACGACTAACCAAACAGGAAGATAATCATGAAACGTACACTTTTAAAAACCATCGCTCTTGGCTCATTATTAACTTGCTCAGCTGCTGCAATGGCTGATCAAAGTGACTACAAATTAATGGTTATTGAAGATTCTGTAACAGCCGCACCTGAGTTTGAACAGCCATTTAATAGCTGTGCACTTAATGTAGAATCTAAAAACTACACAGAAGCTGAAGCCATTTGTACACAAGCAATTGCCTTATTAAAAGAAAGCCGTGGCCCACGTTTAAAAGTGCGCGAACTTACATCGTTTGCATTAAGTAACCGTGGTGTAGCCCGCATGATGGCTAAAAAAGACACCGCAGGCCTTTCAGATTTATACGAAGCGTATCAAATCTCTAAAAACTCACTGGTATCTCATAATTTAACGCGTGCTAAAGAAGATTTATCGTTATAAATTTATTACTTAGCACTTAAAAAGCCCCTGCGAGTTTATAACTCGCGGGGGCTTTTTAGTTTTTATTTTTTAAATTAACCAATGTGAGTTGTTAATTTTTAAGCGGGTTTAACGTGTATCCTCACTTAAATACCTATTTTAATAGGGGGTTTTAAACTTAAAATATGGTAATAACACCATTGCAAGTAAGGTTAACCGAGAATCACAGGGTTAATTGTTTTTAAAAGCGGGATATTTTACTAATGGCGATGCGTATATAAAATGCTCTAAGGGTATTAAATTTCTTTATATTTGCGCCTGTTTTCATTAAAGTACTTAAAATATAGCAAATTCAGTTAATATTAATCTTTGTAAATAAGTTTATGTTTAATGGCATTTAGCTGTTTTGTGCATTTTTCTAATTAAAACTAAAAATAAATAAGTAACTGCACTTTTAATGGAACTGCGTGATTTTAGCGCAGATAAAAGGATTTAAAATGAAATTTACCTTCAATCGCATTGTTGCATCTTTTTTTGCAGCAACTGTTAGCCTCTCTGTAACCGCCGAAGATATAGAGCTATACGTAAACCATAACGTAGAAACCGATGAAAACCCCCGTGTTGTGATTATTTTTGATACCTCCGGAAGTATGGGAAGTAAGCTTCCTTACAACGGACCTAAAAAAATAGATGCAGCTAAAGATGCCATGACCCAACTGGTTAATGATAATAGCGCCATTGACTTTGGTTTAATGCGTTTTAATGGTAACAACGGTGGTTATATTATGGCTGGTTTAGGCTCATCACATGACACTATTTTAGGCCAAATTGAAAAGCTACCTGCTAGCGGAAACACCCCCGTTACAGAAACCTTATGGGAAGCCTACCTTTATATGACAGGCCAAACTGTTTGGTATGGACAAAATACCAATCAACGTGACTTTAGTGTAGAGACCAATGACAACCCTTTAACGCCCCCTGATTATATATCGCCGTTTAGACAGGCATATGGTTCGCAAGAGCGCTGTGATAATTCTATAAATTTAATATTAATGACCGACGGCGACCCTACTCAGGATAATAACCGTAATGACGATATTAAAGATTTATACAAGCAAAAATTTGGTTATAACCCCAGCAAAACAAGTAATAGTTATTTAGCAGCATTAGCGCAAATAATTCATGGTACACAAGACGTTGAAATAGATCTTTACGAAGACACACCGGAAGTAGCAGACACAGGCCGCGTATTTACTATTGGTTTTGGTAGTGGCATGAGTAGCAAAGGTAAAACGCTTCTTGAAAAAACCGCTGAACTAGGTGGTGGCGAGTACCTTCACGCAGATACCTCAGCAGAGCTCTCTGAAGCGTTAAATAATACTATTTCTAGAATACGCGAAGTAAACGATAGCTTTTCATCGCCTACGGTTGCCAGTAATAACGTTGACCAAACCCGCAGCCGAGAAGCAATCTATTTTGCTATGTTCTATCCTGAGACCGGGGCTCGTTGGGGCGGCAATTTAAAAAAATTAGTTATGTCGGGCTCTAACATAGTTGACTCCACAGGCCGTGAGGCAATAGGTGATGACGGCCTAATTAAAGAAGACGCTCGCACGTTTTGGCTACCTTCAAATAAACCGGCTGATGGTAATTTAGTCGCACAAGGCGGCGTAAACTACTTACTTTCAAGCTTAGACTCACAAAGCCGCAAACTGTATATAGATTCGGACGGTAGTATTGTTGATTTTACCTTTGATAGAGTTAAAGAAATTTTAAATATAGTGTCAGACGCCATAGGTGGCATCATACCGGGTACTGATATTGCTATCTCGCGCAATGATATTAATTGGGCAAGAGGCATGGATGTAGATAACGAAGATAGCGATAGCTCATCAGTAGATCAGCGTGCCAATATTTTTGGTGATCCTTTGCATTCTAAGCCGGTATCTATTGATTATGGTGATGGCAACATACGTATTTTAGTGGGCACTAATGCTGGCTTTCTGCACATGTTTAACGATAAAGGTAACAGCATTGAAGAGGAGTGGGCGTTTATGCCTGCTGAGCTGTTAAAAAACATACCTGCACTTCGTACAAATCAAGCCAATACTAAAGTGTATGGTATGGATGGGCCTATTAGTGTGTTTTTTAACAATAAAAGTTTAAACAGTGACGGCTTAAATGACGGAGTAATAGATGCCACTAAAGGTGATGAAGTATGGGCATTTGCTGGCATGCGCCGCGGGGGTAAAAACTATTATGCACTTGATATTAGCGCACCAGATAAACCAAAACAGCTTTGGAGTAAGCCTATTGTAGGCGGCTCAGATGGGTTTGAATACCTAGCTCAAACCTGGTCAAAACCACAAATAGCCTATATTAAAGCGTTTGGAGATGAGCCTTTACTGGTATTTGGTGGCGGATACGATACAAACAAAGACAACGCGATTCGTAGCGAGGATGAATCAGGCACGGGAATTTACATTGTTAAGGCTAAAACCGGCGAAAGAGTATGGGCGTTAACGCCCGAGGATAATAATTTCCAAGGTAAGCACAGTATAGCTGCTGATATAGCAACGCTTGACTCAGATTATGATGGTTACATTGACCGTTTATATGCCACCGATACGGGGGGTAATATTTGGCGTGTGGATATGCCAGGCTCTGACAAAAATAGTTTTTCTCATTACAAATTAGCAGAGCTTGGCAGTTCATTAGCAACCCAAGACCGACGCTTTTTTTACAAGCCACTAGTGGCACGTACTATGTTTAGTAAAGTGAGCAAAACGAGCTATGGCGGTGAAGAAATAACCACACGATTAGATACGCCTTACGATGCAATCGTGATAGGCAGTGGTAATCGCTCAAATCCGCTTGCAACCAATGAGCAAGATCACCTTTACATGATTCGCGATGAACAAACCGTAACTAAAACCTTCGATTCACAAAATACGCCAGAGCCCATAGTACCAAGTGATTTAATGCTTATGAATGACGACCCATTTGGCAATGCACTAGATAATGTAGATGAGTTTGTAGAACTTGAAGCTGATTTAGCAGGCTTTAAAGGGTGGCGATATGAGCTAAGTAATGGTGAAAAATCATTGGCTGCAGCCACCGTGGTAGGAGGCGTAGCTTATTATACATCGTTTACACCTGCACTAGAGTCTGATAAAAATCAGTGCTCTTTAACAGGGGGCGGTGGTGCAATGTACGCTTTTCATTTGCACTATGGCACAAAAGTGTACGACCAACTTAAATTTACTACCAGCTACGATGTGCCCGATACCGCTCAGTTGTATTTTGGTGAAGGCGACTCATGTATAGATGCTAATAATAATGGATTATGTGATGTGCCAACACCTGATGATGGTGACCCAGATGACGGTACCCCAGGTGGTGGCTACGAGTACGAAGAAACAATACCTGTGAGCCAAGTAAGCCAATTTTATTTAATCGGCCCGAGCCTTACTGGTGAAGGTGCAGTAAACCCAATCAAACCGCCTGAAATTAACGGACCAGGGCTAACTGTTGTTGATGGTAAAGTTAAACTTGTAAATGACAGTGATACATTAGGCTTTGGCTTTAAAACGCAGCAAACCTACATATATAAGCGTGAAGAAAACGATTCTTCATCTGATTAGGTTAGCCTTAGCTCAGGAGTCGCAGCGCTTTATTATTTACCGCGCATGCCTTTAAAAGGCATGCGCTAACTTTTCTAGCTAATACTATAGAACCCAAAGCAAACCTTGCTACGTTAAAGTGTTCTGCTAAAGAAAGCTCAACAATGTAATTTTTGCCTAAAACTCAACACGCCTCCTACTTAAAATAGATTACCTAACCAAGCGAATTTATATTAATAAAAGCCAACATTGTTTTACGCTAAGCCAACATTTATTCGCAATTATTGTGTTTAAGTATTATAAAAAGAGGGCTTATTGTCCCTATATTGATAATAGACATACAGGTATGAATTGGTTTATGAATTGTTCGTAAATAAACCAATTAATGTGTAAATAAACATTAAATAAGTCACTAAATAGTAAAGCAATATTTGCATAACATGGTTAAAAAAAAGAATTATAAAACTTACCATTTTTAATGGTTGCTAGTGCTTAATTTTGCCGCTATTTTAAGGTTAAGTTGTATTAGATGGAATTAGTATGAGTTTCAAATTGATCTCTTTTTGCTATTGTATTCCCGTACTCTTTTTAAATGGTTGCGATGAGGAAGTGAGTTTATTTAGTAGCAGTAAAACGCCGTTAGTGGCTAAAAACGAAAACGCTAATTTACCGGCTACTGCTATTAAGCAAAAGCACCTTGTTGTAGAAGGCCTAATAGAGGGAATTGTACCAAGTCACTGTAAACGTGGTGAAACAGCATATATAAATGCAAAAATGCAAAAGGTTATACGCAACCCAACCGCAAAAGTGACTTATACACTAAAGCCCACTGATAATATTTTGTCTGTGTGTGTGGCCAATGATAACTCAGCTATTACTTATCGTTATGGCACTGAGCAAAAAATTGGCCTAGAGTATACGGCCACTGCCGCGCAGCCATTTGGTAGCTACTATCGTCAAATAGGGAAAGTAGGCGAAAGTATTTTGTTTTTTAACAAAGGCAATTACTATTACTACATTATTAATGCTGGTGGTATGGGCAGTGGTGTTTCAGTGAACGTATATAAAAATAAAACGCTTATTGCGGAGTTTTTCTCTGGTAATGAGGCGTATAACGACTTTGTTATTGCCAGTAATTTAGACTTGCCTAAGTCGTTGGCAATAGAGCTTCAACCACATATAAACACAATGCAATGAATGGATTAAGTAAAGCACATTGTAACATTATTGAACAAGGGCAGTGGTTTTCTAAGCGTGATGCACACTTAAAACATTTTTTACTAAGCCACGCAAAAACTTTAAGCCTTAGCGCGCACCAATCTCTTTTTTTACGAGGTGATAAACACGACGGTATTTATGCTGTATTAAGTGGTGTGGTGCGTATTAGTGGGGTAAGTAATAATGGTAAAGAAGCTGTTTTAAGTTTTGTTGACGCCTCGCTGTGGTTTGGCGAAGTCACTTTATTTGACCGCGGAATGCGCACCCACGATGTTTATGCGCAAACCGATGTAACACTGTGTTTTATTGGGCAACGCGCACTAGAGCAATTGTTAAAACAATACCCGCATTATTGGCAAGACTTTGGGTTACTCCTTGCCCAAAAATTGCGAGTTATGTTTACTAGCATGGAAGATCACGCACTATTAAGTGCCGAGCAGCGCGTTGCAAAACGTTTACTTATATTGTGCGCGCATTTAGCGCATAGTAATGGCCATACGTTTACGTTATCTCAGCAGCAATTGGCTGATATGACTTACCTTACACGGCAAACCGCCAATCAAATTTTAAAAAAATTAGCAAAGCAGCAACTCATTGAGGTCGGCTATAACAAAGTGACCATTTTAAACCAATCTGCTTTA
Source organism: Pseudoalteromonas sp. 2CM28B (assembly GCF_023161935.1). Classification (NCBI taxonomy): domain Bacteria; kingdom Pseudomonadati; phylum Pseudomonadota; class Gammaproteobacteria; order Alteromonadales; family Pseudoalteromonadaceae; genus Pseudoalteromonas; species Pseudoalteromonas sp. 2CM28B. The sequence continues at coordinate 116,697 of NZ_JALNTH010000007.1, forward strand.
GAGCTACTTTGTAATCAGTAAATGTCGGCTCCCCGACAGAGTGATATTTTAAAAGCCTGATATAGTGTAAAAAACACAATAAAAGGCACACACATGAAAACTCTACAGCAACAGCTTGGTACATACGGTTTGTACCATCGCTCTAAACGCAATGTTTTAACTCATTTTTTTGGTATTCCGCTTATTGTATTTGCGGTGCTTTGCTTGTTAGCGCGTATTCAAATACCCATTGGCAGCCTGCTTATTGATGGCGCGCAGCTTTTTGTTTTTGCAAGCGTGGTGTATTACTTAATGCTGAGCGTGTCGCTTGGTTCAATAATGGGTGTACTGTTTACCTTATTGCTTTTAGCAGCGCAGCCAATCGCTGCTATGGCTTTTTGGCCTTGGTTAAGTATTGGTGTGGGCGTGTTTGTATTTGGCTGGGTACTGCAGTTTATTGGCCATTATTATGAGGGTAAAAAGCCTGCGTTTGTAGATGATTTAATTGGCCTAATTATTGGCCCGTTGTATGTAACCGTTGAGCTTTTATTTTTAATGGGGCTTTATAAATCGCTAGAGCATGAAGTTAACGCCATAGCAGGCCCCACCAAGGCATAATGCTAAGCGGCTTAAATATTTAGTTATTCTAGCGTGCTAAATAAAGCATTAACCGCGTTATAAATCATATATCTGTCGCTATAAACGTTTAATACTTAACACGATTGCTATTAGCAGCGGATAAAATAATAAAGGCAAATAACCCATGCAATATAAAAATAAAACCGTATGGATCACCGGCGCATCATCAGGTATTGGCAAAGAGCTCGCAATACAGTTTGCAGCACTGGGTGCCAAGGTTATTTTATCAGCCAGAAGCGTTGATAAACTTAACGAACTAAAACAAAGCTTACATGGCGATGGCCACATTATTGTGCCTCTTGATTTGTCAGCGCCTGAAGCTGTTTTAGCTCAAGTTACTGATTTAATGAGTACATTACCTGCTATCGATATTTTAATTAATAACGGTGGGGTATCGCAGCGCAGCTTATTTTTAGAAAACGAATTTAATGTTTATCGCCAATTAATGGAAGTTAACTATTTTGGCCTCATTGCACTTACCAAAGCGGTAGCGCCTAGTATGGTAGCAAGGCAAAGCGGTTCAATCGTCTCTATTAGTAGCGTTGCGGGTAAAGTAGGCTCTAAATTTAGAACGGGCTATTCAGGCTCTAAATATGCGGTAGTGGGCTTTATGGATTGCCTGCGTGCTGAGCTTTCAGAGCATAACATTCATTGCTTAACTATTTGCCCCGGCTCTATTAAAACCGCCATTGCACATAATTCGTTAAACGAGCAAGGCATAGCGCAAAACAAGCCAGAGCACTCAATAGAAAATGGCATGGATGTAAGCCTAGCTGCTAAAAAAATGATCCTCGCAATTCATAATAAAAAAGACGAAGTGATTGTTGGCAAAGGCCTAAGTGGCTGGGCACCGACCATTAAACGGTTTTTTCCTCGCTTATTTAATCGATTAACCGCTAAAACAAACTATCGGTAGCATCGGGCAATTTAGAGATATAAAATGCTGTAAATTCAATCAATTTAGACAAGGATTCTAAATGAAGTATTTATGGCTTGGCCTGTTTTTTATTGTATTAACTTGGTCCGGAATTAACCCAAAAGATCAGTTTACTTGGCTGCTTGAAGTAATCCCCGCAATAATTGGTTTAGTGCTTATGGCAAGCAGCTATAAGCATTTTAAACTCACCCCCATTTTATATGGCTTTATATTAGCGCATTGTATTGTGTTAATGGTTGGCGGGCATTACACCTACGCCGAAGTCCCTTGGTTTGATAACTTATTTGGCTGTGAGCGTAACAACTACGATAAAGTAGGGCACTTTTTTCAAGGGTTCGTGCCTGCATTATTAGCGCGTGAAATATTACTACGTAAAAACGTAGTAAATGGTAAAGGCTGGCTAAATGTGTTTGTTGTATCGATATGTTTAGCGTTTAGTGCTTTTTACGAACTAATAGAGTGGTGGGTTGCAGTATTAAGCGGTGAAAACGCAGAAGCATTTTTAGGTACGCAAGGGTACGTATGGGATACTCAATCTGATATGGGAATTGCCTTACTTGGGGCTATTTGCTCGATATTGCTGCTTTCAAAAGTACATGATAAACAGTTAAAAAATGTTAAAGATTATTGATTCAAATTTTATGATTAAAAGACAATAAATTATGACTGTAAATACCCACAATTTCAAAATAAGCACAGATAAAAGCAAGCTTAACTTTAACGTTATTTATAACTTTATTGCTAATAGCTATTGGGCTAAAGGAATACCTAAAAGCGTTATGCAAAAAGCGATTGATAACTCAATGTGCTTTGGTGTTTACAGCGCTGATAACGAGCAAGTTGGTTTTGCCCGCGTAGTAACCGACAACGCCACCTTTGCCTATTTGGCTGATGTATTTATTACCCCAGATTTGCAAGGTAATGGCTTGAGCAAGTTACTCATAAAAACGATAGTAGAGCACCCTGAGCTGCAAGGGCTTAGGCGCTTTTTATTAGCCACTTCTGATGCCCATGGCCTTTATGCGCAATACGGGTTTAAACCGATAGACAACCCAGCATTGCTAATGCAAATAAATCCTGAGAATGTGTATGAGGGAAATAATAGTGAGACCTAATAAATGGGGCGAAGAGTTTAAGAAGTTTTCTATGTGCCTAATTTACCGAGACTATATTGTTCTATACTACCAGCGGAAAAACAAATACCAACATAAATCCAAACAGTACTCGCTACAATTTGCCAAGTATCTAAACCTGAGGACGTTACAAATGTAGGAACAGCGATTAATCCCCGCAATAAGCAGATCATTGCAATGGTAATTAAAGCTGACTTGAGCAGAGGAACTTTGCGAATTAAACCAACTGCTGAAAAAGCAAAAATAGTACAAGCAAACATTAAGCTTGCAACGATTATTGTGCCAATTGGAGCAAGTAAAGTTCCTTGAATCGAAGAGTCGATTATTTGTTGAGGTGCCCGAGCAAATGCAAACCAACTAGGACCGCCCAAAATACAGAGTAGGTGCCAGATCGCAGAAGCGGAAGTTATAACACCTGCACTAATTAATAATTTTGATTGAACACTAAAACTCAATGCTTACTCCATATTGCACTGGCACATAATGCTTTGTTACACGTCACCGGCTAACCCAGCTAATAGTGGCTCATGTGGCATACCCGCTTGTAAGGATTGCCAGATTTCTAAAACTTTATCTCGATTCTGCTCAAGCCAATTAGAAACATCGTTATCATATTTCCTAGGTAGGTTACCCTCAATTCGCTCACCTGTTTCGATGGCGTAACTAGCTGCATGTTGTTGCCTTCCGTAGTCGATATGGATATGCGGTAAGTGGTGCCCTTTTTCTTGGTATATTTTTATTTTCATATTCTTTCTCTTTGCCAAGAGAATTTCCATGAAGCCGCTGCGTGATGACCGACTTGGCTCAGTTAATAAATCTTTTTGTGCGAAGAGTCTTTGTAACTCATCAAATTCATCTTCAAGACTCATGCATTATCCATGCGTGTAACGCCCACTTATACTGTGAGTGAACTTGTGCCCAAATGAAGAGAAGCGGAGTCCGCACGCGTTTACGAATCAGGTTTGAAGCGTTTGTTATGTGCGTGCTAGTTGCGAGCAATATACACATTTATTTTTAACTCTAACTTCCGCAATTTTTTCTTTTCATCATCCCACAATACCCCAAAGTCACGAATTCTAACTCTTGGCATTTGTAATAACTTTTTCATTTCTAGGATTTCAGTATTAGGTTGTAATTGACGAGAAAGAATTGCAAAGTTTTTATCCGTTTTCTTTACAATTTCATTCATATCATCTTTTTCATCGCCCATTAAATTTGTAGAACGATCCAAAAACTCACAGCATAGGATCGCAATATATTCTTGGTTTTGAAGAAGTCGATTTAATGTTGACGCTCCCTTTGATTGAGATTTCCAATTATTCAAAGCCAAGTAACCCACATAAGAAGCAAAAACAGTTCCGAAGCCAGCCAACACAGTTCCCAATTCAACTAGCCATAGCCAAATAGCACCGACCTCACGCACACTAGCCAACTTAAACCCAAGCATGATGCCTAACATGCTACTCAGTACCACGAGGAAAATAATAACACCTGTTTTCATACCTAATTTTATGACCTTGATCTAATTGAATAAAAGAGCACGTAACGCCCCAAGCAGGGGATTTTATGAGCGTTGTACAGCGAGTAAAATTCCCGCTGACTTGGCTTGTTAGGTTGCTGGTTTACAACAAACACTATTGAGCATCGACTCTGTGATAATCAGCTGATGTTTCATAACAATTGACACACACAACCGACATTTTATTAAAGGCTCGAAACTTCTCAGTCATACCATCTTCTTCATCAAACAAGGCTTCACATTTGTAACACCACGCTTGAAGGTCATTAGGCTCGCTAGAGTTTTCAATAAAGCCTACAGGCACACCTTCTGGTTTCAACAAATGGCAACAGACGACAGCTGCAACTCGCTTACCATGTTCGCCACAATCCACATACATTACTTCAATCTCGGTGCTCATATGCAACCTAACAGCTTTATCAGAGGACACTTTCCTCTTTTTATGAGCAATGTATGTCCTCTTAATTATTTTTAATATTAATAACAAATCTTGTAACACATTGCGAGTATTAAACTTTAAGGCGGGGTGTTCTTTTTATGGCAGGTGGAAAAGAGGAAATTGTCCTCATTTTCTGACTTAGGAGGAAAAACGCCAGCGCAGTAAGCAAATACAGCGCTAAAGATTTAAAATGACATCCAAACCCCTTTTTTAATCATTTAACCGCCAATAAAAACTGCATCGAAAATATAAGTAACCGCTTTAAGTACATTTGTTTATGCAAGCCTATTATAAAAGGTGGTTTTTGGCTGGTGGAGGCTATAAAACGAGGTGATGAATTATTTGCTAAACGCGTCTTTCTACTTTTAAAACAGTACAGACACGATATTTATACCAATCGACTTAAATATTTAGCCTTTCTCGCGTGCTAAATAAAGCGTTAACTGCGTTATAAATTTCTCATGTAGAAAAACTACATGTCGAAACTTATGCCTTGTTATCACTCTATTTATCCGTCGCTATAAATGTCTAATTACTTAACACGATTGGTATTATCTGGCTTTTTTAGCTTCAAGCGCTTCTATTTCACTCCAGATTTTTTCGGCTTCTGCGCTTAACATGGCGTAGCTTTTAATATCGCCTTTACGCTGTGCTTGCATGCCTTGCTCAAGCTTTGCGTCATACTCTTTGCGTAGTTTTTTTGTCGGGTCTGATTTAAATAGTGAAAACATGTGGCTCCTTAGTTTTATAAAAGTATTAGGGCGTGTTGATCTTTGCGGATTGAAATTTGTTCAATCTAGGGGCGATTAAATCGCGGCGCGAGGTTTGTAACCTAGTGGGCTAAGTAAAAACCGAGCAAAGCTTCCGCGTCCTGCTCACGCCCCTTACCTACATCCATGTAGGCAACAAAGAGTTTATCGCCCCTAGGCAGAACCCAAAGGGCAGCGTATGTTTGGCATTTATGCTGCGTTATCGCCTATTTATGGGGAGTAACCACACTTCATAGGCTCTGCCTTGCCTAAAAACCAAACATACTGCTGCAAATTCAACCATCAAAGATCAACACGCCCTAGCATTACCATACGCTACAAAGAGCTAAATAGTTCTTTTAGCTGAAGGGCGTTTACCTTGTTATATAAAAACAAGGTAAACGCATTATTTGCTATGCTGCGGTTACTAACGGTTTTATTGCTCAGGCTCAAGGCGTTTAATTCCTTGTCCGTCAATGCCTAAGTAAATATAGCCATCACTGCCTTGTGCTAAGCTGCGGACGCGGCCTATTCCTTCTAAAATTTTATATTGCTTTGAAACACCTTTGTTAGATATTTCCAGTGCACTTAAAAACGAAAATTTCATAGACGATAGCAAAAGTTTGCCTTTTAATTGCGGGTACTTATCGCTGCTAACCAATAACGTGTCAGAAGGGGCAATGGAGGGGGTCCAATGCAGTACGGGCGATTGCATGCCGTCTTTTTCTTGTATGTCGGTAAACGAAGTACCGCTGTAATTAACTCCATAACTAACCACCGGCCAGCCATAATTAGCGCCCGCTTTAATTATGTTTAGCTCATCGCCGCCGCGTGGGCCGTGCTCATGAGACCATAACGTTTGTGTTGTTTTTTCAAACCACATGCCTTGCGGGTTACGGTGTCCGTATGACCAAATAGCGTGTTTAGCGCTTTTTTGATTTACAAACGGGTTATCTTTAGGAATACGGCCATCAGCGTGTAAGCGATAAATTTTACCGCCATCACGAGTTAAGTCTTGCGGGTTTTTATCGCGCGAGCCGCGATCGCCAATCGAAAAGTAAACATACCCTTGGTTATCAAACACAATACGGCTTCCGTAGTGCTGGCCTTTTGTGCTGTTATGCTCACCTTTGTATAGTAATTGTATGCTTAAAAGCTCAGTGCGATCGTCACTAAGCTTGGCGCGCATTAGGGCTGTATTACTGCCACTTTTAGCGCCTTGGGTACTTGAGTAAGTTATGTAAAGCCATTGGTTATCGTTTGGTCCGCTATGTAGGGCTAAATCTAGTAAACCGCCTTGCCCGTTGGCATCAATTTGTGGCAAACCCGAGAGCTTAGTTAAGGTTGATGAGTTTTTAGGTAGTAAATAAAGTGCGCCGCTTCGCTCGGTTATAAGTAAATCACCATTACTTAACGGCTCAATAGCCCAGGGGATAGTTACCCCTTTAGCCACACTGACGGCCTTTACATTGAGCGGTAATACATCAAGGGTTTTGTAATCTACAGCTGCCACCGGCGTTGAAACGAGTACAGCTATGAACGCTGTTGATAATGTTTTAGCAATCGTTTTTGTTGGTAAAAACACAGTTGTTGTCCTGTCCAATAAATAAGCAAGTAATACCTACATTAGCATGCTGCTGCAGATTTTGCTAAATGTAGCGCTTTAATAAAAACTATATATATTTCAATCATAAAGAGTTTACCCGCAGTGCTGTATGGCTGGTTTTAATATTTTAAACAGCTATTTATTACACCTTAATTGAGGCTTTAGTACAGCGCTTTAAATTAGAGAGATGCGTAAAAATTGCGCTAAAAAACTGAATATTTACTCTAATACTATTGAAATTAATTTTTTTGGGCGTACACTTGTGCGCTGAAGTTTGAGCGTACACATGTAAGTTCAAATTCAATATTTAATATCCAAGAGATTAATAGTGATGATTACTAAAGTATTAGACCAATTTTCGAAGTGGTTTTTACACCATCAAAGCTTTGCAGGCTACATTGAGCCCATAATGCAAATGGTTAAGCCTGCGTGGCGTGCTGGTCTTTATAGAGCAAAAATAGAAGAGCTGACGCAGCACAATGGTGATTTTTTAAGTATTACCTTAAAGCCTACTCAGCACTGGCAGGCACACATTGCTGGCCAACATATTAGTTTAACGGTAGAAATAAACGGGCGTTTATTAACTCGTGTGTTTACGGTTGCCTCAAGCCCTGAGCAATTTAAAAAAACGGGCTTGGTGCGTTTATTAATTAAAACTAATGAGCAAGGGCGTTTTACAAGCCTTTTAAGCAGGGCTTTACGAGTCGGTGAGTGGTGCAATATTTCAGCGCCTAGTGGCGACTTTGTTTATAAAAACACCCAAAACAATGCAACGTTTATAGCGGGTGGCTCGGGAATTACACCTATGCTTGCCATGATTAGTGAGTATTTAAAACATACCACACAAAAAGTATCGCTAATTTATTATGCCAAAGCTGCTGCACACCAATGTGTAGAGGAGCTAAGCGCATTAGCAAACCAGTTTTCGCATTTTTCGTTTTTACTGCTCACACGCGAGCAATCAGATGATATTACTCGCCATGTAAATGTATGGGAAAACCCAGATATATACTGCTGTGGGCCTGCAAACTTCATGAAAACGGTGTGTGACTTTGCTAAAAAACACCATTTAAATTACTACCAAGAGGCATTTGGTTTAACGCTGCCAAGCCAAAATGACGACAGCCTGTTTAACGTACAGATTAATAGCAGCGCTCATATCGTAAATGCTAACAACGCATTGTTAGCACAGTTTGAAGCAAAACAATTACCGGTTAAACGCGGGTGTGGCATTGGTATTTGCCACCAGTGCCAGTGCATTAAAAAGTCGGGCGTGGTGCGTAATTTAAAAACTGGTGAGTTGAGTGATAACGGCGAGCAGTTAATTCAACTGTGTGTAAGTCAACCTGTTAGCGACTTGGAGTTACAGCTATGAAAAACATAAACTTTGATCAGTTAGCCCACGATTTAGATAGCATAAAAATGGATACGCTAGGCAAAGTAGGGCAACAAGATGCAAACTACATTCGCTCGGTCGTTAAAAAGCAGCGGCTATGTGAGTGGAGTGGCCGTATTTTACTTATGCTGGGCTTTATTCAGCCACTTTTATGGGTTGCGGGTGTACTGTTATTAGCGCTGGCAAAAATTTTAGACAACATGGAAATTGGCCACAATGTTATGCACGGCCAATACGATTGGATGAACGACAAGCAGCTTAACTCGCAACACTACGAATGGGATATTGCTTGCGATGGGCAAAGTTGGCATCGCGTTCATAACTTTGAGCACCACACCTACACTAATATTATTGGTAAAGACCGCGACTTTGGTTATGGTTTATTGCGTTTAAGCAATGATTTTAAATGGCGCTTAAAAAATGTGTGGCAGTTTATTACATATATAAATTTAAGTGTGCTGTTTCAGTGGGGTGTGTCGTATCACGAACTGGCAGCGGAACGTGTGTTTATAGGTAAAAAGAAAGAAAACCGCGAAGGGGGTGTATCGCATTCTACCCTAAAACAGCGCTTTTTTAGTAAAGGTGCGCGCCAATTAATAAAAGATTATGTGATATTTCCTTTATTGGCAGGCCCTTTGTTTTTATGGGTATTAGCAGGCAACTTACTGGCAAATTTGATCCGTAATTTATGGACTTCAACCATTATTTTTTGTGGCCACTTTACCGAGGACACCGAAACCTTTAAACAAGAAGACTGCATAAACGAAACGCAAGGGCAGTGGTACTATCGCCAAGTTTTAGGCTCATCTAATATCAAAGGCCCGCATTGGTTTCATGTTTTAACTGGGCATTTAAGTTGCCAAATTGAGCATCACTTATTTCCTGATATGCCGTCCTCACGATATCAAGAAGTGGCCCCGCAAGTGCAAGCCATTATGCAAAAGCACGGTATTGATTATCATACAGGTGGTTTTTTTAAACAATACAGCTCGGTATTAAAACGTATTATTAGGTACTCGTTTAAATAAATAATGTGCCTTTAAAAAGCCGATTAATGAAGGTGCATTAATCGGCTTTTTTGTATGTGCTTAGCAATATGGCCAATTTATAAACAGCAGTTGCAAAAAATTCTTTTTGATAATTAAAAAAGCCTCAGTTTTGCTATGGTTAAATGATGCATGAATGTCATACAATGGAGAAAAATAGACCACACAAGAGAGATTAAAATGGCCGCATTCGGTACCGTGTTTATGCCGCAGATGATTCAAGCTCGTTTTTCTGATAACCAATGGAGCGAAAGCTCAATCGTCCCTTCCGATAAACTTGAACTTCATGCGGGCGCGCACGTCCTTCATTATTCAAGCACGTGTTTTGAAGGCTTAAAAGCTTTTCGCCACGAAGATGGCTCTATTTATATTTTTAGAATAGATGCAAACATTGCGCGTATGCAGCAAAGCTCTGCGCTATTAAGCTTACCAAGTTTTGACGGTCAAATGCTAAAAGACATGATTATCGAGATTGTTAAAGAGTATGCTGATGAAACGCCATTGCCACCGGGCTCTATGTACATTCGCCCAACTCACATAGGAACAGAGGCTGCCATTGGTAAAGCGGCTGCACCTTCAATGAGCTCGTTGTTATATACACTTTTATCGCCAGTTGGCGATTACTTTACCGGCGGCGCTACTGCACTACGCGTATTACTTGAAGAAGATGGCATGCGCTGTGCCCCGCACATGGGCATGGTAAAAAGTGGCGGTAACTACGCCAGTGCACTTGCACCAATTAGCGCAGCGCGCGAAAAATACCAAGCCGATCAAATCTTGTTTTGCCCTGGCGGCGACGTACAAGAAACAGGTGCAGCTAACTTTATTCTTATTGATGGTAACGAAATTATTACCAAAGCGCTTGATAGCACGTTTTTACATGGCGTAACCCGTAATAGCATTTTAACCATTGCAAAAGATTTAGGTATGACGGTAAGCGAGCGTAACTTTAGCGTTACCGAGCTTTTAGAGCGTGCTGCAAAGCCAGGTACAGAAGCTGCACTTTCAGGCACTGCTGCGGTATTAACACCGGTAGGCACGTTTATTCATAACGATAAAGAATACAAAGTAGGCAGTGGCGAGCCAGGTCCTACAACAGCGCGATTACGCCAAGCATTGAACGATATTCAATGGGGTAAAAGTGAAGACAAACACGGCTGGTTAACTAAAATCTAATTGATTTGAGCAGTTCGCAGTAAAAAGCCACCGACTAGGTGGCTTTTGTGTTTTTGAGTACTTTTTTAAATGTATAGCGCTTAAAACTTCATTTCTATTTTGCCGTACACGTAACGGCCATTAAATCCGTAGGGCGAAAAGCTCGAATAAGCAAACAAGCGAGAAAAAGTAGAGACTTCTTCTACATTTTCGCGGGTAGGATCTGGGTATACATCAAATATGTTATTGGCACCTAAACTAAGCGTTAGGTTATCGGTAGCGGCATAGGCTACATCTAAATCAGTGATCCACTTAGGCTTTAATACCTCGTTTAGCTCAGGCGTTGATGAAGGGTCTTGGGTTTCACCATAACGCGTAGTTCTTAGTGTGGTACGCAGCGCATCATGGGTCCATGTAGCACTTAAATTGTATTTATTGCGCGGGGTGCTTACTTCAAAGCGGCGCAGCTCTGTACCTGAGAACAAGTTGTCTTGATCAAACCCAGCACCTTGCAGTTCAGCGGGCGGGTCAATAATATCAGTGACTTCATTTTTGCCGTAGTTATACCCTAAGCTAAAGGCAATATCACCATAGCCATCGGTGATTAAGTTGTACGAGGCAACCACATCAACACCACGCGTTTTACTATCTATAGCGTTTAAGAAAAAGCGGCCTTGGTTAGCGCCCGTACCTGCTAGTAGCTCTTCTATTGCTGCGCCCGATAAATTGTTAGATAAAACAATACGGTCATCAATTAGTATTTGATAGTAATCAACCGATAAGCTGAAATTAAAGTCGGTAGACCAAGTAAAGCCAACCCCGTAGTTAGTGGCTTCTTCGGCATCAAGGCCCGGTGATCCAAGCGCTTTGGCTACATCGCTGCTTGGTGCAAAGGTGCCGGTTTCGGTCGGAACGCTATCAACAAATACGGTAGCAACCGAAGTAAAATATTGCTGTTGTAATGAAGGCGCTCTAAACCCTGTTGAGGCTGAGGCGCGTATGGCTAAATCTTCGGTTAACGAATAGCGCGTTGCAATTTTGCCGTTAAGTGTATCGCCAAAATCTGAGTAATCCTCGTAACGGGCTGCCACAGCTATATTCCAATCATCTGTCAGGTAGGTTTCTAAGTCTATGTAAAAGCTTACATTATGGCGGCTGTTGTCACCTTCTGATTCGGGTGTAAAGCCTGGAAATACTTGCGCACCTGCTGCACCAAATGGGCCATCTTCGCCTGTGACTACGCCACCTGGGCCAAATGAGCCTTGTGCGTATGAGGCTTCTTCGCCAGCTTCTATTTGATAGCCTTCTGTGCGGTACTCAGCCCCAATGGCAACACTTACCGCGCTTTCTAAAAAGCTGACATCCACTTCGCGGCTTAAATCAACATTTAAAGTAAGTTGATCGTATGTCAGCGTACCTGCATCAAAGCGTGTTTGGCTTGTTGGGCCGTATGAGGTATTTAAACTATTGGTTACACCAAATTCAAATGCATCTTCACCATACACAGCCGATACATCGTAGTTCCAATCACTTATAAAGCCTTTAACACCTAACGCGAGTGAGTAGTCGTTTATATCTGAGGTGATCACAGGTAAAAAACCGTCGGGGTATATTTCTACTATATTACGGCTATCGCTTGCGCGTCTATAAAAACCAGCGCCTTCACCCTCACGTTTAGAGTAAGAGCCAAATGAATACAAATCTGCATCGTTAGCTAATTGATACCCTGCATTATAAAAAACCGATAGGTCTTCTACATCCCCATTACCAAAGTTATGGTTATAGCGGTTAACTGTAAACTCGCGGGGGTCGAGTGAGCCATCTTCTAATCGGTCGTAGTTTTCGCGTTGATCGTAATCGGCACGGTTAGTTGAGTGGCGGTCGCGGTATTCGGTCGAAATGTTTAAAAAGCCATTATCACCAAGCTCTAAACCATATTACCTTGCAAAGTGAGCGTTTGCCCATCGGTTAAAGAGCGATCGCCGCCTTCGGTAAATGCTAGGTTGCCATCGCTACCCTCAGATACCGATTCAAGCTGAGGCACACCATCCATCTCGGTGATATTTGCCCCATAAATAGCCGCAAGGGAGCCGCCACTGCTTGCGCTTTTAAGTACAATATTAATCACACCCGCTATAGCATCAGAGCCGTATTGCGCCGCAGCGCCATCGCGTAAAACTTCAATGCGTTCAATAGCATTAGCTGGTATTGCATTTAAATCTACAGAAGATGAGCCACGCCCCGTTGAACCATTTAAATTAAGCAGTGCGCTACTATGACGACGCTTTCCATTAACCAGCACTAAGGTATGATCGGGTGCTAAACCACGAAGTTGTGCAGGGCGTACATGATCACTGCCATCGGTAAGCGATGCCTGTGGAAAGTTAAAACTTGGTAACAAATTGCTCAGTAGCGCGTTTGTTTCCGTAAGGCCTGAACTGGTAAGCGCCTCAGCGCCAATAATATCAATAGGTACGGCGCTGTCTTCAACTGTGCGCCCTAAACGGCGTGAGCCAATTACGCTAATTTGCTCTATATCTTCTTGTACTTGAGGTGTTTGCTGTGCCGCGTGTGCAGAAAACGCACCAAATAGCGAAAGTGATGCACCCACAGCCACTGCTGTACTCACTTTTAAGTTATTTAACCTAAACGGTAGGCTTTGATTCATGTTGTTAATCCTCATCTGATCACCCATTGATTTAAAAATTTTTGTTTTTATAGCCGCTACATTTTAATGGAGCTGCTTTGAGAACATAAACCGCATTAACAAAATGAGTCAATTGAATAACATTCAATTAAAATTAAGGGGTATATAGTTACAAGGTTTAATTAATAAAACTAAATGAGGTAAAAGCTATAAATAGGCAGGAGTTTGTAAGTAATTGATGGAGCTTAAAATAATTGGCAACCATGAGGTTTACTTTTAGTTAACAGGTAAGAGCAGTGTGTGCGCCTTTAATAATGGCTGTTACTCAGTGTTTATTTAAATTAAGTGTATAACCCACTTTTTATATGTTAAATAAATTAACATATAAAGAGCAGGTTATTTAAGCTGAAATTTGTATAGCGTTTAAAAAGGTTGCGAGTGATTTTTATAATAAAATAATATAAAAATTAAAATTTTATTTTACCGGTAAGTATATCTTTAAACATGACCCAATCTCCCCATAAGCTATAAAAGGGGTGCTTAAAAGTGGCGGGGCGGTTTTTTTCAAAAAAGAAATGCCCAATCCAAGCAAATCCGTAGCCAATAACCGGTAATAACCACAGCAAGCTATATTGCTGCTTGAACAATGCAATAAAGATGACTGCAAGTACTAGCGTGCTGCCAATAAAGTGAAGCCTTCTGCTGGTTACATTGCGGTGCTCTTTTAAGTAATACGGGTAAAACGCTTTAAAGGAGTTAAAAGTGTGTGGTGTGTTCATAGTCAATGCTCTTATTTTTATAGTTTATTAAATATACAAGGGCTTGCTAAATTTTGCAGGAAAAATTTTTGCAAACAAGAGGTTATTTAATCGTGGCGCTAAATTTGTAACCGAGTGGGCTCTATAACGGCTTTTGCTCACGCCTATTTATTTGCAATAACCCCTTACACAGGCTCTTAGTTTAACCAAACGCTTAACATGGTGTGCTCTTGGCTTTTTATTGTACTGGTGAGAATAACCGCTGATAGGTTTTATAGGCGTACTCATCGCTCATGCCGCTTAGGTAGTCGCATATTATGCGCATCCCTTGGTTTTGTTTTTCAGCGTCTAGATAAAGTGCTTGCGTTGTTTCGGGTAATAAACGCAGAGGGTCACTGGCAAAAGCGGTAAATAATTCAATCAGTAAGTTTTGACCTTTAAACTCTATTTGCTGCATTTCGGGGTCGCGTATTAAGCGATTAAATACAAAATGCTTAAGTATTTGCAAAACACGCTCGTACTGTGGGTCTAGCTTTGCAGTGTACTTTAAAATAGGGCACTCAAAATCACCATGCTGAACATCTAAATGAATATGAATAATAAACATATTTACCAGCTCGCCTATGGCGTCTTTACGTTCAAAATCGTTTTTTGAAAATAAGCGTTGGGTAAGCGAGTCTAATTTAGTGTTTAACCAATCGTAATTAAGCGCGTTTAAGTGGGGTAATGCGTGTGTTTGCCAATCATCTAGTGTGAGCACTTTAGTGGCTATGGCATCTTCTAGGTCGTGCACTGCATATGCTATATCATCGGCATGTTCCATTATGGCGCTATCTAACGATTTATAACGGGTTTTTGCACGGAACTGATCTATTGGTGCATGGCTTGTTAATAGGGCTTTGTCGTTGTCGCTTAAAGGGGCAATGATCCATTCAAATATTTGTGCATCGTCTTTGTATAAGCCTTTAGCGGGGCGCCAATCATCTGCTTTTATAAATGAACGTGTATTATTTACCTTCGGAATGGTGTGCCATAAATCGTCTATAAATGCGGGATATTTAATAAAGCCAAGCAACGTGCGGCGCGTTAGGTTCATGCCGTGGCCGTTAGAGTAAGGCTCAAGTTTAGCGACTATACGTAATGTTTGTGCGTTGCCTTCAAATCCACCGTGCTCACGCATCATATAATTTAAGGCAATTTCGCCGCCATGGCCAAACGGGGGATGGCCTATATCGTGGGCTAAACATAAGGTTTCTAATAAACCGGTAGAGGGGAAGTGTTCAAAATCGCTGTGCTGTGCTTTTAAATGCCGCAATATGCCGGTACCAATTTGCGATACCTCCAAAGAATGCGTTAAGCGTGTGCGATAAAAGTCGTTTAAGCCTATCCCCATAATTTGGGTTTTTGCTTGTAAGCGCCTAAAAGCTGCGGCATGAATTATACGAGAGCGGTCTACCTGCCAGGGGGAGCGATTATCGTTAGGGCGATTTTTATACTGTTCTATTATTCGGCTTTGCCATTGCTTATCCATACTGCTTACTCACAAAACGTTGTTATACACGGTATAAGCTCAGTATACCCATGCCCTAATAAATTGCGAATGAACAAGTACATAACCTGAGCTGGTGGATAGTATGTTTATCGCAAGCAGCCACTTTA
This sequence comes from Pseudoalteromonas sp. 2CM28B, assembly GCF_023161935.1. Taxonomy (NCBI): domain Bacteria; kingdom Pseudomonadati; phylum Pseudomonadota; class Gammaproteobacteria; order Alteromonadales; family Pseudoalteromonadaceae; genus Pseudoalteromonas; species Pseudoalteromonas sp. 2CM28B. Next base: position 132,359 of record NZ_JALNTH010000007.1, read on the forward strand.
GCATTTTTTAGCAAAGCGTGGCCCTTAAAGAGTTACACACAGGGTGTTATTCGCGTTTATATAGTGGCTTAGGTATAATGGGGTTTCGTATGTGTGTGTATTACCCATGCATAATTGTTGTTTGAAAGAGAGACTACATGCTAAAAACCATTTTAAAGCTGTTACTAAGCGTATTTTTTTTATGGGCGCTTGCATATCCGTTTATGCAAAGTAATGAGCAAGAGGTTGAAGAACAAACCACAGGTGAACAACCTAAAAAAGTAAAGAAAAAAGAAAAACCCCTGCACAATGTTACCTTACCTAAATTTTCTGAATTTGCTGATGTAAAAGAGAAAAAACAGGCATTTTTTGATTTTATTCGCCCACATGTTGAGGCTGAAAATAAAAAAATATTACAGCAACGCGCTAAGTTAGAAATTGCGCGTATGATGCTTGAATACAACGAACCGCTCGAGAAAAAACAACAGCGCGACATCGTTAATATTTTAAAAGCCTATGGCTTACCTGAAACAGTAAACACCCTAATTTTAAGCCAAGCGCTGCGCCGTGTTGATATTATTCCTAAAGAGCTTGCGCTAATGCAAGCGGCGAATGAGTCGGCGTGGGGTACATCGCGCTTTGCACGCATAGGGCTTAACTTTTTTGGCCAATGGTGTTATTCAAAAGGCTGCGGTATGGTGCCAAGACGCCGCAATAGTGGAGCGGCGCACGAAGTTGCTGCATTTAAGTCGGTACGCGCGGCAGTAAGCTCGTATTTTAGAAATATAAACACGCATAATGCCTACAAAGATTTACGCCTGATACGCGAAGATTTACGACAACAGCAAAAGCCCATTGCGGCAACGGCACTAACGCAGGGTTTAATGTCGTACTCAGAGCGCGGCGAGGCCTACATAGAAGAGCTAAACACCATGATTAACCAAAACAGAGCTTACTTTGATGAATAAAAAACGACTCATAAATATTAACGCCATACTCATTTTATTAAGTTTGGCGGCAAGTACCGTCAATGCCAAAGAGTTTGTTATGTCGTACGATGGCTTTTACGATAGATTAAAAGTGGTTAACAAGGGCGACTTTCAGTATGCACGAGTTAACTTTTACATTAGCGATATTGCCACAAACGAGGCATGCACTATTAAAAGCGGCACAATTTTAACTGAAAATAACGAATACCCGCTTAATTTTACCGATAAAGCACAGTTACTTTTACCGTTTGATAAGCAGCTCGATACGGATAAAGCCGTTATTGTTGTAGAGCCACAAAACCCTGAGCACGATTGTCAGTTAAAACTGCAAATTGAGGCCAGCGAATTTGAAGGGCTTAGCTTAACTAAAGATTCGTTGTACACAATTAATAACGAGTTAGATGAACTTTTAACAGATTTATCAGGCTTTTTTGTTAGTAAACTTATGTGGTTTTTATTGCCTGAGCAAAAAGGCGTTGCTGTAACGTTTAAAGAGCCTGTGACCTTTAATAACCCACATATACAGTGCGAAAAATCAATCTGCTACTTTGCAGTACAGGATAACTGGGAAGATGACGTAAATCTGCTTGGTGATATAGAAAACGTAGTTAAAGTAACCCCCTGGATAGCAAAATAAGTTGCAGGGTTTAATAAAAACGGCGCTTAATATAGCGCCGTTTTTTTATGCGTTATTTTGGCAGTGTTTGGGTTGAATCACGTTTTATAAGGGTGGGTTCAAACACGCGGTTTATGTGTAAGTTTTTATACTGATACACATCTTGTAGCACCATTTTTGCAGCCATTTCACCCATTTCTTCTACTGGGTTATCTATGGTGGTAAGTGTAGGGTAAAGATAATTGGCAAATATAACGTTATCAAAGCCAATCACCGACAAATCGTTTGGTAAATTAAAGCCATGCTCACGGGCGTATTTCATAGCACCTGATGCCATTTCATCGTTGGCACACACTAAAGCACTAAACGGAATACGCGTGTTGAGTAGTTTTTCAAGGCCTTTGCTGCCACCAATTTCGTTAAAATCACCTTCGTAAAACAGCGCCTCATTAAAGGGGATGTTTTTTTCGTGCAGCGCTTTTTTATGTCCTTTTAAACGGTTTCTGGCATCGGCTTTAACTTGCGGCCCCGCAATATAAGCTATATTTGTGTGGCCTTGTTCAACAATAGATTTACTGGCTAAGTAGCCGCCGAGTTCGTTATCTAGGCTAATGCAGTTACTTTCAAGTGAATGTACGTATCGGTTAATAAGGTAAATAGGGGTTTTACCTTTACTTAGCTCAATTAGGTAGTCATCACTGACTGACTCTACATGTAAAATTAGCGCATCGCATTTGCGGCTAATTAAAAATTCAATGCCGTCTTTTTCTTTATCGTCTTCACTGTGACCGGTGGTAATAATAACGTGCTTACCCGCAGCGCGCAGGGCTGACTCGATGCCCGCCATCATTTGAGCAAAGAAAGGACCATGAAGCTCTGAGACCAAAATACCCACGCTGTTGGTTCTGTTTGAGGCAAGCGATTGCGCAATAGAGTTGGGCTTATAGCCCAGCTGCTGCATTGCATCGAGTACTTTTTTAGTGGTTTTTTCACTTACGCGGGTGTTTTTATTCATTACCCGTGACACTGTAGCTAACGATACGCCAGCAAGCTCCGACACTTCATAAATTGTGGCCATGTTATTGTTAACTCACTTATATCCTTTATTTTGGCGGGCAAATAATACCGTACCCACCAAATGTTAACTAGCACTAGTTTTTAGCGATGCCTGTATAGAGGCTAACTGTGCGTTATTGAGCGTGTATTTACGCATAATAAATGCAACAAACAAAGAACCAAACGCCGGTATAATAGTAAACGATAATAAAATACCCTGCTGCGTATCAAGGCTCTGCATTGTTTGCGCCTGATAATTATAAAAAGACAGCAGCCAGCCTGCAATTGCACCGCCTAACGCCACACCCATTTTTATAAAAAATATAACGCCCGAATACACAAGGCCAGTAATTCTTACCCCAGTTTTGTGGTGCCCGTAGTCTATGGTGTCGGCCATTTTTGCCCACAGTAGCGGGGTGGCCATATCTAAAAAAAACTTCCACAAAATAAAGGCAGCAAATGCCAAGGTAATGTTATCTGGGGAGATAAAATAGCTCGCAATACATATGCCCGCAGCGATTAACTGCAAACTAATATAGGCTTTTATTTTACAAAATCGCTTAGCCAACGGCTGAGCACACGCACACCCAACCATACTGGCAACCACTCCTAGGGTCATAAAAGAGGTAATTAAATCTTCTTGCCCTAAATAGTATTTAACGTAATAAACACCTAAGGTTAAACGTAATACTTGGCCAGTGAGTAAAAATAGCGCGGCAGCGCACAGGACTCGCCATTGATCGTTTTTAATTAAGGTTTTTAGACTTTTAAACAACGACAGATTTTGCTCAGGCGGTTGCTCTACGCGCTCTTTAGTACCAAAAAAACACAGTAAAAATAACACTAAGCCAAGCAAACTCATTGCCGTCATGGTGTATTGGTAACCTTTGGCGTTATCGCCTTGGCCAAAGTATTCAACCATTGGCATTGTACAGCCCGCAACAATAACGCCGCCTAACATACCAAACACAAAACGATACGATTGCACGCTAACACGCTCTTTTACATCGTTAGTGAGCACGCCACCTAATGCGCAATAAGGAATATTTATGGCGGTATACGCCACCATAAGCAAGGTGTAGGTAGTAAAGGCGTAAATAATTTTATCGGTGCCTTCAAGCTCTGGCGTGGTAAAAGCTAAAATACTAATAAGCGCAAAGGGCAGGGCAAGCCACAATAAATAGGGCCTAAAATGGCCAAAACGTGACTGGGTTTTATCGGCTAAGTTGCCCATCACTGGGTCGGTGATGGCATCAAACAATCTAACCACTAAAAACATGGTGCCTACCACCGCAGGAGAAAGCCCTACTACATCTGTATAGTAAAGCATTAAAAACATCATAACTGTTTGAAAAATAATATTACTTGCCGTATCGCCAAGGCCATAGGCTATTTTTTCTTTTACACTTATCATGATGTTAGGTTCTCGCTTTTTGATTTTTATTTATGCGATTAATTGAATAGCTTTTATTGGCTATTTACGGCTTTGTATCAAGCTTTTATAAGCTTGGCCACTGGCTTTTATAGTACGTTGCTGAGTTTTATAATCAACGTAAACAATGCCAAAGCGTTTTAAATAGCCCTCAGCCCATTCAAAATTATCCATTAAGCTCCATGCAAAGTAACCAATAATATTAACCCCTTGCGCTGTGGCATCGTGCACGGCATTTAAGTGGCTATGATAATAGTTTAGGCGATCTACATCGTTTACCTCGCCATTTTTAATGGTGTCGGGCATAGCTGCGCCGTTCTCGGTTATATAAATAGGCGGTAAGGTGTAGGTGTTATTAAGCGTTACAAGTAAGTCGGTAAACGACTGCGGGTAAATTTCCCAGCCCATGTCGGTTAAAGGGCCTTGTGGAGCAAGTGGCTCGTATATATCGCTAGGATGCGCTTTGTATACTTGGCGCGTATAAAAATTAATGCCTAAGTAATCAATAGATTGTGAAATTATGTCCATATCGCCTGGGTGGACTTCAGGCTGCTGATTGCTAGGAAGCTGTTTAATAATTTCTGGGTATTGGCCATCCATTATTGGTTTCATATACCATTGATTTAAATAATCATCGGCGTAACGAGCTGCGTTTATATCCTCTGCTGACTGCGTTAAGGGGTAGCAAGGTGTAAAATTAAGCACAATACCATTTTGAGTATTAGGCGAGGTGTGTTTTAACACATCCATTGCCAAACCATGGGCAAGCAATAAATGGTGCGCCGCTTTTTTACCGTACTCTTTGCCCACTAAACCTGGGGCATGTATGCCTACTTCGTAGCCTAAAAAGGCACTGCAAAATGGCTCATTTAGGGTCGCGTACGAAAATACCCGCTCGCCAAATGCTTGGCTAATAAGCTTTACATAGCGAGCAAATTCATAAGCTGTATCGCGATTTAACCAGCCGCCTTTATCTTCTAAATGTTGAGGTAAATCCCAGTGATATAGCGTTACAAACGCTTTAATGTTGCGCTTATTAAGCTCATCAAGAATATTAGTATAAAACTTTACGCCCTCAGGGTTTAGCTCGCCCGATAAGGTAATAACGCGCGGCCAAGAGATAGAAAGTCGATACGCATCTACTCCAAGCGAGTCTATTAATTCAATGTCGTTTTGCCACTGGTTGTAATGATCGCAGGCAACATGCCCATTTGAGCTGTCGGCTATTTTGTTGGGTGTATCGCAAAAGGTATCCCATATACAGGGCAGGCGATGCTCATACCCGCCTTCAATTTGAAATGATGCCGTAGCCACACCATAAACAAAGTTTTTTGTTAATAGAGGTGAATGAGATGGTAACGATAATTTTGTCATTAGTAACAAACCTTTTTAAACCTTAAATGCATAAATAGCCACTGTATTTACTGCGATGAAGCGTAAGGGCGCGTTTATAAAAAAATAAAACTTGTTGAAATATGTTACATGTTCGTATTTAATTACACGTGAAAGCGCTTACATTTTTAGATTAGTGTTAATTGATACGAAGGTCAACTCTTTAATGTTGCTGGGTTACACGGCAATTTTTAATAACGACTTTTGTGTTAGGGCGTATTGATCTTTGATGGTTGAATTTGCAGCTGTATGTTTGGTTTTAGGCAAGGCAGAGCCTATGAAGTGTGGTTATTCCCCATAAATAGGCGATAACGCAGCATAAATGCCAAACATGCGTTGCCCTTCGGGTTCTTTCTAGGGACGATTAGCTCTTTGTTGCTTGGTTTTTACTTAGCCCACTAGGTTACAAACCTCGCGCCGCGATTTAATCGCCCCTAGATTGAACAAATCTCAATCCGCAAAGAACAACACGCCCTAATTTATAATAATAAATTGCGGAGAGCCCATGGCCAGTTCAGCATCACTGACGACACACACACAGTCGCAAAACTTCCAAGATAAAAACTATGGTTTTGCATTAACTTCTTTAACTACTTTATTTTTTATGTGGGGATTCATTACCTGCTTAAACGATATTTTAATCCCGCATTTAAAAGCGGTGTTTAACCTAACTTATGTTCAGGCAATGCTGGTTCAGTTTTGTTTTTTTGGGGCTTATTTTTTAATGTCACTGCCAAGTGGCTATATAGTTAAAAAATTAGGGTATAAAAAAGGCATTGTAGTGGGGTTACTTATAGCTGCATGTGGTTGTGTGCTTTTTTACCCAGCCGCGGCACTACATAATTACCCGGTATTTTTGTTTGCTTTATTTGTTCTGGCAAGCGGTATTACCTTGTTGCAGGTTTCTGCAAACCCTTATGTAAGTTTATTGGGCGCCCCTAAAACAGCGTCTTCTCGCCTTACCTTAACGCAAGCATTTAATGCGCTAGGCACGACGGTTGCCCCTACATTTGGTGCATTTTTGATTCTTGATTCTGCCTCTGAAGCATTTTTAACGCCGGCACAAAATGCAGAATCGGTTCAACTTCCTTATTTACTATTAGCAGGCATGCTTATTTTACTAGCCGGTATTTTTGCATGGCTTAAATTACCAGACATAATGAATGAGCAAAAAGAAGCCGCTGAAAAGTCAGAGACAATTGAAGGTAGTGCATGGCAATACCGCCACCTAACCCTCGGTGCTGTGGGTATATTTATGTATGTAGGTGCAGAGGTTGCGATTGGCAGTTTTTTAGTTAGCTTTTTAGCACAAGAAAATATTGCTGGATTAAAAGAGCATGTTGCCGCTCACTACATCACATATTATTTTGGTGGAGCTATGGTGGGGCGCTTTATTGGTGCAGCGGTAATGCAAAAATTACCCGCTGGTAAAGTACTTGGCTTTAACGCAAGTATGGCTATTATTTTGGTGGTTATTGCCATGAGCACGTCGGGTCAATTAGCAATGTGGTCAATACTACTGGTTGGTTTATTCAATTCTATTATGTTCCCAACTATTTTTAGTTTAGCGTTAAATGGCCTTGGTAAGCATACCGCGCAGGGCTCTGGTATTTTGTGCTTGGCGATTGTAGGGGGTGCAATAGTGCCTCTTTTACAAGGTGCACTTGCTGATAGTGTGGGTGTTCAACTTTCGTATGTTTTACCTATTTTTTGTTACTTATTTATCGCGTTTTATGGTTTAAGCGGAAGCAAACCAGTTCAAGCTCAGGAGACTCTATAATGAAAACCCTTTTTTCACTTAATAAAATAGCACGTGCCTCATTAATTGCATCACTAGGCATTTTAGCGGCTTGTTCAAGTGACGGGACCACCACTCCTGAAGCTAATAATGCGCTGTCTAAAACAGAGAAAATTTGGCCAAAACTTAATATTGCCGTAAAACAAGACCCAAAAATTGAAGCTAAAATAGCTGATTATTTAAAAACAATGACACTTGAGCAAAAAGTAGCTCAAATGATTCAACCAGAAATTCGTGATATTACCGTTGAAGACATGCGCAAATATGGCTTTGGCTCATACCTAAACGGGGGCGGTGCGTTTCCTAATGGTGATAAACACGCAACACCAATGGACTGGGTAAAATTGGCTGAAGATTTTTATCAGGCGTCGGTAGATGATTCTATCGATGGCAGTAAAATACCCACAATGTGGGGCACTGATGCGGTGCATGGTCACAATAATGTAATTGGCGCGACCTTATTTCCGCATAATATTGGTTTAGGTGCGGCAAACAACCCGGCATTGATTGAGCAAATAGCAGCTATCACTGCGGTTGAAGTAATGGCAACGGGTATTGATTGGGTATTTGCACCTACAGTGGCAGTTGTGCGTGACGACCGCTGGGGCAGAACCTATGAAGGTTATTCAGAAGATCCTCAAATAGTACGTGATTATTCAGCCGCAATTGTAAATGGTTTACAGGGCAAGGCCGATGGCGACTTTTTAAGTGATAAACGTGTTATTAGTACCGTTAAGCACTTTTTAGGTGATGGCGGCACAGTCGATGGCGATGACCAAGGTAATAATATCGACAGTGAGCAAGATTTGTTTGATATACATGCCCAAGGTTATGTAGGTGGCTTATCGGCGGGAAGTCAGTCGGTTATGGCATCGTTTAATAGCTGGCATGGGGTTAAAAACCACGGCAATAAATACCTGTTAACCGATGTGCTTAAAACCCGCATGGGCTTTGATGGTTTTGTGGTAGGGGATTGGAACGGCCACGGCCAAATTGAAGGCTGTACAAACGAAAGCTGTGCACAGGCTGTTAACGCGGGACTTGATATTTTTATGGTGCCAACGGGCGCTTGGAAGCCGCTGTACGAAAACACCATAGCGCAAGTCAAAGCTGGCGAAATCAGTATGTCGCGCATTGATGATGCAGTAAGTAGAATTTTACGCGTTAAATTGCGTGCCGGTTTATTTGATAAACCAAGCCCGGCTAAGCGTCAGTTTTCGGGTAAAACGGAGCTAATTGGTGCGCAGCAGCACCGCGAAGTTGCGCGTCAGGCAGTTCGTGAATCACTTGTTTTACTTAAAAACAAAAACAATATTTTGCCTCTTGATGCAAACCAAACTGTACTTATTGCTGGCGATGGAGCCGATAACATAGGTAAGCAGTCGGGTGGCTGGAGTATTACTTGGCAAGGGACAAATAACAAAAATGCTGATTTTCCTGGTGCCACGTCTATTTACGCAGGTCTTGAAAAACAAATTACTGAGGCGGGTGGTCGTGCCATTTTAAGTGTGGATGGCTCATATGAGCAGCGCCCAGATGTAGCTGTTGTGGTATTTGGTGAAGAGCCTTATGCAGAAGGCCATGGCGATAGAGATAACCTTGAATTTGAGCGTGGTAATAAAAAATCGCTCGCGTTATTAAAGTCGTTAAAAGAGCAGGGTATTGATGTTGTATCGGTATTTATTTCCGGTCGCCCAATGTGGGTTAACAGTGAATTAAATGCCTCAGATGCATTTGTTGCAGCATGGCTGCCAGGTACAGAGGGTGGCGGTATTGCCGATGTTATTTTAAAAGCCAAAGATGGCAGCATTCAACATGACTTTAGCGGCAAGCTTTCGTTTTCATGGCCTAAAACAGCAGTACAAGCAACGGTTAATAAAGGCGATGACGATTACAGCCCATTATTACCGTACGGCTTTGGTTTAACTTATGGCGATAAAAATGTATTGGCTGATAATTTAGACGAAGACTCTCAATTAGATAACTCAGCACTCACTAGTATGGATATTTTAGTTGGCGCACCGGTTGCTCCGTGGCGTTTATTACTTAAATCTGGCGATGAGCTATTAGATGTATCAAGCAGTACTCATCAACTAGGTGCACTTAAATACCGTACTGAGGATAAAACTGTTCAAGAAGACGCGCGCCAATTTAATTTTAGTGGCGAGCAAAAGGCAAGTGCTGAAATAGTCACAAGCTTTGCAGAAGATACCATTACGTATTTAGAGGCTAATGGCGTTATTAGTTTTGATATTAAACTCAATGAGCCACTAACCGACGACGTAAACCTTGCTATGACTTGTTCAGGTGAGTGTGGTGGTGCGATTGCCTTGAGTAAAATGGTTGATCAATCCATCAAAAATAAATGGCAGTCGGTGTCGGTAGACTTACGTTGTTTTGCTAACCAAGGCGTAGACTTTGCAAGCCTTACAAGCCCGTTTAGTTTACATGCAAGCAGTAAAACCTCAGTGTCGGTAGCAAACATTCAGTTTGTGCCTAATAAGGCAGACTCTGCTGGGCTTAAATGTCAGTAATCATTTTGTTTTAGTGTGTATGTCAAAGCCCTTCAATTGAAGGGCTTTTTTATGTGCAAACCGGTTTGTTATTTATAAAAGGGTTTTGTGCAGATTCATATATAACTTTGTCGCGTCCTGTGGCTTTAGCAATATACAAGCGCTTATCTGCCGCACTAAGTAGCGATTTAAAAGAGCTTGTTTGAGTATCGCTGCATGCCACTCCTGCGCTTATTCTTAAATAAATGGTGTTGCCGTAATAGCTAAAGGGCTTGTTTTTAATGTTTTTTCTGAGGGTGTTTGCCGCGCACTGTGCCTCATTTAAAGTGCAGTGGCTAAGTAAAATTGCAAACTCTTCGCCGCCAACACGTGCGGTAACTGCGCTGTTAGAAAAAAGCGCTGCAATATGCTGCGAAACCCATTTAATTGCCTCATCACCTGCATCGTGTCCGTATTCATCGTTAACGCGCTTAAAAAAGTCTATATCGACCATAATAATGCTAAGGGGATGCTCGGCATTATTTTTATTAAATAACGTATTGGCCACTGCATTTAAACCGCGTTTATTTAATAGCTGGGTTAATGGGTCGCGATTAGCAAGGGAGTTGAGCGTATGCTCTGTATTGGCAAACACTAAAAAAGGCAGCAATAGGGCGGCGCTAGTGGCAAGTATTAAGTGTACAGCCAAAGTAAATTGCAAAACAGAGGCAAAATTAAAGTTGAGCGCAGTAAAAAACGGCAACAGTAATAAAACTCCCTGTATTAGCATAACGAGTGCGTGCAGTAATAGGCAAAGCAGTAGCATACGTTGTTGTAATTTTGCTATAAAGCGGGTGCTTAAAACAATATACGAGGCATACAAAAATAAGCCTGCCACAGTTAAACTAACCAATACTTGCTCTGCTGCGGTGTTGTAAACTACGAGTAAAAAAACCGCAGCCACGATGAGCAAATAGCTAACTTGCCTGCATATGCTTTTATTTAAAGGACTGAGTGCTTTTAATCCCATAATTAAAAAAAGTGGGCAAGCAATAATAAATAGACTGGCAAAGTAATGGGTAATAAACGGCCATGCAATGATCACGCGTAAGCTTGCGCATAGTATGGCGAATGTAAAGGTGGTACAAGCTAGGCCAAAATATAAAAAACTAGTTTGTTTTTTATATTGATAAATAGAGATAAAATACAGCCCAATTATAAGGTTTAAAATAAAAGAAAGGCTTATAACGGTTGGTAAGTGCAGCATAGAAAGGTTCTTTTATTATAAAACGACTATTTTAATGGAGACTAGATACTAAAGCTTACATTAATTACAGTAACCTAGCTTAAAGTAGTATTTTTATAACCTTTATTAGGTGTATCTATGCTGAATACACCTACTTTATTAAACTTCTTAGAGCCGAATCTATATCCGTAAAATGAAAACGGTAATTATGCGCTAACGCTTTTTTGGGTATTACATATTGCCCAGTAGTGAGCAAATCAGACATTTCACCCATTAACATTTTTAACACAGGGCTTGGCATGGTTAGGGCCGCAGGGCGAGACAATGCTTTACCTAAACTTTTGCTAAATACTTTATTGCTAACAGGGGTGGGTGCAGTAGCGTTAATTGGCCCGCAAAGCGATGTGTGTTTTATAATAAATAAAATCAGTTGAATCATGTCATCAATATGAATCCACGACATACCTTGCTCCCCATCACCAATGGGGCCACCTGCAAAAAATTTAAACGCAGGAAGCATTTTACTTAAAGCGCCGCCGTTTTTGCTAAGTACAATTCCCGTGCGTAATAAGCACACCCGTGTTTTATCACTTTGCGCTTTTAGTGCCGCGTGCTCCCACTCTTTACATAGCTGATGGCTAAATTCATCATTTACATCGTCGGTGTCCTCATCTACGGGGGTATCGTCTTGGCGGCCATAATAGCCAATGGCACTACCAGATATAAATGTAGCAGGGGGCGTGCTGCAATTTAAAATAGCATCGCTGATTTGCGTGGTAAGGTTTATTCTGCTGTTTTTAATTGTTTGTTTTTGTGCCTGGGTCCAGCGTTTGTTGACGATAGGTTCGCCGGCTAAATTAATTACAGTATCAACATGGTTAAAATTAACCTCATCAACCGTGCTTACTACATCAATATTATGACCAAGCAATACATGGGCTTTGGTTTTATTTCGGCTCAGTACGGTTACTTTATGATGATGCAGCAAAAAAGGCGTTAAGTGTTTACCTATTAGGCCTGTAGCGCCTGTAAAAAAAATATGCATAAAAATCTTACCAATTTTAAGTGTACGATTTGTTTAAAATGTATACTATTTAAACTATCTTAATGCAAATTATTACGTTAACTAAAAAACAACGATCACTTTGTAAATATTTCATTTAATTAGTTTTTGCCTTACACTAAAGCGAATTTCATAAGAAAAGGATTGGCGCGTTGGCAAGTTTAACTGGCGTAAATAAAAGCTTAATAATATTTGCAGCCCTGGTGGTTGTATTAGCCGGTATTAAGGCCGCAAGTGTTATTATTATTCCCTTTATTTTGGCGGCGTTTATTGCCATTGTATGCAACCCGCTGATCACATTTTTTGGCCGCTATCGGATCCCTAAAGGGGTTTCTGTTGTTATTGTGGTGCTTATCATTGTGGGCTTAGGTGTAAGCTTAGGCGGGCTTGTAGGGCAATCAGTTAACGACTTTTCTCAGCAACTTCCTGAATATAAAGCCCAGTTACAAGAAGAGTTTGTTTGGCTGGTCGATCTTGCATCGCAATACAATATCTTAATCGATAGAGATCAAATTCTCTCTATGTTTGACCCAGGTAAAATGGTTGATGTAGCCACGAATATGCTTACCGGCTTAGGTGGCGTAATGGCAAACATGTTTTTAATAATTTTAACTGTGGTGTTTATGCTTTTTGAAGGGCCTGCATTAAGCAAAAAAATTCATATGGCACTTGCCGACCCAGACAGAAAAATGGAGCAAATTGACCGCTTTTTGGTTTCTATTAATTCGTATTTAGCAATTAAAACATTGGTGAGTTTAGCCACCGGTATTATTGCAGCATTTTATTTATGGATTTTAGATGTTGACTACTTTGTGCTGTGGGGCGTGTTGGCCTTTATGTTTAATTATATTCCTAATATAGGTTCTATTATTGCCGCAGTACCAGCTGTATTGTTAGCACTGATCACACAAGGGCCATTAACAGCCGGGCTTGTAGGTGCAGGGTATTTAATTATTAATACGGTAATGGGTAACATTGTAGAGCCTAAATTCATGGGTAAAGGGCTTGGGCTTTCTACCTTGGTGGTGTTTTTGTCGTTAATATTTTGGGGTTGGTTATTAGGCACTGTAGGCATGTTGCTATCGGTACCGCTTACCATGATTGTTAAAATAGCCCTAGAGGCAAGTGATGAAGGGCGCTGGGTTGCCACGCTACTTGGTACTGGAGAGTCGATAGACGATAAATAATATCAATTGGTTTTCATAGCTTAAAATTGCGTATTTGATTAAATATTTGATACAAAAAAAGCGATTAATACACAGTATTAATCGCTTTTTTATGGGTGTTAATCCCCGTTTAAAGTGGCTTTTTAAGCACTTGAGTAAACTGTTCAATAAGTGCAAGTTCACATAATTTGTAATCAATAGCAGCTTGGCTGGCATTTGGCAGTTTTAATATATAGCGCCATTGGCAGCTTGCTTCAATATACTTTTGGTGGTTGTCGACGCTGCGCTTAAACAACATCAGTATTTGCGTATTTCCGCTTTGCTCTTCTAATTTAGTGAGTTCATATTTACGTTTTTGAACCCAAGTACCCTGATTGTATTTAGCCTGATTTATTTGGGTGTCTAAACACTGCGTATAGCGTTTAGTTTGGCTTGGCGTTGCGTTTTGCTCAAGCGTACACTGTGCTTGCGCACTGGCACTGGCATTAGCACTTAGGGCTAATAGGCTCGCAAGTGTGATTAAAAGGCTATTTTTTATCATTGTAATTAAACTCTAAAATAAATTGTGCGCCGCCCAAGGTGTCCGACTTATTAATCGTTAAGTGACCGTTATAAGATTTAACCAAGTCAGAGACTATCGCCATACCAACACCGTGGCCGCTTTCATAAGTATCAAGGCGGGTACCACGGGTTAATAAAGACTCGCGTTTATCCTCGGGTACACCGGGTCCATCGTCACTAATGCCTATGCACAGTGTTTTACTTTGAATAACTTGTATTTCTACTTGCGAGCGACACGCTTTACAGGCGTTATCAATTAAATTACCCAGTAATTCCATTAAATCTGTTTGGTCACCTAAAAAGTAATCTTTATCGGTCACGGTACAATTAAATATAATGTCTTTATCGCGGTATACCTTGGCCATTGCACTTAAAATAGAATCAACCACAGGTTTAACTGGAGTTTGTTTTTTCCATGTATCTGAGGCGCCAGTAGCTGCACGTTTTAACTGATGCTCGATCATCACATTTATTCTATCAAGTTGCTCTTGGGCATCGGCATCATTAGCAAGCGGGCTTGATTTTAATACCGCAAGGGGCGTTTTTAATGCATGTGCTAGGTCACTTAAAGAGGCTCTGTAGCGCTCTTTTTGACGTTGCTGCGACTCTAGTAATAAGTTTAGGTCTGATTTAATTGTTTGCAGCTCTACAGGGTATAAGCCTTTAATTTCTTGAATATCGCCCGACTCAATGGCTTTTATTTCTTTATCAAGACGTTGTAACGGCCGGCCGCTCCAAATAAAACCAATTGCCATTAAACCGGCAATCGCAATACCCATTATAAACATCCAATCGACTAAGGTTTGTTTAAAGCCATCCATTAACCTTAGCAATGCATCGTTTCGTTTGAGTAATATAAAACGTGCCTGCTCAGATTGGTCAATATTATTTAAAATGACCGTTAGGCTTAATTGCCAGTAAACCGCATTGTTGTAAACTACACGTCTAAAGTCGGCCGCACCTGCTTTAGGCTCTATGTACTCGGGTTTAAAGTTTACGTTTACAGCCGACTCTGAGTGCCACACAGGTACATCATCGCGGTAAATCATGGCGTAGGTATCTGAATTTAAGTTATTAAGCTCAGGCGTTAAAATTGTGCTGGGCATAATAATGCCGCGCTCAGTAAAGTCGACTTCAGAAATAAGGGAGTATAAGTGGGCTTCTAGATTTTTTTCGGTGGTTTCGACTAATGAGGCGTAATACGCTTTACCAATCGAGTAAAACAAAATAGGCAGTGCCACCAATAAAACAAAGACAAGGATAAATCCTTGCCTTATTTTAAGCGATATTTGCGATGCTACCACTGACTTTTAAGCCTGTAACCACGCCCACGTAGTGTTTCTACTGGGTTTAATGTGCCTTCAGGGTCTAATTTTTTACGCAGACGAAGTACAAATACTTCGATAACGTTAGAATCAAGATCGAAATCTTGGTCGTAAATGTGCTCAGTAAGTTCTGATTTAGAAATTACTTTTTGCGGGTTAACCATTAAATACTCAAGTACTTTGTACTCATAAGCAGTAAGGCTAAGTTCTTTGTCGTTAACCCAAACTTGTTGCGAGCGAGTGTGAATTTTAATTGGACCCGCTGTCATTTCAGGGTTTGCTTTACCAGCACTGCGGCGAATAAGTGCGTTACAACGCGCAATTAATTCTTCAACATGAAACGGCTTGGTTAAGTAGTCGTCGGCACCTGCATCTAGGCCTTCAACTTTGTCTTGCCAGCGGTCGCGCGCCGTTAAGATTAAAATAGGGATCGTCACGCCTTGTGCACGTGCTTTATTGATTAGCTCAATACCGTCAATTTTTGGTAAGCCTAAATCAACCACCGCCATATCTAGCGGGTATTCTGTAATATGGAATAGGCCAGCTTCGCCATCGTGACATAAATCAACACTGTAACGTTCTTTCTCTAAAGCATTACGTAGGTTGTCTGCTAAGTGTAAATCATCTTCTATAACTAAAATTCGCATTTGCTAATCCTTTTTCACTTCGCCGGTTTTTTTATTTATATGTAAATCAACGACGTGGCCGTCAGATTTGAGTATACGTACAGTATAAAATTTTGCTTGTTCTGTAATTTTTAAGGTTTTACCGTCAGTTTCTTCTTTTGCAAGTATTACGGCTTTCTTTTTGCTGATCTCAGTTTTTTTAACTGCTTTGGTAGCAGTCGAACTTGCGTGTACGGCGCCACTGACGCTAATACAGGCAATTAAACCAAGGGTTAATAATACACGCATGACGGGAACTCCTAGATCAAACCCAGCTATTCTAATTAACTAAGCTACTAAAACTCAAGTAAAAACGTCCAATATGCGCTTTTACGTTGGCCAGCTTAATTAATTAGCAGTGAACCAACCCTGAATTAAATAACGTTTTAAATTCAGGGTGTTCGTTACGCTGGTAATACTTTTTTATATGGTTTTACAACGGTGTTTGCGTAAACGCCGGCTGCAACGTATGGATCAGAGGCTGCCCATTCACGTGCTTTTTCAAGTGAATCAAATTCGGCAATGACTAATGAGCCTGTAAATCCAGCATCTTGCGGGTCTTCACTGTCGATTGCAGGCAGTGGGCCGGCAACAAGTAAACGGTTTTGAGAGTCAAGTTCGCTTAAACGTGCTAAGTGGGCGGGGCGGGCTTCTTTTCTAAGCGGTAAGCTGTTTTCAACGTCGGTTGAATAAATCATGTACAACATAGTAATTCTCAAAAAAATGTTAAGTTTAATAACGCAAATACTAGCACAACGTTGATAGTTGGTGAACAAATTACCGTTAAAGCTAGGTTTACAGTTATTAATTATTTTTAGTGTGTAATTGCTTGAAAAGCGCGGCACAACACTGGTAGAGTCGCTTGAATAACTTAAAAATAACAAGGTTAATACATGAGCAATAATAGAGAGCATTTTAGCTCCCGTCTTGGCTTTATACTGGCTGCAGCAGGTTCGGCAGTGGGTATTGGCAACTTAGTAGGTTTTCCTGTGTCGGCAACTAAAAATGGTGGTGGTGCATTTTTACTTGTATACGCTTTGTTTGTTGCTTTTATTTGTTTACCGGTAATGATGGCTGAAATGGCCATGGGTCGTAACGCGCAAAAAGATCCACTTGGTTCGTACAAAGCGCTGGCAAATAACGACAAAAAATGGAAGTTTGCAGGCTTTTTGGCTGTATTAACGCCGTTTATGATTGCCGTATTTTACATGGTTATTACCGTGTGGATTTTTGGTTACTTAAGCCAAACCGCCATGGGTAATTTAGATGCATTGGCAAATCCGAGCCATTTTGGCAGCTTTATAAATAGCTACACTGTTTTTGGCTACATGGCTGTGGTCGTTATTATTGTTAACCTTATTTTATTGGGTGGGGTTAAACAAGGCATAGAAAAAGCCGCTAAGTTTTTAATGCCGGCTTTATTTGTTATGTTGCTTGCCCTTGTAGCGTATGTATTAACGCTTGATAACGCCATGGCTGGTGTTAAATATTATGTTATTCCTGATTTTTCTAAAATGAGCGCCAGCGTGCTTAATGGTGCACTAAGCCAAGCGTTTTTCTCACTATCGCTAGGTATGGGTATTTTAATGACGTACGCCTCTTACATATCTAAAAAAGATGACATTGTTGGCAGTGCTAAAATGGTGGCTATTACCGACTCATTAGTGGCATTTGTTGCCGGTTTAATGGTGTTACCGGCTATATTTAGTTTTGATCCTAATACCGACCCAGCCGCACTTTCTGACTCATCTGTATCGATGATATTTGTATACTTACCTAAAATTTTATTAGCACTACAAAATGACATTGGTTACTTTGGCGCGTCTGCAGTGGCGTTTTCGTTCTTTTTATTAGTGTTTTTTGCAGCGATTACTTCGCTTGTATCAATTGTAGAAGTACCTACAGCGACCCTTAGCGACCGCAAAGGGATCAGCCGTAAAAAAGCCTTAGGTATTTTAACGCTAGCCACCGGTGTGTTAACTATATTGTGTACTATGTCGTTTGGTATGGTTGATAGCCTAACGTCGTTTACTAGTTACGGCAGCGGTAATAAAAGCTTTTTTGATATTGTTTATGATGTATTTTACGACACTATATTGCCACTGAATGGTTTAATGGTGTGTTTATTTGTTATGTACCGCTGGAAAAAAGCGCGCCTAACAGATGAGCTAAGCCAAGGCTCACCAAATTACGCCGGTAGCTTTATGGAGAAATACGTTAACTTTTCGCTTTCTACGTTTATTCCGGTTATTTTATTAGCCATATTTATTAACACAGTAGCGACTAAGTTTTTTGCCTTTAAGTTATTTGGATTTTAGGCTAAAAGAAAGTTTTCAAAAGCCGCGTATTAACGCGGCTTTTTTGTGTTTAGAATAGCGGCTTAGCTTGTTAGCTTATAGCTCCTGAGTCTAATGAACTGCCAATCCCCAGTGTAAACATCCACAATCCCCATAAGCTATGCTCAATTACACACACTATGGTTGAGCGGCTTTGCGCGTAGGTAAACGAAAATAATAACCCGCCTAAAAATGCTAAGCCTACAGCCACCCAATTGGCATACACAATATGGGCAAGGGCAAACACCGTTGCGCTTACCACTATACGCACTCTTTTTTTGGGCATAATGCGTTTATAGCGATGAAAAAAGTAGGTTCTGAAAATTAGCTCTTGTGGTAATACCGACAGCAGCGGGTATAGTAGCAGTAAAAGTAACCAGTTATAAAATGAGTGCAGCGGCATACTAAACCAATTCTCTTGATGAATAATGCCGTAAAACACGCCTGAAAAAAGCGCTCCTAAAAAAAAGAAACTAAATAAACGGCGCTTTACCGCAGAAAACTGCCCCAGGCTTGTAAGTCTAAATCGCTTAAAGTGAGGGTCGTTCAGTAATAACATGCAGCACACACTCATTAAAACAATCAGTGCGGGTATTAGCCAGTTAGCTAGGTAACTACGAAGGGTAAAGCCTATTAAAGGCAATAAAACAAATATTAGGGTAAATTCAAACCAGCGGTATTGATTGGCGTTCAAGGTCGTCTCTGATTGATTTTTTTTACACGCTATCAAGCAAAGACGACATTTTTATGACGAAGGTGTTTTACTTTGCGGGTTCTTCTTCATCAGGGAAGTATTTATACAAAGCAAAAATAGTGATCAAAATACTCACAAAAGTAATGGCCATTAAGCCAAACACTTTAAAGTTAACCCAAAAATCGAGTGAGAAATTATACGCAATGTAAATATTCAGCACTGCAATACCTGCGGTAATGGCAACCCACATTAAGTTAAGCTTATTCCACACCGGCTCAGGTACTTCAATCGCCTGTTTAGAGTCGTTGGCGTTTTCGAGGATTGAGCTAAGGGCTTTTTTAACAAGATTTTTATTCAGCACGTAGCGGCTAATTAATAAGGTAAGGCTTAGGCCGGCGTAAATTAACGTGGCTTTCCATTTTATATACTGCTCATCGTGGAGTACTAAGGTTAATGTGCCAAACACCGCTGCAATAGCAAAAAATAGCCATTGGCGGGCAGGTACATGGCCGTGCTTAAAGTAGCTATACGCAACTTGAATAAGCGTAGTGACCATTAAAAGGCCTGTTGCCCAGTAAATATCAACTAATTTAAATACCGCAAAAAATAATATTAGCGGGATGTATTCAATCAATGCGTGCATATACTACCTAAATTATACAAAAAGAAGTCAGGGAAGTTTTTACCACATAACACTAGGCAACTACAAGGTTGACTTGTTGCCCTGTAAGCCTTAGCCTGCGTGGCTTTAATTATCCATCATCAAATTCCCACGCTTAACCAACACTGATTAAGTGTGCATTTAGGAGCCTACAATGAACAAAGCACAACTTGTTGCCCAAATAGCCAAACGCAGTGAACTAACAAAAAAAGACACACAAGCAGCCCTAACTAGCTTACAAAAAGTAATTACTAAATCGTTATCTGAAGGCGACCAAGTGCAAATTAATGGATTTGGTACATTCGCTTTAAGCTACTACCCAGCGCGCACTGGCCGTAACCCACAAACAGGCGAAAGCATTGAAATAGAAGGCGCTAACAAACCCGTATTTAAACCTGCCAAAGCATTAAAAGATCTCCTTTAAATAGCAACTTGCATTGACCGGTACCAGTGACCAGTACCAGCGACTAGTTCCTGCAATCAATACTTGCTAATAGCCCGGTTACCTTTTTAGGTTTAGTTAGCGCTATTAATCATAACATTACAGTTCGGCGCACCCCGCTAATAGGGTGCGTCTACAAAATAAATACCCAGCTTTTAGTTAATGCCTAACTACTTCATCTTATAAGCAAAGCTTGTGTGCTGGTTTTTAATACGCACTTTTAAATTAAGCTATGTAGATTGTTCAAACCCTCTAAATGATTTACATAGCTTTGACAGCTTGAATTTATATTATCCATTATTTTCAATAGGTTAAATTTGGCATCGGTTATGCTTTTAATAGGGTGATTGAAACATTTTATTAAACGCAATAAGGAGATCTCTATGTCTACATTACAAACAAGCACTCGTTTACAAGGCAAAAAAATTGCTATTTTAGCCACCGATGGCTTTGAGCAAAGTGAGCTATTATCTCCACGTGATGCTTTACTTAATGCCGGCGCCGATATCGATATTGTGTCGGTAAAAGAGGGTGAAATCACCGGCTGGGATGAAGATAAATGGGGCGACAAAGTAAGCGTAGATAAACTTGTTACAAATGCCAGTGCCAGCGATTACGATGCGCTCATGCTGCCAGGTGGCTTATTTAACCCAGATACGTTACGCCAAGATAAGCACGCAAAAGCGTTTATAGACGGTTTTTTTGGCGCTGAGAAAAACAAACCCGTTGCAGCTATTTGCCATGCTCCTTGGCTACTTGCCGAAATTAATAAATTACGCGACCGTACCGTTACATCATTCCCAAGCATTAAAAGTGATTTAATCAATGCTGGTGCAAACTGGGTTGATGAAGAGGTGAGTGTAGACCAAGGTTTAGTAACAAGCCGCAGCCCTGCAGATTTAGAAGCATTTAATGCAAAATTTATTGAAGAAATTTTAGAAGGTAAGCATCAAGCTCACTAAGTGTAGAGCTTAATAAAAAAGGGCATTTAAAATGCCCTTTTTTAATGCGTAAATTTTAAGCTTTTACAGTGCGGTGGCCGCTTTCATATCAGCTACAAACGCTTTTAACTGCGTTGTCATCGCGTCTAAATCATTAAGGTTGGCTTCAATAATTTTAACAACGGCTGAGCCTGAAATAGCACCAGCTGCACCGGCATTTAGAGCGGCTTTTACATCATCGGGCGTAGAAATACCAAAGCCTAATAAAGCAGGGGCTGCATGGTATTCTTTTAGCTTAGTTACTATGTTACCCGCTGGCATTTGCGCTTTAGTATCGGTGCCGGTAACACCCGCACGCGATAATAAATACGTGTAGCCACGGCCGTAAGATGCACATTGGCGCAGAGTATCGTCATCGGCATTGGGTGTGGCAATAAATATTGGGTCTACACCGTTTGCCATGGCTGCTTTTCTAAACATTTTAGACTCATGCAGTGGTACATCAGCAACTAAAATAGAGTCTACGCCCGCCGCTTTAGCATCTTTATAAAATGTTTCTAAACCGCGTTTAAACACAAGGTTAGAATACAATAATAAGCCAATTGGAATATCTGCATTGTAATCGCGTATTTCTTTAATAATATCAAAGCAATCTTGCGTGTTAATGTTTACATCGAGAGCACGAATATTCGCCGCTTGAATAACGGGGCCATCGGCGATTGGGTCCGAAAATGGAATACCTAGCTCCAGTGCATCCGCGCCACCATCAATTAAGCTTTTAATAATGGCAATACTTTGCTCTTTACCTGGGTCGCCAATGGTAACAAATGGTACAAATGCACCTTGTTTTTGCTCATTAAGTGCAGCAAAGGTTTTACCGTAACGATCTGTATTTAACTGGCTCATAGTTGACCTCCTTGTGATAAAACGCTGTGTACGTGGGTTAAATCTTTATCGCCACGGCCACTTAAGTTAACCACTAAAATGCTTTCTTCTGTTTGCTCTTCGGCGTATTTAAGCGCATAAGCAAGGGCATGGCTTGATTCAAGAGCTGGAATAATCCCTTCGTTTTTAGCAAGTGCTTGGAACGCGTCAAGGGCTTCTGTATCGGTAATACCCACATATTGAGCACGGCCTGTTTCGTGTAAAAACGCGTGCTGTGGTCCAACTGCTGGGTAATCAAGGCCGGCAGATACTGAGTATGACTCTTCAATTTGGCCATCGTCATTTTGCATAATGTACGTATAGGTACCGTGCAATATACCTTTTGTACCTTTACAAATTGTAGCGCCGTGCTCCTGGGTATCTAGGCCTTTACCTGCAGGCTCTACACCAATAAGTTTTACACTTGGCTCGTCAATAAAGTCAGTAAACATACCAATGGCATTAGAGCCACCGCCAACACAGGCTAGTACGGCATCCGGTAAGCGTCCTTCTGCTTTTAACACTTGTTGTTTAGCTTCTTCACCAATGATTTTTTGATACTCTCGTACAATTGTTGGGAATGGATGAGGACCCGCAGCGGTACCAAGTAAGTAGTGAGCGTCTTGGTAGTTTGCAGACCAGTCGCGTAGCGCTTCGTTTACCGCATCTTTTAATGTGCCAGAGCCGGCGGTTACCGGAATAACTTCTGCGCCCATTAATTTCATTCTAAATACATTAGGCTGTTGGCGCTCAACGTCTTTAGCACCCATATAAATTCGGCATTTTAAGTCAAGTAATGCACAGGCTAGGGCTGTTGCCACGCCGTGTTGGCCCGCTCCAGTTTCGGCAATAACTTCTTTTTTACCCATACGTTTAGTTAGCAACGCTTGACCAAGTACTTGGTTGGTTTTGTGTGCGCCACCGTGCAGTAAATCTTCACGTTTTAGGTAAAGTTTTACTTTAGGGTTTTTAATTAAATTACGCGTTAATGTAAGCGGCGTAGGGCGACCGGCATACTCGTTTAATAATTTTGTAAACTCAGCCTGAAATTCAGGGTCTTTTTGTGCTTTGTTAAATTCGTTCTCTAACTGCTTAAGCGCAGGGACAAGTAGCTCAGGTACAAACATACCGCCAAACTCGCCAAAATAAGCTGGATTTTGCATTATAACCTCAATAATTTCTGATGCTTGTAAAAGCATTTTGTAATTTGATAGGGCACTTTTTACCCGCAGATTCTTCAACGCCTGAATTTAAATCAAGGCCTAGGGCACCTTGAGAAAGCGCGTCTTTTATATTGTCTGGATTTAAGCCACCCGCTAGCATAAAGGGGGTTGTTGCGTCGCGCAGTACTGCCCAATCAAATGCTTTACCTGTACCACCGGCTTGTGTATCGCTGTGGGTATCATAAAGATGGCGGTCTACGCCCGTAGCTGGGGTTGGCAATGTATCTTTAATTGCCTGTGCTTTCCAAATTTCACAACCTTTAGGTAACTGTGTACGTAATGCGGCAATGTAATCGTCACTTTCTTGACCGTGTAATTGTACTGCGGCAAGTTTTAGTTCTTGCGCGTATTGTACCACTTGCTGCGGGTTTGCATTAACAAAAACACCGACAAATTTAAGTGGCGCACTTTGGCTCAGCTCAATCGCACAATCTAAATCAACATAACGAGGCGATTTAGGGTAAAAAATGAGTCCACCGTACACTGCGCCGTTGTTGTAAGCGGCCTGTACGTCTTGTGCTCGGGTTAAACCGCACACTTTGTTATCACCTAAAATCACTTTTTTGCAGGCTTGTTCTAAATCGCGCTCAGCCATTAAAGAACTGCCAATTAAAAAGCCATCACATAATGGCGCTAGGCGTTTAACATCTTGATGAGTGTAAATACCTGACTCTGAGATAACCACTTTATCTTGTGGGATGAGTTTACGTAGCTTTTCGGTGGTTGCTAAATCAGTGCTTAAATCGCGAAGGTCACGGTTATTAATACCAATAATTTGCGCATCAAGTGCAAGGGCACGGTGCACTTCTTCTTCGTTACTTACTTCGGTTAATACCGACATGTTAAGCGAGTCGGCAACTGCATGTAGCGCTTTATATTGTTCATCATCAAGCACTGAAAGCATTAGTAATATAGCATCGCCGCCATAAATACGTGCCATGTAAACTTGGTACTCATCAATAAAAAAGTCTTTACAAATAAGTGGTTGCTCTACTTGGCTACGTACAAACTCTAAATAATCAAAACTACCTTGAAAGTATTTAGTATCTGTAAGTACGCTCATGCAGCTAGCATATTTTTTATAAACAGAGGTGATCTCGGTTAAATCAAACGGCTCTCTTATTAGTCCTTTTGAAGGAGATGCTTTTTTACATTCTAAAATAAACTGCGTACCCGGCTTTGCTAACGCTTTATAAAAGCTGCGGCTAGTTGGCACTGCTAAGTGTTTAAAGCTCTCTAGTGGGCGCGCGGCTTTACGCTCTATTAGCTCTTGTTTTTTATCAGCAACAATTTTGTCTAATACATTAGCCATGACTTACCTCAATAATTGCATTTAATGTGTTCATTGCTTTGCCTGAACTTAGTAATGTTTGTACCTGTTGTGCGCCTTCTTTTAATGACTGTACTTTACCGCTTAGGTATAAAAGTGCAGCCACATTGACCACGATTGCAGCATTGTGCGCATCACTGCCTTTACCTTGTAAAATAGCAAGGCTCGCATTTGCGTTGTATTGTGGGCCTTCACCGGCTAGTTGTTCAAGTGAATAGTTTGCAAGGTCAAAGTCGCTTGGGTTTAATGTGTACTGCGTTATTTCGCCATTGTTTAGCTCAACTACGTTAGTTGGGCCGTGCAGGGCTATTTCGTCAGTGCCAGAACCATGCACTATCATCGCGTGCTTAGTGCCTAATGTTTTAAGGGTTTGCGCCATTGGCATACATAAAGACTCATCGTAAACACCCAGTAATTGCACGTGTGGTGCAGCAGGGTTAGCAAGCGGGCCTAAAATATTAAAAATGGTACGTGTTTTAAGCGCAGTACGTACGCCCATCGCGTGGCGTACACCACTGTGATAATGCGGTGCAAACAAAAAGGTAAAATGGGTTTGCTCAAGGCAATGTGCAGCCTGTGCTGGGCTCATATCAATATTAATGCCCAGTGCTTTTAATAAATCAGCAGAGCCCGAATTACTCGATACACTGCGATTACCATGTTTTACCATATTAATACCCGCGGCAGCTGCAACAATAGCCGCGGTAGTACTAATATTAATCGTGTTTGAGCCATCGCCCCCGGTGCCGCAGCTATCGGCAAGTTGCGTGCTAGCGGTTGTAAAGGCAACGGCGTTTTCTCGCATTGACGCTGCAGCGCCGGCAATTTCATCGCTTACTTCGCCTTTTATTTTAAGGCTGATTAGCAATGCAGTGAGCTCTATTTCGCTCATGTTACCTTGCATTATTTGGTTAAATAATGCGTTTGATTGGGCATAGTTTAACGACTTGCCTTGAATAAGTTGCTCAATAGCGTATTGAACATTTATGGTCTCTTGTGCTTGGGTACTCATAATGTCCTCTATTAGTTGGTGCGCGTTAAGTACGCAACACTTTGTTGAAGTAGCATTGCACCATTTGGCGTAAGTATTGACTCAGGATGAAATTGATAACCTAACGCTTTATCGTCGCGGTGATATATGGCCATAGGAATATCGTCAAATTGTGCAATTACCTCAATATTTTCAGGTACCTTGGTTGCCATTAATGAATGGTAACGTGCTACGGGCATGGTGTTGCCCATTCCTTCAAACACCGGATGCGGGTTTAAATTAATGATTGATGACTTACCATGTACGGTTTCGCCCGCGTGGCCGATTACTCCGCCATAACTTTGTGTAAGTGCTTGTTGCCCCAGGCAAATGCCCAGCATAGGGAAGTGGCCTTTAGCCAGTTCGATTAATTCCATTAAGCAACCAGCATCACTGGGGGCACCAGGTCCTGGCGAAAGCACTAATAATACTTGCCCAGGCTCTTGGCGCATTTTATTAAAAATAACCTCTGCGCTTATGTTATTTCTGTATACCACAAGCTCACAGCCCAGCATGGTTAGTTCATCAACAAGGTTGTAGCTAAACGAATCAAAGTTATCTAAAAAGTATATTTTCATTGGGTTTGCTGTGCTCATTTTATACCGCCTCATAAGTCGATTTTATGGCGGTGATCACCGCTTGGGCTTTAGCGCGGGTTTCGTTAGCTTCGGCTTGCGGATCAGAATCGTAAACGACACCGGCACCTGCTTGCACATACGCGGTATTATTTTTAACAAATGCTGAGCGAATAACAATGCAGCTATCCATTGCACCATCGCCTGTTAAATAGCCTACTGCGCCACCGTAGCTGCCACGGCGTTTGCCTTCGGTTTGGCGTACAAGTTCGGCGGCACGTACTTTAGGAGCGCCTACTAGCGTGCCCATGTTCATACACGCTTGGTAAGCGTGCAGTGCATCAAGCTCAGGCTTTAATGTGCCCACCACGCGAGAAACCAAGTGCATTACTTGCGAGTAGCGGTCTACTTTTAATAGCTCTTTTGCATGGCGCGTGCCGGCTACACTAATGCGTGCCACATCGTTACGAGCTAAATCAACCAGCATTAAATGCTCTGCACGCTCTTTTTGATCGTTTCTTAGTTCAAGCTCTATACGGCTGTCTAAATCTGGGTTGATTGTGCCATTGGCAAATTTTCCACGAGGGCGAGTACCGGCAATAGGGTAAACTTCAACTTGTTTGCTTTGCACTTCGTATTTAAGAGCAGACTCAGGTGAGGCGCCAAATAAAGCAAATTCTTCATCGCGCATATAAAACATATAAGGGCTTGGGTTTTGCTTTTTAAGCTGGCTATATGCGTGCAACGAATCAGGGCAGGGCAGTGAAAACGTACGCGAAGGCACAACCTGAAAAATATCACCATCAACGATGTTCTTTTTAAGCTTAACCACTTGCTCGCAGTAAGTTTCATCGCTTATATCAACACTTACATCGCAGGTGCCTGTTTGCATAGGCGCACTAAACTCTTCTGCTTTATCGCATAGGGCATTTAATCGTTCTAGCTCTTTACCTACCTCAAAACAATTAGCGTGTACGTCTGGGCCATTAAACACATTACCAATAAGCTCGGTGGTTTGTTTTTGATGGTCGATAACCACTAAGGTTTCGGCTAAGTAAAATACGTAGTCTGGGCAGGTGTTTTCGCCATCGGGTACGTCGCTTAGCTGCTCAAAATTAGCCACCATGTCGTAGGCAAATACACCGCCTAAAAATACCGAAAACGGGTTTTCGGTGGTGCTTTTGATACTGTTTATACAGGTGCGTAGTGCGCTAAATGCATTATCGGCAACCAGTTTACTTGCCTCGTCAATGTCATTAGAGCCGCCTTTATAAACAAGGGTTAGGCTTGTGTCGGTTAAGGTTGCATCGCAGCTTTGTACATTGGCTCTTAAATACGGCAGTAACTGTTTACCGTTATTAGATTGAGCACTTACCGTGACGGTTTTACCTTGGCAAACAATGCGCAGTGCACAGTCAACTAAAATTAAGCTTTTAACACTGTCTTTAGAATCAATTTCGGCTGATTCAAGCAGTAGCGAATTAGGCTTATCAAGTGCTGCATAAAGTGCAAGTGGGCTACTAATGTAGTCGCGCACTTGCGTTATGCTAGTAACTTCGCCTGGTGTGGTAGTTATATGACTAAAAATCAAACCTCATTCCCTCAAAAAATAAAACCCCGCAATGCTTTTGCAATGCGGGGTTTGAATAACGATATCTAAATTACAAACAGATCATTACCGTCCCGCTATATCAGGCGCCACCACCAACGATGTGTAAGAGTAAGACCGTTATTCATGTTTTTTTGCCTCAAAATAAAAAATTAAATACGTAAAATTTAGTTATAAAAAAACCCGCATAGTTGCGGGTTTTGAATATTTGCTAGACACGACAATTCATCACCCAAAAATTATGAGTGCCACCACCAAATAGTGTGTTGGATTGAATTGATCATTTTTATTAATTCTTAATGTGTCTTAAAGTGGCTACAGTAAAACGTATTTAGCGCTTTTGTGTCAAGTGTTTATTTAAAACAATTTAGTCAAAAAAGTTGTTATACTTATATAAACATCTATTACCCTTAAATTTAAGCAGTTTTCTTTTGATAAAATACGATTTACACAGCCATACAACGCATTCAGACGGACATTTAACAGTTGAGCAATTATTAAACCGCGCCGTAGAAAAAAACATTGATGTGTTTGCGATAACCGATCACGACACTGTGGCTGCTATTACGCCGGCAAAAGCGTTTATCGAAACAGAAAACCTACCGCTTAAGCTTATATCTGGCGTAGAAATTTCTACCAAGTGGGAAAGCTTTGAAATACATATTGTTGGGCTAAATATTGATATAAACAACAATGCCCTTACATCATTGCTATCGGCGCAGCAGCAAAAGCGTGATGAACGCGCTATTGAAATAGGCAAAAGGCTGGCAAAAAACGGTTTTGATGGCATTTACGAGCAAGCTAAGGCGCTGGCAGAAAACGCCCAAATTACCCGTGCACATTTTGCGCGTGCATTGATTGAAAGAGGCGTTGCTAAAAATTTTCCTGGGGTATTTAAAAAATACTTAGGGCGCAGCAAAACAGGTTATGTTCCTAGCAATTGGTGTGATATGCAAACAGCCATTAGCGCCATTCATGCTGCGGGCGGGGTTGCAGTACTTGCACACCCAGGGCGTTATCAAATGTCTAATAAATGGTTACGTAAGTTGCTTGTGCAATACAAAAGCGACGGGGGCGATGCCATGGAAGTTGCGCAGCCGCAACAAGCGCCCACTGAACGCCAATTTTTAGGGCAATTGAGCCAAGAGTACGGTTTACTGTGCTCGCAAGGTTCTGACTTTCATTTTCCAACTAGTTATTTAGAGCTAGGTAAAAACTTATACTTACCCAAAGACTGCCAAGGGGTTTGGCAAGTGTGGGAAGGGCAAGAAGGAGCATTATCATGAGTCAATTAATTCATATTCACCCAGCAAACCCACAGCCACGACTTATTAGCCAAGCGGTTGATATTATTAAACAGGGCGGGGTTGTTGTATACCCAACAGATTCGGGCTACGCAATAGGGTGTAACCTCGGTAATAAGCAAGCAAAAGAGCGCATTGAGCGTATTCGTGGAATAGAAAAACACCATAACTTTACGCTGGTATGTCGTGATTTATCTGAGCTGGCAACTTATGCCCGTGTAGATAACCAAATGTTTAGGCTTATTAAAAATAATACGCCAGGGCCATACACCTTTATTTTTAAAGGCACAAAAGAGGTGCCAAAGCGGTTATTAAACGATAAGAAAAAAACCATTGGTATGCGCGTTATAGAGCATCCAATTGCATGTGCATTACTTGCAGAGCTTGGGGAACCGTTAATGTCGTGTTCGTTAATTTTACCTGGAGAAGAGTTTACAGAATCAGATCCAGATGAAATTTTAACGCGTTTAGATAAACACGTAGATTTAATTATTGACGGCGGACACCTTGCAGAGCAAGCAACCACGGTTATTGACCTATCAGAAGATGATATTCACATTTTGCGTGTAGGGTGTGGCGATACCAGCCCGTTTGAGTAACCTTGGTGAGTGATTCAACACAGGGCGAAAAAAATACTCAAAGTGAGCCAGTGCAGCAAAAGCTGCCACTGGCTTTTTTGCATGGCAAAGCCGTTGTAGATAAACCTGAAGATTTATACATTCCGCCCGATGCACTTGAAATTATTTTGGAAACCTTTGAAGGCCCGCTTGATTTACTGCTGTATTTAATAAAAAAGCACAAGTTAGATGTGCTCGAACTCTCTATTTTTAGCATTACTGAGCAATATGTCAGTTATGTAGAAATGATGAGTGAGTTTCAGTTAGAGCTTGCCGGTGAGTACTTAGTAATGGCAGCGTTATTGGCACAAATAAAATCGCGTCTGTTATTGCCTGTGCACGAGGAGCTCGAAGAAGAGGAAGACCCCCGCGCAGAACTGATCAAGCGTTTACAAGAATACGAGCAGTTTAAAAAAGCAGCCGAAAATATAGATGCCATCCCCCGTGTAGGCCGTGATATTTTTGTCGCACATGCAACTATGCCGGTTATTGAAAATACCGCTCAAAACCTGCCAGAGCTTGAGTTAAAAGATTTAATGTTAGCTCTGAGCGACGTGATGGCGCGCGCCAAAACATTTGAGCATCACCAAGTGACCGCAGAAATCCTCTCTACCCGTGAGCGGATGAGCCAAATTTTAGCCCAGCTGAGTAACGCAAAAAAAGCGCTGCCGTTTAACGATTTATTCACCCTTAGTGAAGGGCGAAGCGGTGTAGTGGTTAGCTTTATTGCTATGCTTGAGCTTATAAAAGAAGGCTTAATTAGCTGTTTGCAAGTCTCACCTGATAGCCTAATTTACATAAACCTTACTGACACACCAAATAGTTAATTAGTAAAACTGTAGCTCAAGTTGTATGTGCGTATATGCACAGATGCTGTTTGTATACGCTATTTTAGTTTTTCTTCACCCTCTATATTCTTAAATTATTGAATTTAGAGGAACCCACATGTTTAAAAATACGCCCACATCTTATGGCCTTATTGCCATTACTTTACACTGGTTGATGGCTTTTACCGTGTTTGGTTTATTTGGCTTGGGCTTATACATGGTTGAGCTAACCTATTACGACAGCTGGTATAAAGGCTCACTGGATTTACATAAAAGTATAGGTATAACGCTCGCCGCAGTGCTTATTTTTAGAATTTTGTGGCGTGTATTCAGCCCCATACCTCGCCCCCTTAGTCAAAATAAAACAGTAAACCACATTGCACATACCGCGCATATTGTTATGTACCTAATTTTAGCAGTCATTGTAGTGGAGGGTTATTTGATTTCTACCGCTGATGGCAGAGCAATCGCCGTTTTTTCGATATTTAATGTACCAGCTCTGGATTATAACTTTGATGGACAAGCCGATATTGCCGGAAAAATTCATTACTACGGTGCGTGTACATTAATTGGCTTGGCTGTTTTGCATGCACTGGGGGCATTAAAGCACCACTTTATTGATAAAGATAAAACCTTAACGAGAATGATCAAACCAAAGGAATACTAACATGAAAAAACGACTAGTAAGTGCAGCTCTATCGGGTGTAATGATGTTATCGGCTACTGCAAATGCAGCAGATTATGTAATTGATACGCAAGGGGCGCATGCATTTGTTACCTTTAAAATTAAGCATTTAGGCTACAGCTGGCTGCACGGGCGATTTAACCGTTTTGATGGCAGCTTCAGTTTCGACGCTAAAGCGCAAACAGGGTCTAATATTTTAGTAAATATAGATACTGCAAGTTTAGACTCTAACCATGCTGAGCGTGATAAACACTTACGCGGTAAAGACTTTTTAAATGTAGATAAATACCCAACAGCAACATTTAAAAGCACCAATGTGAAATTTACCGATGATGATACAGCCACAGTAACGGGTGACTTTACTTTACATGGCGTAACTAAACGCATTACGTTTAAAATGGATAAAGTAGGTGAAGGGCAAGACCCTTGGGGTGGCTACCGTGCTGGTTTTGAGGGCGAAACCAGTTTAAAACTGTCCGATTACGGCATTGATTATAATTTAGGCCCGGCGTCTACCCATGTTGATATTGGGCTGTCTATTGAAGGTGTACGCAAATAATAAAGCGTAGATTAAATTAAAACGCCACTTTAGTTAGTGGCGTTTTTGTTTTTTGTAGCGTGAATTCTTGATTCTAATAAGGGTTTTAAATGTGGGGGCAACCAGCGTAACATTACTTGGTGGTATTGCTCGGTTTGCTTAATTTTTTTTAATTGCTCATCTAATAGTTGAATATTTTTAGCACCTTGCTCATTTTTAGTGCAGCCAATGTAGCCATAACTTAGCGGTGGCGCTTCAACAATCGCTCGCTGAGTTAGGTTTTCTTCAAAGTACATCGATTTAGCTAAGTAATGGTGCTCACTTGGGTAACCTAATAAAATATCTAAGCGCTTTAAATTAAGCATATAGGTAAGGCTGGCTAAACTATTTCGCGTTGGGCGAATAACAATATCAACATCGGGGGTGTTATTTATTACACTGTCGAGTTGCTCGCCGTATGAGCGGTTCATAGATACACCTAACGTGAGCTTTTTTTCTGCTAGTAAATCCTGCAACGACACTGGCTCTGAGTTAGGCACTTCTAGTGAATGCGCCAAACCTTTATGCATAGCAATGGAAGGTGAAAGGCCCGTGGTTGAGCTTTGCTCGCTAAAGTGAATAAACTTTTCTCTAAATGCATTTTTATAAAGTGATAGGGCACAATGTGTGGCTGATTTATTGGCTAGTTCTTGCGTTACTTTGCCAGAGGGGATAACAAGGCGATTAAACGTGATGTGCTCAAGTTGTTGCTCGAGTAAGGTTATAACGCTTTCATCACGCCCCTGGTGTTGGTATTTTCCATTTAAAATGTAATAGGGTGCAAAGTCGTGCGTTAGCCAGTTAATCGTGTGGGCGTAACTGACTGAAGAAATGCTTAAATATAAGGTGATACACAAAAATGCACGGAGCATTACTACAACTACCTAAAACAATGAAAGTATCGCTATTGTAGTCAATTAAGAGCAACAAAGTAAAATGCCAGCTACAAAGCTGGCACATTTTATTAACATTAACTGCTTAATCAGTTAATTGCTCGCAATGTTTAGTTGGCTTTTAACCATTTTACAAATTCGCGCGCTTCGCTTGCTTTTTGAAACATTGCGTTTTTCAAACCTTGTGTATCACTAAAAATAACACGTTGTTTGTTTACAGAAATTGATTGCACCGGATGGGCAATTTGGATCATAGAACCATTGTATTTATAAGACATAATAAAACTCACTTTATTCTTGTTATTTACTCTGCGCTATTTTTTATAGCCAAATGCAGTTAATAAATTAACGATGTTGTGTTTAGCTTCATTACAGTGTTGACGATCTTTATGACACTTTTGCGATGATATTAAAAAAATCATCAAGGTATTAATAGGGGTTCTCGCCGTACAATAACTTAGCTTTAAAATATACGTTTTGCGGGGCTTACTGGATCAGGGTAAAAAGGTTAACCGCGGTGGTTTTTTAAGACCAGAGAAGAAAGGTAACCTAAATAAAAAATGTGTGCAAGCTATTTATTTAAAAATTATTTATACTTAATTTTATCAACTGCTTAAACGCATGGATTCTAACCTTAAAAGGGTAAGTATGAATTACATAATAGTCAGCGATATTTATGGTTTAACAGCACCTTTAGTGAGGTTGTTAGATATTATGCAAGCGAATACAGAGGTTATAGACCCCTATAAAGGAGAACTGCAACCCCTTGATAGTGAAAAGTATTATTATAATAAATTTATAAATGACTGTGGCCATGACAATTACGTAGCTAAGCTCTTAAATGTATTTAATAACCTTACAGAGCCAACAGCTTGTATAGGGTTTAGTGCAGGCGCAAGTGCCGCGTGGCGCGCGCAGTTATTAACAGGCAATCCACACCTAAAAAAGCTGATTGGCTTTTACCCTTCACAAATTAGAAATCATTTAGATATTGCGGCAAAAGTACCTTGTACGTTTATTTTTCCACATACCGAAATGCATTTTAATGTAGATGAAGTGATAAGTACTTTAGATAGTAAAAGCCAAGTTACGTGTAACAAAACACCGTTTTTACATGGTTTTATGAATACTTACTCTACTAATTACAATGTAAAAGCATATGATGAGTATTGCGCACTTATTAAAAGCACTTAAAGTGTATTTAACTGCGTTTTAGTAATAACAGGAAAGTCGGTACGCGTATTATATTGCGCGTACAAGGTAGTAAAAATACTACTGCGTGAGAGCTTATCTAGCTCTTTTATGAGCGTTTTAGCACTTGTGCGCGCAGCTCTGCAGCATATTTGGTATTGTTTTATTATAGCGGCAACGCTTTTACCTTGTTTTTGAAGGGCTAAATCGGCTTCTACAAAAAATGCTGCCCCTGTCCAATAAACCCGCTGTTGTGCACGTTGCTTCCACATATCACTTGAAAGTTTATTAAGTGGCTGTTGCTTTGTTTTAGTTTGTAAGCGTGCTCGCTCAAACCCTGCGTTTAGGCGCTGAACAAATTGCGCTTGGCTAATGACACCGCTGTTGCGCATTATTACGTTTTGCATGTAACTGGCAAACCCCTCGCTTAACCAAAAGCCAGAGTAAGGCAGTAGTGGTAAATATAAATGTGAAAGCTCATGGTAAAGCGTCCAATCTTTTGTAAATGCATTTAAACTTGCGTAGCGGTCAATATGCAGCTCTAATCCATCGGGATTATTTCGTTTTACGCTAGCCCATGGCACGGGTTCAAAAGCAAAGTATTGTGGCTTTAAATAAATAGGGAGGGTACTTTGTTGCAATGGGCCTAAGGTATTTTGTGTTTTTTTAAG
Organism: Pseudoalteromonas sp. 2CM28B; assembly: GCF_023161935.1. Lineage (NCBI taxonomy): Bacteria > Pseudomonadati > Pseudomonadota > Gammaproteobacteria > Alteromonadales > Pseudoalteromonadaceae > Pseudoalteromonas > Pseudoalteromonas sp. 2CM28B. Next base: position 166,669 of record NZ_JALNTH010000007.1, read on the forward strand.
GCTTTGATTTACCCAAGTAGCTACCGTTTTTTGACCCTTAGCAGTCAGTGCGTCTAAATTATGAATAACCACATCAACAGCTGAGGCTTTTAAAGAGCACATTAATAGCAATAACAGCCAAAATAACTTCATTTATACCTCCTAAATACGCGCTTATTACGCGCTTAATACTAGACCCACTATTTACGTAATTAAGCACATGTTATTCGTTATTTTTTTAACTAATATCAATTATAAAAAGCAAATTGCATACATGCTCAATCAAGCATGATTTAATCAGGTAACACTATTTTTAGTATAGGTATTAACCATGGCTTATCAGCATATTAAAATCCCTGAGCACGGACAAAATATTACTATTGATGCTAAAGGCCAATGGCATGTGCCTGTAAACCCTATTATTGCTTATATTAATGGTGACGGGGTTGGGCAAGAGGTCACACCGGCCATGCAGCATGTGGTGAATAATGCCATTACACACTGTTATGCAAAGGAGCGAAAAATTCACTGGATGCAAGTATATAACGGCGAGCAAGCAGCAAAGTTATATGATGGCGATTGGTTCCCAGAGGAGACGATTAACGCAGTACGTGCGTGCAAAATAGCAATTAAAGGGCCGCTAACTACACCTCTTGGCGGCGGTTTTCGCTCATTAAATGTGGCGCTAAGGCACGAAATGGATTTATTTGTAAATATGCGCACTGTTAAAGGGTTAAGTGCGTTGCCATCGCCGTTAAAAAATCCATTTTTAACTAATATAACAGTGCTGCGTGATAGCAGCGAAGATGTATATTCAGGAATAGAGTGGCAAGCGGGCAGCGTAGAGAGCGAGAAAATGCTCGACTTTTTATGTGAAGAAATGGGAGTAACGCGCCTAAGGTTTTCTCAAGAGTGTGGCATAGGTATAAAAAATATATCTAAAGAAGGCTCCGAGCGCCTAGTACGCTATGCAATTAATTACGCCCTTAAAAATAACAGCGAATCGTTAACGCTTGTGCATAAAGGAAATGTACTTAAATTTACCGATGGTGCCTTTAAACGTTGGGGGTTTGCCTTAGCCCAAAATGAGTTTAACGCTACCCCACACGAAAACGGACGCTGGCTTGAAATACCACGCGCTAATAAATCGCCTTTGATTATTAAAGAAGTGATAGCCGATAACATGCTGCAACAATGTTTAATGAACCCAGAGCAATTTGATGTGGTAGCAACCACAAACCAAAATGGCGATTTTTTAGCAGATATGCTCAGCGCACAAGTTGGCGGAGTGGGCATTATGCCGGCTGCTAATTTAAATAACGATGTGGCATTTTTTGAACCAACCCATGGTACGTTTGAGAGAATAGCAGGGCAAAACAAAGCAAATCCAAGTAGCAGTATTTTAAGTGCCGTTTTAATGCTTAAGTTTATGGGCTGGGATGAGGCAGCAACGCTGATTGAACAAGCGCTCGAACAAGCACTCAAAAGCAGTAATGTAACCTTTGATTTAGCGCAAAATATTAATAACTCGACAACCCTAAGCTGCAGTGATTTTGCACAAAAGGTTATCGAGTATTTTTAAGCAACTCCATTACTAGGCCGCTGTGGCTGTTTTTGCCTTGTGTACACATGGGCGATTAGTAAGCTGTGCAGCGCGGTGGTAAATATCGTGTGCATTAGGTTCATCGCACTGAGTACCGCTAAGCGTATCCATTAATGCAACTACAATAATAGCCGGAACTTGGCAGCAGTATTCATCAAGTACTGCCTCGGTTGTTTGTGCATCTACATGGCAAAGCGGGTGGTTTTTACGCTGATACGCATGCAGTAGCGTATCTACTTCTAAAATGTCATCTGGTTGGTGCTTTGTTTTACGGCACTTACAACCAAACTCATCAACCAAGGTAGCAAGTGCTTGGTATGTCTCAGCTGCATTGGTTTTAGTGCATAACTGTTGGGTAATAAACTGATGTAAATTAGCGTCAATAAATAACCCGTCTTGTTGTGTGAAGCTTGATGTTGTCATAATCATTACTCTTAGTTTGTTGGCTTAACTTCACTTTAGCGCTAAGTGTATTATTAATGAAATTGTTGTTTTCAATAACTGACATTGATTTTATCAATAGTAAATGACAACAAACCAAAAACCACTTAGCATGCTTAATTAAAGTGGTGCAAATACCTATAAAAATGCACAAAACTGGGACACACTAGATAATAATTAAAAGCATAATTTAATTAGATGTTTGATTTTAAGTGTTTTTTATTTTTTTGGTGGGTTGGCATCAAGGTTGCTAAATAAAGGGTAGGGTTCACTCCTATTTCTACGATTTCAAAAGTGCCATGGTATTTTCCCAAAGTTGAATACCATGGCGCTTTTTTATTCTGAGCTTATATATTATTAGGCACTTTTGTATTTAAACTCGAACGAAACTATTGCGGCCAATACTCCGGCTGTCGCTAATATTGCAGCGCTAAATAGCATCTCCCATAATAATTTTTTCATCAATAGTGCCTGATGAATATTTTTAAATATCACGGCCCAAGTTTGTTCAAAGTTATATAAATTAACAATTTCATGCACTTCGTATACAAAAGTACCTAACCCATTCAAAAAGTATATAAGTGCTATATAAACTAAAAGTCGTGCAGTAAATAAGAGAGTTTTTAAATTATCAGTTTTCAGTTGAGAGAATGGAACAAAGCTAATTTTGGTGGCTCTGCTCATCATAAGCGAACACCTTAAATATAAGTATTGATACATAAAACTCCCTTTTATATATGTAGTAAACTCTGCTTAATGAGTACTTAAGCTTATTTATTTTGACTAAGTAAAGTGTAACCTAGTACCTATTTTGGTTCAAATCTTTGAAAGGTACTATATTAAAGAGTACAAGCAGTAATTTTTTAGCTAGAGTTTTCAGTTTTCGTAAGACGGCTTTAGCATTAATTTATTCTATCCATTAAGCAAGTAAGTAGCTAAATCACTGTGTGAGTCAGCGCGTTGTAAAAATTGCGGGTTAGGGCTCTTGAGCTCTGAACACAAGTATTGAGATTTTATATTTATTACCTATCAGCAATTGTTTTAGCAAACTCAAGCAACTCACGACGTAACCACTGGTGTGCGGGAGCATGGTGAAGTAGTGGGCTCCATATCATTTTTACCTCAATAGGGACTATTTGAAACGGTACTGGGCTAATGACTAAATCGGTATGCGTGGTTAATAATTTAGCCTGCCTGCGCGGTAAAGTAGCAATAAGTTGCTCTGATTGGCATAGCAAACTTGCAATCATGTAGTGGCGTGTAAACACCCGTATTTTACGCGTTTGTTCTAGCTGCCAAAGTGCTTCATCTACCCAACCTAGTTTTTGCTTGCCAGACTTGTTGGTAACGGCGGCTTCTGGCCCCCAGCCTGCACGGTTTACCCAAACATGTTCTTTTTGCAGATAATCTTCAAGGCTTGAATGCTGTAAAAAGGTATTTTTAGGGTGGGTTAAACAGCAGTAATTATCGCGCCAAACACTGGCCTGATGAAACGAGCGAGGCAAGCCATTAAAACGGTTTATGGCTAAATCAATAGTGCCTTTTTCCATATCTTGTAGGTTTACATCGCTTGGACTCAGTACATCAAAATTAACCCCTGGGTTTTTAGTTAACTGCTCAGTAATAAAGGGGGCAATTAAGGTGGACTCCATGTAGTCGTTTGCCATTATTCTAAAAGTCACCTCTGCCGTTGCTGGGTTAAATTGCTCACTGGGCTGAGTAATCGCCTCTGCCATTTTTAAAAGAGACTCTATTTCAGGCTTTAAGCTAAGTGCTTTGCTGGTGGGGGTCATAGAGCCTGCGGCACGCACAAGTAATGGGTCGTCAAATAAATCACGTAATCGTTTAAGTGCGTTACTCATGGCAGGTTGTGTCAGTGCGAGTTTATTAGCTGCTTTTGAAACACTTTTTTCATCAATGAGCACATTTAAGTACACTAATAAGTTGAGATCGACGTTACGTATATTCATATGATCAATTTTATTTATATGCTTTATTAATTACCTAAATTAAAGCCTGCTTGCTAAGGTGTAAACAATTAATAAAAAATAACCGCTATAAGTGGTAAAAATAAAAGTGTTGTAACCATGTCAAAATCGTTAACTAATCAAACCAATAATGCGCTACAGCAAGTTATTGCTACTAAGTTGGCCCGCGCTGTTTTTGCAGGCTTTGAAGCAATGTTTGCGCAGTTTTTAAATATTACGCTAGGTGCGCAAAGCCGGTTTGAACAACAAAAATATCACGATGTGCAAACTACCATGCGCGAACGCTTACAAGTGTACGAACGTGAAGTAAAAAATGTCAGTGAAGTTGTGAGAGTTATTGCTTACGCTGAACTGTCTTGCCCGCAAACATGGCAGCTAGCTAAAAATATATACGGCGATATGGTGCAAAATCATGAAAACAAACCCATAGCACATACCTTTTTTAATTCTACCTTTGGTGCAATTTGGGACGATAAAAAAATTCGTACCGTACATTTGTTTGTATTAAAAGCAAAATACAGAAGCGAGCCGCGTTCGTATGAAAATTTAGTAAGGCGAATATCGTTTAAAGATGGGTTTAACCATGCTGTAAAAACGCTCATTACCCGCCAAGCTTTTAGAGTACCTTTTAGTCATTTAGACGCCGATTTAAACGCATTGCAAACAACTTTAATGGCCGGTGCAAAGCAGCAATGTAAACAAGTGTATGAGCTTATAAATTTAAACGACGGGTTTATAGAATACGCAAATTCATTATTTTTTAGAAACAAAGCCTGCTACTTAATAGGGCGCTGTATTGCTAAAAATGGCGATAATATGCCTTTTGCTATCGCCATATTAAATACTAATAAAGGGTTAAAGCTTGATGCCGTAATGATGGGCGCCGATCAGTTAAGTTTACTGTTTGGTTTTGCTCGTACCTATTTTATGGTTGATACCGACCAACCCGCACGTTATGTAGATTACTTAAGCGTGCTGATGCCACATAAAAAACGCTTTGAGTTATTTAACGCCATTGGCTTTATTAAGCACGCTAAAACAGAGTTTTATCGTTACAAAGTTGATACCACTAAAAATAGCCCTACTAATTTTAAATACGTGACAGCACCAGGTACTCCCGGCATGGTTATGCTGGTATTTACCATTGAAGGGCTAGACTACGTTTATAAAGTAATAAAAGATAAATTTAGTGCACCAAAAACAGCCACCAAAGCGCAAGTAAAAGCCAAGTACAACTTTGTAAAGCAAGCCGACCGAGTAGGGCGCTTAGTAGATACACACGAATTTAGGTATTTAGCGTTCGACCTCAGCCGCTTTAGCGACGAGTTACTTAAGCAAATGAAGGCACAAATTGGCAGCAGCATGGTTATATCGGGTAAGGCGCTTATTTTAAAGCATGTGTATGTTGAGCGAAAAATGACGCCGCTTAATTTATACATTAATCACTGCTCTAACAAAGAATTACAACAGGTTATGACCGATTACGGTAAAGCGATTAAAGACTTAGCCGGCGCAAATATATTCCCAGGCGATATGCTAATGAAAAACTTTGGCGTAACCCGTTGGGGGCGCGTTGTTTTTTACGACTTTGATGAAATTTGCCCATTGACTGATTGCCACTTTAGAGATGTACCTAGCGCACAAAACGACCTAGAGGAGCTAAGCGCCAACAGTTATTTTGATATAGCAGAAAACGATATTTTCCCCAGTCAGTTTAAGGTGTTTTTTAGCGCAAACGAAACGGCATTTAACTATTTTAACTGCGAACATAACGATCTGTTTTTAGCTGATTTTTGGCAAGCTTGCCAACAACAAATTAAATCAGGCTTTTTACCTGACGTATACCCGTATAAACAAAGCTGGCGGTTTAAATAAAAATAACTAACCCCATGTCTAGCTAGGGCCTGTTTATCTTTAGAGGTTAAATTTGCAGCCGTCTGTTTGGTAATTAGGCAAGGCAGAGCCTATGTAGTGTGGTTGTTCCCCATAAATAGGCGATAACGTAGCATAAATGCTAAACAGGCGCTGCCCGAAGGGTTTCTGCCTAGGGGCCATTTACTCTTTGTTGCCTACATGGATGTAGGTAAGGGGCGTGAGCAGGACGCGGAAGCTTTGCTCGGTTTTTACTTAGCCCACTAGGTTACAAACCTCGCGCCGCGATTAAATGGTCCCTAGATTGAACAAATTTTAATCCTGAAAGGTTAACAGGCCCTAATTAAAAGGCTAAATACGGAGCATTAATGAAATATATTTCTCATGAGGGTGGCACCCTTGCATTTAGTGAAACCGATAAACCGGTTTTAAAAAGCCACGAAGTGCTAGTAAAAGTGTCTGCTATAGGTGTAAATCGCGCTGATTGCATGCAGCGCCAAGGTAAATACCCTGCGCCAGCTGGGGATAGCCCCATTTTAGGTTTAGAGTGCGCAGGCACAGTGGTTGAGCTTGGTTTTGATGTTGATAAAAGCTGGCTTAATAAACGTATTTTTAGCTTGTGCGCAGGCGGGGCTTACAGCGAATACGTTGCCATAGATGCTAAACAATTAATGGTATTGCCAGATGATTTAACCATGGTTGAAGGTGCAGCTATTAGCGAAGTGTACCTAACAGCATTTGGTGCGCTTTTTGAACTTGGTAAATTACAACAAGGTCAAACAGCGCTTATTCATGCAGGGGCAAGTGGTGTAGGCGGTGCGGCTATTCAAATGGCTAAAAGTGCAGGTGCAACGGTGGTTATTACTGCCGGCTCAGATGAAAAATGCAAGCATGCAAAAGCCCTTGGCGCCGATCATGCCATTAACTACAAAACAACTGATTTTGTAGAATATATGCAAGCAAATGAGCTTTTAGCAAATGCAATTGTAGATCCTGTATCGGGCAGTTATTTAAATAAAAATGCGGCTATTGCTGCCATGGATTGCCAAATTATTATGCTCGCTTTTTTAGATGGGCGTTTTGCTGAGGTTGATTTTGCAGCGCTACTACGCAAACGTATTTCGTTTCATGCATCAACACTTAGAAACCGTAGCATTGAGTTTAAACGCCAATTACGCGATGACTTAGTTGCGCGTTTTTACAATGATATTGCTACTAAAAAGTACGACTTTAACGTGTATAAAACACTACCGTGGAGCGATGCTAACGAAGCGCATGCTATTTTAGAGCGTAATGAAAATGCCGGTAAAGTGGTATTACTTGTAGAATAACCACCCGATGTAACACTGAGGCGTGTGTTGGCGTTGTTAATGCATGGCTCAGCTAATATAATTTAGTAAATATAAAATACGTACAAAACACACAAGGTTAAAAATGAATCCAATACTAGCAATACTTAAAGAGCACAATGTAAGCGACGAAAAAGTAAAAGCATTGTTCGAGGCCTTTACACAAAACCCAATGATGGCAATGGCATTAGTACAAGAGCTTGGTATTCCGCCTGAAAAACTACAGCAGTTAATGGCCGTGGTGATGACTCAGCCGCACTTAATTAAAGAAGCCACCGACGAACTCGGCCTAGACTTTGAAAAAGTAAAAGAAGCGAAAGACAAGCTAAACCAGCAATAAGCTTCACAAATTACTCCTTACCAAGGCATAAGCCTTGGTAATTCTACCTAAAATCACCACACTTTTTGTTACATTATTCATTGAACTGCTTGGTATTAAGCTAGTCATACTATTACTTATGATAGGTAGGGACTAGGTATGAAGCCACTTTATAAATTTTGGAAAAATAACCGTTCGTTAATTTTATTTATTGCGCTGATGAGCGTGTTTAGAAGCGCAGTTGCCGATTGGTATGAAGTACCTACAGGCTCGATGAAACCCACCATTTTAGAAGGCGACAGAATATTAACCGATAAAATGGCTTATGATATACGCATCCCTTTTACGCATATTCCTTTAGTTAAATTAGCCGACCCACAAACAGGCGATATTATTGTATTTGACTCACAAGCTGCTGATAACCGGTTAATTAAACGCGTAATTGGTGTGCCAGGCGATACGGTAGCGCTTTATAACAACGAGCTAGAAATTAATGGCGTTAAACTTAAATACAATAACTTGCAAAGCAATATTGACTCTTTAGATAAAATAGAAAATTTAAATGGCCACAAACACACGATTCGTGTTGCGCATACGCCTTCGCAGCTATCGGGTTTTAATAAAATAACTATTCCTGAAGATTATTATTTAGCAATGGGTGATAACCGCGACCACAGTGCTGACTCGCGTGTTATTGGTTTAATCCCCCGCAGCGAACTACTTGGCAAAGCAGAGCGTATTATTGTGTCGCTTGATTACGACGATTATTACTTGCCTCGTAAAAACCGCTTTTTAAAACCCTTACTTTAAGGCGGTTTTGGGCGCTAACCATACGCCCGATTTTAATCGCTTAGCTCTACAATTTTTTGCGCAATATTATAAAGCGAGCAGTGCGAGTCCATTGCTTGCTTTTGCAACTTTTTATGAGCTTGCTCTTCGCTAAGGCTTAGCTGCTCTATTAAAATATACTTTGCCTGATGTATTATTTTTTGTTCTGTTATTACCCGTTTAGCATCAACTAAAGCCTGATTTATTTGCTTAATATGTTGGCTTTGCTCCATGATTAGGTCGTACATGCTTTTATTACTATTGAGTTTATTAGCAGCGGTATTTTGGGGGGTATTTTGTTTAAACGCGAGTTGCCCGTCGGTCATTGGCATGTATTGTTCTTCAAGGCTGCTTATAACTTGTTTATTTGAATTTAAAGTGCGCTGAGCCTGAGCAATTTGCATTGCTGCAGAGTCAATAAGGTAGTCGCTGAGGTTTTGCTCAATTTTGTGCATAATATCGATACGCGTTGTTGTTACCTCGTACCACACCTCACTAAGCTGAGAAAGCGGCTGCGCATTTTCGTCATCTAAATTTTGTAAAAGCCCGCGTAGCTGATCCACTTGCTTATTTACGGGGTGATCAGTTAACGAGCGATAGCATTTTAATACGTGTTCGTCGGCGTATTCGTTAAAAAACGTAAAGCTGTGGTGCTGTTGTTGAACAAAATGAGCAAGCTGTTGTTTTTGCTCCATGGTAAACTTACTTGATGCAAACGCTTGCGCGCCACAGGCACGTTCTTGTCCGGCGTATTCTTTACCTTGCATAAAATTAAAATATGCCACTAGCAATCGTGTAACGCGCGGGTCGCTGGCGCCATCGGCGGCTTCTAAAATTATATTTAGCAAACACGAAATAAGCTGCGTATACGATTGAGTTGCATGCACTGGGGTAATTTTTTGATTTGCTATTTGTTGTCGCAGCTCTGGCAGCGCCTCTAACGATTGCAAACTATGGGTAATTAAATTGTACAAACGGGTGTGGCCCGTGTCGGCGTTATCGGTAATAAAGGTCGTTTTAATTGAGTGGTAAAACTGCGTTTGTGTTTGCTCTGTTAAGCTAATTTGTTGTTTTAACTGCGAGGCAAAACGTTTGCGGTTAGAGGCTAAATAAATATTGCTCATGCCGCGCTCTTTTTGTAACTGATGTATAAAATCGCCCAGTTTAGTAAGCGATGCACAGCTTTTTTGAAGCTGCTTTAAGGCATGAATTTCTTGGTATTTTGCTGCTAATAAAAACTGTTTTGTGAGAGGATTGCTCGATAACATAGGACTTATTCCACACTTTTTTGTATATAAAGTGCAACCACTGTTCCAATCATTTAAAAATTTTTCGATTGAATTTAAAATTAAATTAAAACAGCCGCTTAAAGCCATACTTGTTATTTGTTCCCATTTTAACTTATCTGTCCTTATTACAGGAATAAACCTTTTTGGTGCAAAAATAGTTGTTTTTGCACTCGATTGCGCCCTTCATGAACGAGGGGAAAAAAAGTGTTTACTCTGTAAACTGCACAGAGCAAACACCAGAGGGGGAATTTATACGTTGCTACATTGCAGCAACGCTGGGCTGATAGCCATTTGATGATTTATTACCTCGCCAACCATAATTAGCGTAGGGCCCGTTAATGTGTGCTCCGCACTTTCGCTAATAATTTGCTCAAGCGTGCTGGTTATTATTTTTTGCTGGTTGGTGGTGGCATTTTCTATCAATGCGATAGGGGTTGTTTTAGGCCAGCCAACCGATTGCAAACCAGTACTTAATGCGTTTAAACGTCCTAATCCCATATAGACGACTAGCGTGGGGTTGTTAGAGCCTTGTACATAGGTGTAGTTGTGCCAATTAGGGAGTTTATTAGGATCGGCAAATTGCGCCGTTAAAAATGTAACACTTCGGGCCACATCGCGAGCAGTAAGCGGTATGCCGGTATAAGCCGAAGCTGCACACGCGGTGGTAACGCCTGGGACAATAGCAAAATTAATATTGTGCTCTGATAGGGCGTTGGCTTCTTCATTAATGCGCGCAAAAATACTCGGATCGCCACCTTTTAAACGAACAACTTTAAACCCTTGTTGTGCGTATTTTACTAATAAGGCACTAATGGCAGCTTGTGGCATAGAGTGCTTGCCTGCGCGTTTACCTACATACACTCGCTGCGCATGTTTAGGCAGTGTATTTAAAAGCGCTTCACTAACTAGGCTGTCGTACAATACTACTTCGGCTGCTGCAATCAGGCGCTGCGCTTTCACCGTTATAAGCTCAGCATCGCCCGGGCCTGCCCCTATTAAATACACGTGGCCGTTTTTTTGATGTTTAGCTTTGTGCTTTGCATCTTGAGTTAGCTTATTAATAAACTTGTTTAGCCATGGGCTTTCAATACCCGAAAAATACGAAAGAACACTCATTTTATTGCTCCTTATGCTAACGCTGTAATGGCTTTTGGCTCAGCGCTAACAAAGACATTGCCATTGTCTATTTTGGCTTCAAATACGGGGAGCTGTATTGCCTCTGCTTCTAGGCACTCGCCGGTATTTAAACAAAAATGTTGCTTATACAAAGGGGAGGCCACTACTAATTTTCCATCAATAGAGCCAATAATGCCGCGCGATAGTACATTGGCTTTGCCTATCGGGTCGTAGTTGCTAATGGCTAACAAAGGCTCACTATTTTGTGGAACATAAAATATGGCCACTTGCTGGTTGTTTACTAATGCGCATACGCCACTATTAGCAACTAGGTCGTCGATTGTTCCAATTTTATGCCAATACATCAGCTTGCTCCTGCTCAATTTCCATTACGGGGATACGGTTTGTCGAATTTTGCTGGTTACGTTTTTCAGACTCAGTTGCAGGGCGAATTTGGTTGCGCTCTTGTACAAATAAAATATTGCTATCGCCATCTGGGCTATTAATAAATTGGCGGAACCGCTTTGAGGCCTCTGGACTTTCGACTGCTTTTTTCCATTCGCAGGCGTAAGTTTTAGTTATAAGCGCCATTTGGGTTTCAAGCTCATGGCAAATACCTAGGCTGTCGTCTATTACTACGCTTTTTAAATAATCTAACCCGCCCTCTAAATTTTCCATCCACACTGAGGTGCGCTGCAGTTTATCGGCGGTTTTAATGTAAAACATGATCACGCGGTCAATGTATTTAATGAGTGTTTCGGTATCTAAATCGGTAGCAAATAAATCAGCATGGCGCGGGCGCATACCGCCATTTCCACATACGTATAAGTTCCAGCCATTTTCGGTTGCTATTACGCCTATATCTTTGCTTTGTGCCTCAGCGCATTCGCGAGTACAACCCGATACGGCCATTTTAAATTTATGCGGGGCGCGTAAACCTTTGTAGCGGTTTTCAATCGCAATCGCGTGGCCAACACTGTCTTGTACGCCATAGCGACACCACGTACTGCCAACACACGATTTAACGGTTCTGAGCGATTTACCATAAGCGTGACCGGTTTCAAAACCGGCTGCAATAAGTCTTTCCCAAATAATAGGGAGCTCTTCAAGGCGTGCGCCAAATAAGTCGATACGCTGCCCACCGGTTACTTTACAGTACAGGTTAAAGTCTTTGGCGACTTGGCCAATAACGATAAGTTTGTCGGGGGTAATTTCGCCACCCGCTATACGGGGAACGACAGAGTAAGAGCCATCTTTTTGCATATTTGCAAGGTAAGTGTCGTTGGTATCTTGCAGGCCAACATGAGCGGGTTCTAAAATAAACTCATTCCACGTTGAAGCTAAAATAGAGGCCACGGCAGGTTTGCATATTTCGCAGCCGTGATGACCGCTGCCATGTTTAGCGAGCAAATCATCAAAAGTTTTAATGCTTTCTACTTTTACTAAATGCAGTAACTCTTGGCGCGAAAAAGCAAAGTGTTCACACACATGGTTGTTAACTTCAACCCCACGGCTTTGAAGTTCACTGTCGACTACCGATTTTAATAATGCGGCACAACCACCACAGCCGCTGGCGGCTTTGGTACAAGCTTTAACTGCTGATAAATCGCATGAGCCGCCATCAATTGCACCCACAATGTCGCCCTTGCTTACATTGTGACACGAACAAATAGTGGCGGTATCGGGCAGGGCATTTCCCGCTAAAACAGGTGCTCCTTCGCTATCAGGTAAAATAAGGCACTCAGGGTGTGCGGGTAATTCCATATCGTTTAACATGTACTGCAGCAGTGTGTCGTAATCGCTAGTATCGCCAACAAGCACTGCGCCTAATAACTTGTTGCCTGCCTCATTTAAAATAATTTTTTTATAACAATCACGAATAGGATCTTGATAAATTAGCGCTTTGCAATCGGGGGTTTTAGCGTGGGCATCGCCAATTGAGCCTACCTCTACCCCGAGTAGTTTTAATTTTGTGCTCATATCGGCGCCTAAAAACTCAAGTTCGCCGCCTGTAAGTTGGCTTGCAACCACGCGAGCCATGTTATAACCCGGAGCGACTAGGCCAAAAAGCTTTTTGTCCCATAAGGCACATTCGCCAATAGCATATATATCTGGGTTTGATGTTTGGCATTGGTTATTTATTACAATGCCGCCACGTTGCCCTAATTCAAGTTCGGCTACTTTGCCAAGCTCATCGTATGGGCGAATACCGGCCGAGAACAAAATTAAGTCGGTTTCTAAAAACGTGTCATCTGAAAAATTTAGTCTGTAACGGCTCGTTTCACCTTTTACTATTTCGCTGGTGGCTTTAGCGGTATGCACGCTTACGCCCAATTTTTCAATTTTGTTTTTTAACAGCGTGCCACCTTGCTCATCAAGTTGTACCGCCATAAGTTGGGGGGCAAACTCAACTACATGAGTATCTAGCCCAAGTTGCTTAATTGCATTGGCTGCTTCAAGCCCTAATAAGCCGCCACCTATCACTACGCCACTTTTACTTTGTGCAGCGCTTGCTTTTATTTGCTCTAAATCTTCTAGCGTACGGTAAACCAAGCAATGGGGTTGGTCATTTCCTTTAATTGGCGGCACAAACGGGTACGAGCCTGTTGCTAAAATAAGTTTATCGTAACTAAATTTATCACCGGTTTGAGTGCTAACTACCTTGTTTTTTTTATCTATTTCATTAACCCACTGGTTAGTATGCGCATTTATATTTAACTGCTGATAATTATCAAAGGTGGTTAGGGCTAAATCGGCGGCTGTTTTACCATCAAAAACGCTGGATAAGTAAACACGGTCATAAGCTAAATTTGCTTCTCCACACAGTACGGTAATGTGCGCGTTAGCGTCGCTTTGGCGCATTTGCTCTACAAAATGGTGCCCAACCATCCCATTACCAATAATGAGTATTTTTGTTGGTGTTTGCATTGGTATCCCCTCAATGACGGTTTAATTTAAAAACAAAAAAGCCCGCCACAGTTACAAATTAATGCAACTGCGAGCGGGCTTCTTTGCCTGTGGTCATAACAACCTAAATGTGTGTCGTTTTAATAACGAACGGTATGGTTATCATATAAGCAAAAACATGGCCATTTTTATAAGTGTTTGTTTTTTAATGGCTATATTGCTTTTAAATGGCTTTGCTTACGCATATTTGAGTTGTTTTGGTGCGGTACTAGCACTATGGGAGTGCACAAAATGAGACTACAATGTGCTGTTTAGTCAACAAAAGTGCATTTTGTGCCGTTAACTAATAAGGAGGAGTAAGCGTTTAGGCTATAAATAAAAAATGCGCTTTGTTATTTTGAGATAAAAATAACAGTAAGCGCATTAATACTGTAAAACAGCTTTACTTGCTTTGTTTTGCTAGGGTTTCTACATCGGTATCTTCAACAGGTTTAAAGCTGCCCGTTGCTTCATCGTAGGTTTTAATTTCTGCAGATTCTATATCATATACCCAGCCGTGTAGCTTAACTTGACCAGTTGCAATTTTTGCAGCCACAGCAGGGTGTGTTTTTATATGCTGTAATTGTTGTACTACGTTTTCTTCAATTACTAAGCCTAGGTGGTCGTTATTGTTTAGCTCTGCGCAACCGCATTTTTCTTTTACAACTTCAGTTGCTACGCGGCTGTGGCCAAGCCACTCTTTAACGTGCGGTAAGCTTGATAAACCTTCAGTATTTATAGCGCCTTTCATTGCGCCACAATCCGAGTGCCCACAAATAATAATGTGTGATACGCCCAGTGCAGCCACCGCAAATTCAATTGAGGCTGTCATACCGCCGGTTTGATTACTATGTGGCGGGATAATATTGCCCGCGTTACGACAAATAAATAATTCACCGGGTTCAGTTTGAGTCACTAGGTTAGGATCGATACGCGAGTCGGCACAGGTGATAAATAACACTTCTGGGTTTTGACCATTGGCTAGTTTTTGAAACGCTGCTTTTTTTGATGGGTAAACTTCTTTTTGAAACTTAGCCACGCCCGAAATAATATGTTCCATGTACAACTCCTATTGGTGTAATTTAATCGTGTTATTTATAGCTTTATTCGCCTGACAAATTAGCGCCATTATAACTTTGTTCTTGTTTGTTTTGTACTATTACACTGTTTAATAAATTTCATGCGCACGATCAAAGGGCGACACACGTACATGCAGTGGTTAGCGTATACATAAGCGTAGCTAGCAGAGACTTCGAGTAAAATAAAAGGCGTTAAGTGGCGAAAAAGGTGGTTGAGGAAGTTGGTAGCTTAACTTGCTTTAAGTTTATGGGCTGATTTTAAGTTATACATGCGCTGATCCGCTAAGGTTAAACACTCAGTATGGCTTTGGCACTCATCGCTAGATGCTATGCCATAACTAATACCTGATTGGGGCCATTGCTGTTGAATAGTGCGATGTAATGCGGTGAGCTTTTGGGTAAGTGTGGTTTTTAGTTGGGGAAGGTGTGATTTGTTTTTGACTTTACATAACCAAATAAATTCATCGCCCCCGGTTCTAAATACGGTGCCGTCTTGCGCTAGATGCTGTGTCATTAATTTTGCTGCATTAATTAAAAACGCATCACCTTTGGCGTGCCCAAGCGCATCGTTTATTTTTTTTATTCCATCACAATCTATAAACACAATGATGTAAGCACTGTGTGCAAGTTTAATCAGCTCATCATTTAATAGTAGTCGGTTGCCAACTTGGGTTAGAGGGTCAAAGCGAGATTCATGTAACAAGGTACTAAATTCGTGCTGTTTTAACTTTAGCCACTCAGACAAAGACAGCACAATACACACACAATCTATTGCTAAGGCTAGCAGCACAAGTATTTCTGATGAGGTCGCATTTATTAAATCAAAATGAAATGCAACGAATACTACTAATGACAGGCTATAGAGCATATTTCCAAATAAAAAATACTTGGCTCTAAAATCGTTCAGGCTAAGCATGGCAAACCCGGTGGTTAAGCTAAGCATAACCCATACAGCTGCTAAAAAGTGCGCGATATAAAACACTAAATAAAAGGGCATAAATAGGCTGCAGATACCGCATACAAATGCGCTAACGGTAAAGTATTTTAAAGCACTCCCAAGCTTATTGGCTTTTTCTTTATCGAAGTTAAACAGGTAGTAGGTAAATGCTGCTGCGCAACTCACAGCAAAGGAAAATAAATAAATACCTAAGTAATGTTTATTAAAAGAGGGGCTGGCATAAATTGTATTTACAGCGCCCGAAGCAAACGCCCAGCCAAGACCGTGCAAACCGACATACCCAGCACAAAACAAGGCCACTTTTTGCTTGACTCTTAAAAACATTACAAAGGCCATCATTGCTAAAGTAAGCATGATAGAAATAGCAATAAGGCTTAATGAGTTTATATAAAACTGATGATGCAAAAATGCACCTTCGCTTAAAATACTTAAATCAACCGGCGTTGGATAGTGTTTGGCTTCTAAATATATCCATAAATAGCCACTGCTTGGCGCATAGAAGGGCAGTTTAAATGCTTGTCCATGCATTAAAATAGCCGGTTGATTAACGTGAGACTGCGAAAAATCAGCAAGCTTAACTATATCCCCCTGTTCGGTTTGCCAATAGGCTAAACCAACGTCGATAAAATTGGCTTGCGGCAGCACATACCAATCTCCAGTGGTGGGGTTATTTAGCGCAATTTTTGTTACTACAGCGCCACTTTTACCGAGCAGGTTACTCGTTTCACTAGCGTTTTTATAAGATGTAATTACTTGCTGTGCAGAAGGAGGCGTATTGAATGCTATGACAGGGCGCCACAGGTTATCATCCTCTAGGGTAATGTTGTTATTAAGTGTATAAGCAGTTGTTAGCGGGCTAAACAAAGCACAGAAAAAGAATACTGTTAATATACCAACCCGCACCATACCTAAACTCACTTTAAAAACCCACTAAGCGATTATAATCAAATTGTAAATAAATAGTATATAAATCAAACAAAATTATCGCCTTTAAGTAATGGCTTAATTTGGCTTTAAATAACAAACTGCATTAATAAATAAGTAATACGAGGGCGTTTTTGTTTAAACGAATTTATAAACACTGCGGGTGTTTGCAGTATTAGTTAGGATTTAAAGTAGATAGTGCTCTAACCAACTGAGCTATGATTGAACTATTAATTGCTTAATTAAATTGATTCAGTGGAATGAATAAATTTGATACGACAGAGTGGATTCGAACAACCGATTTCTGCATGGGCATAGAGAGTGGGTAGCGCGCTAACCAATTGAGTTATGGCTTAACGATTAATAGGAATAGGTTAATTATATTTATTAAGAGGGGAGAATAGTTTTGGTACGACTGAGTGGATTCGAACCACCGACCTCTACCATGTCAAGGTAGCGCTCTAACCAACTGAGCTACAGTCGTACAAAGAGTATCTTAATTATATTTATTCAAAGGGAAGAATAAATTTGGTACGACCGAGTGGATTCGAACCACCGACCTCTACCATGTCAAGGTAGCGCTCTAACCAACTGAGCTACGGTCGTATTACCTAATTAAGATGCGATAAATTTAATTATCAGCGGCCGCTAATATATAGCGTGGTGAGTGGTGAATCAAGCAAGTTTGTTGCTTTTACGTTTATTTGCCGTTTTTTTATTCATATTGGGCTGATTTCACACGTTTTATAAAAGTTTTGCCACCAGGTAACGTGTTTTTTGGCTGAGCCTTTAAGCTGGTTTAGTAGATTGTTTTGTGAATCCAGCGCTATTAAAGTATTTATTTGCTTATTTGTTATGGCTTGGTCAAACCACAGTTGGTTATACAAAGGTAAAAGTGTTTCAAGGTAGCCTGCTAAATTAGCCTGATAAGGCTGTATTCCTTTAAGGAAATACTTTTGAAACACGTTACTGACGATATTGGCTACTTTTTTATTTTTTCCTGCTGGGCATATTTCATCAATGGATTGCGATTCAATAAATTGCGTGGCTGAATTATTAAACGCTATTTGCAGCCGTGCAGAATAAATGAGTAATTGGTTAAAACGGTATTTATTAAGCTGCTCTAACGCGTTAAAAATGTCTGCGGAGTTAATTTTTAAGTAGTGTTTATTGAGTATGTGTTGTTTTATGAGTGCAAGCTGCTGCATGGCCGCTACCGTGTTGCTAAACCCTGCCGGCGAGACAGAAAGCTCTGCGCTGCTAGCTTGCCACGTGTTTTTTAGCTCAAATTCGTTATACAACATTAAATTAAAGTAGTGGTTTAGTGTTTGCTCTTTATGTGTTTTTGCTTTTAATAGGGTTTTATAAACTGCTGAGTTAGGCTCAAGCGTGCTTAAGCACTGCTGTGCATTTTGCACAAACTCTATTTGATACTTTAAAACACCGGCATGTCCGGCCGTTTTACCAAGCTGATTGTTGTGCTCACTAATAAGTAAGCTGAGCTTACAATGGCTTAAGCTTGCAAGTTCAATCAAGCTTATGGTGGTGGTGTTTAAAAGCGTGTTAGGGGGTAAAAGCGGGCTAATTGCTTCAGGTTTACTTAAACCAGGGGCTTGGGTTTCAAGGGTATTACTTAAGCGTGCTATGTATGTTTGATAAGTGTTGCTAGGCGCTTTTGAACACCCAGCAAGCACGGCGCAACACACAGCTAATAAACAACTTAACCATGTTTTGCTTGGTATTAATGTAAGTGCTTTTTTATACAAATGGCGCCTGCTTTAATCGCTTATTAACGGTGAACATAAGCCATACAGCAGCAACGGTTAAACCAAAAATAATACCTATCCAAAAACCGTGCGGCCCCATGGCGGGCACAATTAAATCTGTTCTTCCCAATACGTAGCCTAAAGCAAAACCGATTAACCAGTAAGATATAAACGTTATATACGATATAGGCTGCGTGTGTTTTAAACCTCTTAAAATGCCGTTCGCAGCGACTTGAAGTGCATCAGGTATTTGATAAATACATGCCAAAATCATAATTGAGGTCGCTAACGCAATAACAGCTGGGCTGTCGGTGTAAAGTTGGCTTATTAAATCGCGGCCAATAAAGGTTATAAAAGCTAAAAATAACGCAATAGCAATGGCTAAAATGTAGCTGGTTGATATAGCAGTTTTTAATTGGCTTAAATGGTTTTGACCAAATAAATTACCAATACGAATACTAATGGCGATAGATAAGCTCAGTGGCATCATAAATAATAACGCGGTCACGCTTCCCGCAATTTGATGGCCCGACACTGCAACAGCACCTAAGTGTGCAATAAATAAAGGTATACACGCAAATAGCGTAATTTCAAAAAAGGTAGCCAACGAAATGGGTATACCTAATTTAGTAATAATTCCAATGGTTTTAATATTGGGCTTTTCAAAATTTGCCAGCAGGGCTTTTGCATCGATTTTTTTACTAAACTGGCAATACGTTACTTGTGCAACAGCCATTACAGTTAGTACCAATGCCGTAGCAATACCACAACCTGCACCGCCGTAGGCTGGTAAGCCAAATAAACCATTTATAAAAATATAGTTAGCTGGAATATTAACACCAAGGCCTAACAAGCTGATATAAAAAGCGGGTTTTGTCATCCCCATGCCTTCGGTCATATTTCGATAAACGGTAAAAATTAAAAAGCCAAAAGCTCCCCATTTCACAAAATGGATATAGTCATACGCAAGGCTTGCGATAGCGGGGGTTGTATCGAGTTTTAAAATGACTATATCGGCTAGGTTGGCTATACCAAAACCAATTGCGCTTAAAATAGCGGTTAAATACAGAGCTTGCTGAAAATAATGGCTAATACCTTTTTTATCGTTAGCGCCCGCAAATTGGGCAATAATACCGGTTAACGCGAGCAAAATACCTTGCAGCGCCAGTAATAACGGGTTCCATATACCGGTTGCAATCGATAGCGCAGCCAAATCTGTTGGGCTTACTTGGCCTGCCATAATGGTGTCGACCACCGACATTAAAACGAGTGTTACTTGTGCTAAAAATACAGGTACGGCAAGGGTGATTAAACGTTTGGCTTCCCAGCTACTAAAGGTCATAAAAACAGCTATTTGATAAAACAGGGCGCAATTGTAATCGATTGTGTTTCAAATAAAAATCACTGTAGTGAATGATTTTACGAGTTGATACGTTAAACTAGCACTTTGTAATAATTTTAAGTGATTTTATGTTTACAGGAATCGTTCAAACTCAAGGTACTGTTGTATCTACCACGCATACCGAAGGGGTTTTACGTTTGGTTGTATCGGTAGGTGATGAATACGTTAAACATTTAGATTTAGGCGCTAGCATTGCAATTAATGGCTGTTGTTTAACGGTGGTTAAAGTTGAATTAAGTAACCACGATGTAGTGGCGCAAGTACATTTTGATGTAATTGATGAAACACTATTACTAACTAATTTAGGCAAGCTTGCACTAGGTAGTTTAGTTAATTATGAGCGCTCAGTAACCTTTGGTACTGAATTAGGTGGGCATATTGTGTCGGGGCATATTCACTGCACTGCCCAAATCGGGCAAATAGTTAAGCAACAAAATAACTGTAAAATTCAGTTAAGCTTACCTACTAAATGGCAAAAGTATGTTTTGTACAAAGGCTTTGTAGCAATAAATGGCGCAAGCCTAACCGTGGGCGAAATTGACGAGCAGGGGTTTTGGTTACACCTGATCCCCGAAACGCTTGCCATTACAAATTTAGGTAACGCTCAAGTGGGTGATGAACTAAATATAGAAGTTGATCAGCAAACTTATACCATTATTAACACGGTAGAAAATTACTTACGCCACCAAGGCTAAAAAATTTGTTCATCGTCGCTGTCTATGTGTAACTCTAATTTTTTATGAGCATGGTCTATGTGCATGTTTAAATGAATAGGGTTACAACAGGCACTGCATTCTTCTACGTAGTCTTGATCCCCCATACTTGCGTCAATGTCTAGGTGTATGTGGTTGCCACAGTGTGGGCACGTGATACGTTGTGATAAAAAATCTTTCATAATCACTCCAATAGTACCAAGGTAAGAATTAACTTGTTGATACGCGTTAATTAAGTTGTGCAGTTATACTAGCAACAACTTGATGGCTCAAAACTGAACTAAACAACAAGGTATTGAGCCTAAATAACATCCTTTTTAAATATAGTGCTGAAGCAACGATTATGACAGTTATTTTACGCCTTATGAGGCGTTATTATTTAAAGCGATAGCAGCTCATCAATATGCTGCTTAGCCTGAGTAAGGTAGTGCCCTGCAAATATATTTGCGTGATTTAAAATAGGGTAAAGTTGGTATATTGCTTTGCGCTTTTTATAGTTTTCGCTTAATGGGTATTGCGCGTTATAGGCGTTATAAAAATCATCAGGTAAGGGGGCAAATAGCTCGCTCATTGCAATATCTACCTCGCGGTCTCCGTAATAACAAGCGGGATTAAATAAGGTCGGTACATTTTTAATAAAGCCCATATTTCCTCGCCAAAAGTCGCCATGTACTAAAGAGGGCTCCACAATATGGCTGTGCAATTGCTCTTTTACCAAATTAATTAATAGCTCAGGCTCTACAAGCTGAATGCCTTTTTCGGCTAATAGTTGCAGTTGCCAACCTATGCGCTCTTCTGCGTAAAATAAGTCCCATTTTTTATGCCATTGGTTTGGTTGCACGGTAGTGGCTAGGTAATTATCTACATCAAAGCCAAACATTGCTTGGTCGTGCTTTTGGTGCAGCATAGCCAGTTGTTTACCCATATCGTGCCAATGTGTGTGGGGCTGTTTATCAAGTACTAACCATTCAAGTACAATAAACGAAAATTCAATATTAGCACCTGTTACAATGCAGTCGGGCACCATAAAAACACTATTTTGGGTGAGCTGCTTAAGTCCTATCGCTTCGCTTTCTAGACGATCTAGTTCGCTTTTAAGGGCAATTTTAACCAGGTAATTGTGTTTTCCATCGGTGAGTTGATAGAGTTTATCGGTATTTGTACTTTGCAGCTGACGTTTGTAAGTATGTTTAAAGTCATAATGAATGGCTTGGCTAATGTGCTCGTTTACTGTTTTCCACATATCAATTGCTCGCCTTTTAAACAGATACTTAAACTATGGCAAAAAAGTATTAATTTAACAAACTAATCGTTGTAAAATTAACGATATAATAAATGCTAATGGAGTAACAATGAACAAAAGTTTTATCACCAATTTGCTTGCTGTCTTGTGTGTAGTTATAGGCTACTTTTTTAACCACGCTATTGTGTTATCGGTGGGGTTATTTGCGCTATCTGGTGCTGTCACAAACTTATTGGCTGTTCATATGTTATTTGAAAAAGTACCTTTACTATACGGCTCGGGTGTTATTGCTCTAAAATTTGAAAGTTTTAAAGTGGCTATTCGTAATTTAATTTTGACTGAGTTTTTCTCCGAACAAAAAATTAATAACCTACTTAGCAAAGCGCAACCTAATATCGACTTTGAGGGCATTATTACTAAGGTTGATTTAAACCCTGCATTCGACAACCTACTTCAAGTAATAGAGCAATCACAGTTTGGCAGTATGTTAGGTATGTTTGGTGGCACAGCGGCTATAGAGCCAATGCGAGAAAAGTTTATTGAAAAAATGCAGCTATCACTTGCGCAAATTAGCCAAACAGACGATTTTAAAGCGCTAGTAAGCGATACGTTATCGCAAGGGAATAGCGCACAAAGCTTACATGCTACGGTACTTAAATTAGTTGATGAGCGTTTAAATGAACTCACCCCAAAAATGGTTAAAGACATTATGCAAACTATGATACGTGAGCATTTAGGTTGGCTAGTAGTATGGGGCGGTGTGTTTGGCGGTTTATTTGGCTTAATTGCGGCCATTATTTAATAAACTAAGCCTGCTTACAAAGCAGGCTTAATTTTGTGTTAACGCCATACTATTTTGGCCCTGTGATGATTACTTTTTCTGGGTTGTACGATTTAGCTAAATCTTTAATTGATGTGCGAGTACTGGTATCAATATTTAAATAATTTGCGCTTTTATCAAGGTTATACAAAGTAACAAAGTCGCCCATTGATAAGTTATTACAGTGCAGCTTTTTGCTCATTACCGCTTTGCTTATATTTAAATCGCGTGACGCTTTACGTACTGCGTACGATTTATTAGCTGCAACAGCCATACAAGCCTGTGTACCTGGCGATGAATCGGCCGCGACAAATTGGGTGGCTAATGCTGGTTTTGCAATTAGTAAAGTTGCGCCTAGTACCATAGTTGTGCATAAAGTAGCTTTTAACGTGTTCATAATTAGTCCTCATTGTTTGTGGTTCAGCTTTATTATTGAGCGATTTAAACTAAAAAGCTGTTAACCAAACGCAACAAGGTGTAAGCAGGTATGTTTAAAAATACACACTTAAGCTAGGTGACTGAATTTAAGCCCTAATAAATGTGTTTTTTGACACACTTAGGCAAAATTATTTTATAGCTACTGACATATTTTCTCAGCCTGCTATTATCGCCCCCATTATTTACGCGCTTAATTTTTAGGAGAACCAGTGAGCAAAACGTTAGCCAGCTATTACCAGCAAGCGTATGCCTGCGAGCACAAGCATTTTAACCAATGTTTTTATTGTGGATGCGAAGCCACAGAGCGCGATCATTGCCCGCCGTTACATATGCTACAGAGCATTATTGATTTAGGCGAAGAGGCCGACTTTGTCTCTATTGCCGCGTGTTATGAGTGCCATGCCTTATTGCATAATGAAAGGCTAATGACGATAGATGAGCGTTTTACAAAACTTAAAAAAAAGCTCTCTAATAAGTACGCTAAGGCGCTGCGTGTTTATAACATGTGGGAAGAAAACGAATTAAGCGAAATGAGTGACGAATTTGCGCACAGCATTCAAGCGGGTATGAAATTAGGTAAAGAGGCATCTGAGCGTTTAGCGTTTACAGGCTTTACATATGCCACCGAAGAAGCCCGCGTGACCGTACGCGAAAAAACCAAAGAGTTTGATGTAGAAGGGAGCGTTTTTACCGACTTTAAAGACGCGTTAAATTACTGTATTAACGTACTTAAAGTTCACAAAAGTGACTTTTATAAAATATTGGTAGAGGATTATAACGGCGACTTTAATAGGGCACTTAGCCAGTATCGTCATCGCCATGATAAAGTAACAGCAGCAAGCGATGGCAATACATTAATTAAGGATTTTGCTAAGCAACATAAGCAAAACTCAGACTTTGTAACTCGCACAGTAAAACACTTTATAAACAAAGACCCATCGCTTACAACCGAAGGCGCACTTGAAAAGCTGTATAACAATTATATAAAAAAATAATTACAGCCGTTTAACTCATTTAATCGCTTTTTTACCTGTTTTTTTAGCTTTATTACGCCGCTTTAGCTAAAGTAGCAAAAAAACAGGAGAACCTAACAACATGCAAAAATTTGCTCCCTCATTGTTAGCAGTTGGTTTAGCTGCTGCCCTTGTTGGCTGCCAAGAAAACGGCCCACAAGATGCAAAAATTACCATTAATAAAAACCCATACCCAAGCACCTATACACCGCTTGCAAGTAAAAGCACATTAATTACCAATGCAACAGTACTTACTGGCACTGGCGAGCGCTTAGATGACGCCGATGTGTTACTTGTTGATGGTAAAGTACAACAAGTAGGTAAAGACTTATCGGCCAATGCAGATGCAACCATTGATGCACAGGGCAAATGGGTTACCCCAGGTATTATTGACGTACATTCTCACTTAGGTGCTTACCCAAGCCCATCGGTTGAGTCTCATCAAGACGGAAACGAAATGACCAGCCCAAATACTGCTGAGGTGTGGGTGGAGCATTCGGTATGGCCTCAAGATCCTGGCTTTAACCGCGCGCGCGAAGGCGGTATTACTTCACTACAAATTTTACCAGGCTCAGCTAACTTATTTGGTGGCCGTGGCGTAACACTTAAAAACATTCCTGCGCATACCATGCAAGCAATGAAATTCCCTGATGCGCCTAATGGCTTAAAAATGGCCTGTGGTGAAAACCCAAAACGCGTATATGGTCGCCAAGGTACTTTGCCTTCAACCCGTATGGGTAACATGGCCGGTTACCGTATGGCATGGGCAGAAGCACAAGAGTACAAACGTGCATGGGATAAGTACGACGCCGATTACGAAGCAGGTTTAAACCCAGAAGCACCAGTTCGCGACATTAAGCACGATACTCTTCGCGCGGTAATTGAAGGTGAAGTGTTAATTCATAATCACTGTTATAAAGCTGAAGAAATGGCGATGATGATCGACCTTTCAAAAGAATTTGGCTATCACGCAGGTACGTTCCATCACGGTGTAGAAGCTTATAAAATTGCAGATTTATTAGCTGAAAATGGCTCGTGTGCTGCACTTTGGCCAGATTGGTGGGGCTTTAAAATGGAAGCCTACGACATGGTTCAAGAAAACGTAGCTATTGTTGATGCGGTAAAAAATTCGTGCGCCATTGTGCATTCTGACTCAGACACCACTATTCAGCGCTTAAACCAAGAAGCGGGTAAAGTAATGTACCGTGCAAACGAAAATGGCTTTGATATTTCGGAGCAGCACGCGATTAAGTGGATCACCTCAAACGCGGCTAAATCATTAGGTATTGAAGATAAAACTGGTTCGCTTGAAGCAGGTAAGCAAGGCGATGTGGTTATTTGGAACCAAAACCCATTTAGCGTTTACGCAAAAGCTGAACAAGTATTTATTGATGGCGCAAAAGTTTACGATAGAAACGATAGCGCATTTCAAGCACAAAGTGATTTTATGTTAGGCCAACAATAAGGAGCCCAGAATGAAAAATTTATCACGTTCGTTTTCGCTATCTCTGGTTGCTGCCGGACTATTAGCCTCAGGTGCAGCCAATGCACAATCGCTTGCTATTATTAATGCCACGCTGCATACCGCAACCGAGCAAGGTGTTTTAGAAAACGCCAGCATTGTTATGGATAACGGTAAAATTACCGCTATTAATCCACAGCAAGTACAAGCAGATAAAGTTATTGATGCAAATGGGCAAATTGTAACCCCTGGTTTTATTGCTAGCATTAATCAACTTGGCTTAGTGGAAGTAAGTGCAGTTGCAGGTTCACGCGATGCAGGCGAAGAAAAAGCAGGCATTGATTTTGATGTAAGCCTTGCTTATAACGCTCACTCAAGCCTTATCCCGTATGCACGTAAAGGCGGTGTAACCCGCGATGTAATTACCCCGCATGGTGGCGATAGTATTTTTTCGGGCTTAGCAAGTGTTGTTGATTTAAGCGGTGATTTACAAGGCGACATACAAAAACAAGCTGCATTAGTGGTTTATTTAGGTGAGCGCAGTAAGGGCTCGCGCGCATTTACATTGCAAACGCTAATTAATAAGCTTGAAGAGCACCAAACAAAAGCAGCTAAAAAGCCTAAAAAAGACGACGACAGCACCCCAAGTACTGAAGATAAAGTAATGGTTAAAGTACTTAGCGGCGATATGCCACTTGTAGTGGGTGTATCTCGTGCGGCTGATATTATTGAGCTACTTAAAGTTAAAGAGCAATTTGGTATTAATTTAGTGCTCAATGGTGCACAAGATGCTGTTGTTGTTAAAGAGCAGATTGCTAAAGCGCAAGTACCAGTAATTATGAGTGCTATGGATAGCTTACCTTCAAGCTTTGACTCTTTACATGCCAGTTTAGATAACGCAGCCGCGCTTGAAAAAGCTGGGGTAAAAGTTATTTTAACTGTGGGCGGCGATGCCAGCCATAATATTTACCAGCTTCGTTTTGATGCCGGTAATGCAGTTTCGTACGGCATGAGCCAGCAAGGTGCACTTAATGCTGTTACATCCAATGTAGCCGACGTATTTGGCATAAATGCAGGTAGCCTTGAAGTAGGTAAAGCTGCCGATGTGGTTGTATGGAGTAACGACCCATTTGAGCTAAGTAGCCATGTAAGTAAAATGATTATTAACGGTGAAGAAGTATCTACGCAGTCGCGCCAAGATAAACTGCGTGAGCGCTATACCACTGAGTCATCTATGCCGCGAGCATATACAAAATAATTAATATAGCTTTAATTATCCAAAATTCAGGTTAATTATTAAAGGCCGCTACTTTAAAGTTAAAGTAGCGGCCTTTTTATATAAAATAAAGACACAAAAAAACCGCTTACTTTAAACGTAAGCGGTTTTTTTATTTAATCTAAAATTATACTAATTTAGATAAAATTTCGTTAAACGTTGCACTTGGGCGCATTGCTTTAAACGCTGCATCATCATTTGGTTGGAAGTAACCACCAATATCCATTGAAGGACCTTGTGCATCGTTAAGCTCGCTTACGATTTGCTCTTTTTGCGTTTCTAAATCGCTCGCAATTTGTGTAAATTGCGCTTTAAGCTCGCTGTCTTCGTCTTGCTTAGCCAGCTCTTGTGCCCAGAATAAAGATAAGAAGAAGTGAGAACCACGGTTATCAATTTCTTTTACTTTACGTGAAGGCGACTTGTTTTCAGCTAAGAACGTACCTGTTGCTTTATCTAGTGTGTCAGCAAGTACTTGTGCTTTTTTGTTGCCTGTATTCACGCTTAGGTGCTCAAGCGAAGCCGCTAGTGCTAAAAACTCGCCTAACGAATCCCAACGTAAGTGGTTTTCTTTTTCGAACTGTTGAACATGCTTAGGTGCTGAACCACCTGCGCCAGTTTCAAATAAGCCACCACCGTTCATTAGTGGCACAATAGAAAGCATTTTAGCACTGGTACCCAGCTCTAAAATAGGGAATAAATCTGTTAGGTAGTCACGTAATACGTTACCCGTTACAGAGATAGTGTCTTTACCTTCTTTAATACGCGCTAATGAGAACAAAGTTGCTTCAAGCGGTGCTAAAATTTGAATGTCTAGGCCATCAGTATCGTGATCTGGTAAGTATTTGTTTACCTTTTTAATTAGCTCTGCATCGTGAGCACGATTTTCATCTAACCAGAAAATAGCAGGCACGCCCGTAGCACGTGCGCGGTTTACAGCAAGCTTAACCCAATCTTGGATTGGTGCATCTTTAACCTGACACATTCTCCAAATATCGCCTTGCTCAACAGTGTGCTCAAGTAATGTTGTGCCATTTGCATCAACAACACGAATAGAACCATCCGCTTTTGCTTCAAACGTTTTATCGTGAGAACCGTATTCTTCTGCTTTTTGAGCCATTAGGCCTACGTTTGGTACGCTACCCATAGTGGTAGGATCGAACGCGCCGTTTTCTTTACAAAAATCAATTGTAGCTTGGTAAACGCTTGAGTAGCTACGATCTGGGATCACAAAGCTAGTGTCTTGTAGTTTACCGTCGTTGTTCCACATTTGACCGCTTGAACGAATGGCAGCAGGCATAGACGCATCAATGATCACATCGCTTGGAACGTGTAAGTTAGTAATACCACGGTCAGAATCAACCATTGCAATAGCAGGACGCTCAGCGTAAACCGCTTGAATGTCTGCTTCAATTTCTTCGCGCTTAGCATCATCTAATGTTTGAATTTTAGAATAAACGTCGCCTAAACCGTTATTTACATCAACACCTAGCTCTTCAAAGAGCTCGCCGTGTTTAGCAAATACGTCTTTGTAGAAAACTTTTACCGCGTGACCAAAAATAATAGGGTCAGATACTTTCATCATTGTCGCTTTCATGTGAAGCGAAAATAATACGCCTTTTTCTTTAGCTGCATCAATTTCTGCTGCTAAAAACGCTTGTAGTTTAGCTGCGCTAATGCGCGATGCATCAATTACTTCGCCAGCAATTAGCGGCGTGCTTTGTTTAAGTACAGTCACATCGCCATTAGTCGCTACGTGCTCAATACGTACATCAGTTGCTGCATCAACAGTTACAGATTGCTCAGAACCAAAGAAGTCACCTTCGCTCATGCTTGCAACGTATGATTGTGAGTCTTTGCTCCACGCACCCATTGAATGAGGGTTATTGCGTGCATATTCTTTAACAGAACCTGGTGCACGACGATCTGAATTACCTTCACGCAATACTGGGTTTACAGCACTGCCTTTGATTTTGTCGTAAGTTGCTTTAATTTTAGCTTCTTCATCATTTTTAGGCTCAGCAGGGTACTCTGGTAGTGCGTAGCCTTTTTCTTGAAGCTCTTTAATTACAGCGCGTAATTGCGGTACAGACGCACTGATGTTTGGTAATTTGATGATGTTTGCTTCTGGTGTTTTTGCAAGTTCGCCAAGCTCTGCAAGCGCATCGCCAATGCGTTGCTCTTCAGTAAGGTAATCAGCGAAGTTTGCAATTACACGACCTGCTAATGAGATATCGCGAGTTTCAACTTCAACACCTGCCGCATTTGTATAGGCTTGGATAATTGGTAGCAACGAGTAGGTTGCTAGCGCCGGAGCTTCGTCCGTTTTAGTGTAGATAATTTTTGATGTCATCATCATTCCTAGATAGTAGGCCGCAGTGGCCGTATTCAACAATGCAAAGAAACTCATTAGCGCACGGTTGCGTTAATAAGCAGTTTGTTAGGTGTCGGTACTCTTAATATGCCAAAAGGCAGAATAGTCACACCTGACTAACTGATTTTTATAGGTTGCAAAGTACACGTATTTTAGCCGCGTAAAAGCATAAGCTAAAATGTAACCGCGTAATTTAGCAACAAGAGTGTAACAAGCTTGTTTAAAAAGGGCTAGCGCTTGCGCTTTTGAACAGCCTTAATTAGCAGGTAACTGTTAGAACATTGGGGTATATAAAATAAAATCAAGGAAAAGGGTTGAATTTAGCGTGTACAGGAGCAATTTAGTAATAAGAAGAGAGTTGAGTGGTAAGTGGGGAATTAAGCGAGGATCTAAATTAGGTCGCTCGCTTTAGTCGAACAAATTTTTGATCACTCTAAAATATCGCCGTTAGGCGCAATGTTTTTAGCGTGTAAGCCCTTAGGGCCTTGTTCTAGCTCGAATGTTACATCCTGACCAGCTTTAAGTGTCTTATAACCGTCCATTACAATCGTTGAGTAATGAGCGAAAATATCATTCTCGCAGCCGTCTTCTACGATGAAACCAAAACCTTTGGCGTTGTTGAACCATTTGACTTTACCACAAGCCATACTTCTACATCCTTCTATAAGTTGACTAATTTAGTTATTCTAAACCGTATAATTTGCTAGACTGACTAAGGATTAATCAATCTACTTCTGACTGTAGTTTATTTGGCCAGTCAGTCAAGTGTTTTGTGGTATTTTTTTAACATTTAATTTATTTTTTATTCAAGTTTGCTTGAGTTCTAAAGACAAGACTATATTTAATTATGAGTGGTATGAAAGATTCAGGTGTCATCGACACAGTTCGCGATAGTGAAAAGCAAAAGCTGCAGCCACCGCGAAAATACAAAGTTGTTTTAAATAACGACGACTACACGCCAATGGACTTTGTAATAGAAGTTCTAATGACGTTTTTCAATATGGATAGCGATAGAGCAACTGATGTGATGCTACAAGTTCACGAAAAAGGTAAAGGGATATGCGGTGTATTTAGCGCCGATGTAGCCCATACCAAAGCGGAACAAGTTAACCGTTATGCACGGGATAACGAGCATCCACTGCTTTGTAGTTGTGAGCAGGAATAAATACCAATTAGGTGATCAATCATCTCATTGTTGTGGTATAAAATAATTATCTCAGTAAGGGGTTGCCAATGCTAAACAAAGACTTAGAACTAACGTTAAATGCCGCGTTTCGTGAAGCGCGTACACGCCGCCATGAGTTTATGACGGTAGAACACCTTTTACTTGCGCTTTTAGATAACCCTTCAGCAGGCGAAGCGCTAAACGCCTGCGGTGTTGATATTTCTGGTTTAAAAACCGAACTATTAGAATTCATAGACGAAACCACACCGGTTATTCCCGATTTAGAAGAAGAACGCGAAACCCAACCAACACTGGGCTTTCAGCGCGTGCTTCAACGTGCAGTTTTTCATGTTCAATCATCTGGTAAAAACGAAGTTACAGGCGTTAACGTGCTCGTTGCTATTTTTTCTGAACAAGAAAGCCAAGCGGTTTATTTACTTAAGAAAAGCGATATTTCTCGCTTAGATATAGTGAATTTTATTTCTCATGGTATTTCTAAAACGGATGATGAGTTAGGAGATGACACTGACGATATTCATGAAGAAGTACAAGAGGTTCAAAACGAAGAGGCAAGTAAGTTAGATAGCTTTACCACTAATTTAAATGCCCAAGCCAAAGACGGTAACATTGACCCATTAGTAGGGCGCGACAGCGAAGTAGAGCGCACCGTGCAGGTTTTATGTCGCCGTAAAAAGAATAACCCACTGCTTGTTGGTGAAGCAGGGGTAGGTAAAACAGCCATTGCAGAAGGCCTTGCGTACCGTATTGTTAATGAACAAGTGCCTGAAGTGATTGCCGATGCTGTTGTTTATTCGCTTGATATGGGTGCATTGCTTGCCGGTACTAAGTACCGCGGCGACTTTGAAAAACGCTTTAAGAGCTTATTAAAAGAGTTACAAGCAAAACCTAACTCAATTTTATTTATTGATGAAATACACACTATTATTGGCGCAGGTGCTGCATCGGGTGGTGTTATGGATGCCTCTAACTTACTTAAACCGCTGCTTTCAAGCGGGCAGTTACGTTGTATGGGCTCAACCACTTACAATGAGTATAAAAATATTTTTGAAAAAGACCGTGCGTTAGTGCGTCGTTTCCAAAAAATTGATGTACTTGAACCAAGTGTGGCCGATACCACTAAAATTTTAAATGGTTTAAAAGAGCGTTACGAAGAACACCATGGTATTCGTTACACGCAAAAAGCATTAAAAGCAGCTGCTGAACTAAGTGCTAAATACATTAATGAGCGTCATTTACCTGATAAAGCCATTGATGTAATAGATGAAGCCGGTGCCAACCAACGTTTACAGCCAAGCTCTAAACGCAAAAAAACCATTGGTGTATCAGATATTGAATCGATTATTGCTAAAATGGCACGTATTCCAGCTCAAAGCGTGTCATCGACCGATAAAGAAACGCTTAAAAATCTTGATCGTAATCTTAAAATGTTAGTGTTTGGGCAAGATCAGTCTATCGACGCGCTAACATCTGCGATTCGTTTATCTCGCTCGGGGCTTGCAAACGAAGATAAGCCAGTGGGCTCGTTCTTATTTGCGGGGCCAACGGGTGTAGGTAAAACCGAGGTTACTAAACAGCTTGCTAAATGTATGGGCGTTGAGTTTATCCGCTTTGATATGTCAGAGTATGTTGAGCGCCATGCAGTAAGCCGTTTAATTGGTGCGCCTCCGGGGTATGTTGGTTTTGAACAAGGTGGTTTACTTACCGAAGCCGTTATTAAAAACCCGCATGCTGTTGTATTATTGGATGAAATTGAAAAAGCCCATCCAGATATTTACAACATACTACTGCAAGTAATGGATCACGGTACGTTAACCGATAACAATGGTCGTAAAGCTGACTTTAGAAACGTAGTGGTGGTTATGACAACCAATGCCGGCGTGCAAGAAACCACACGTAAATCGATTGGCTTTACCGAGCAAGATCATACGCACGATGCAATGAGTGAAATAAACAAGGTATTTTCACCTGAATTTAGAAACCGCTTAGATAATATTATTTGGTTTAACCACCTTGAAAAAGACGTTATCTTGCAAGTGGTCGATAAATTTGTAGTTGAGCTGCAAGCACAATTAGATAAGAAGTCAGTTAACCTTGAGCTGACCTCTAAGGCCCGAGAGTGGTTAGCAGATAAAGGCTACGATAAAGCAATGGGTGCACGTCCAATGGCACGTGTTATTCAAGATGAGCTTAAAAAGCCATTGGCTAACGAAATACTCTTTGGTGAACTGGTTGATGGCGGTACAGTTAAAGTATCAGTTAAAGATAAGAAAATTAACTTTGACTATGAAAGTAATTTAACACCCGCTTAAATAAGTGCATTCACTTATCATACCAATGCGCAAATTAAGCGAATGGGTATAAAAACTAGCCTGCGCGATACGCGTGGGCTTTTTTGTGCTTTTTTATAGGCAACAAAAAACCCAGCAAAAGCTGGGTTTTTTGTTTATTAAATGTAATTGCTAGTCAGTACCATCAATTACATTTAATAAACGCTTTAAGCTAGTTATTCACTAGCCAAAAACTAAATCTCGTTTACGCACTTAGCGAGCACGGAATACGATACGTCCTTTCGATAAATCGTAAGGAGTCATTTCTACCGTTACTTTATCGCCGGTTAAAATACGGATATAGTTTTTGCGCATTTTACCTGAAATATGAGCCACAACTACGTGACCATTTTCTAGCTCAACTCGGAACATTGTATTTGGTAAAGTATCAAGGACTGTCCCTTGCATTTCGATTACGTCTTCTTTCGCCATGTTTAGCGTAACACCTCTTTAATAGTTAAACGCTGCAGATTTTGCCCAAAATACGCCAATAAGTAAAGGCGCAGCGGGCATTTTTGCAAATTAAATAGCCAACCACTGGTCATTAACGTGTTTTTGCGCGGGTAAAAACTGAGTTTTGTATTTCATTTTGGTGCATTCATCGATTTGGTAGCCCAAATACACAAATTCTTTATTTTGCTGTTTGGCAAATTCGAGCTGCTGTAAAATCATCACAGTCCCTAAACTGTAGTGCTCAAAGTCGGGATCGAAAAACGTATAAATAGCCGAAACAGCGTTATCCATGCAATCTGTTACGGCCACTGCAACTAAAGTGTCTTGGTGCCAAAGCTCAATAAACGTTATTTCTAACCAGCTACAAAATAAAAAGCTTTGAAACTGTTCTAAGTTAGGCGGAAACATAGTGCCATCGCTGTGGCGCATTGAAATGTATTTACTATAAAGTGGGTAATATTCTTCGCGCTTAGCGTGTGTGTATTTAACTTCAAAGTTTGCTTTTACTTTATTTATTTTTCTTTTTTGTGACTTTGAAGGGGTAAACTCTTGGGCTAACACGCGCACCGAGTTACAGGCGCTACACGAGGGGCAGTGCGGTCGATAAATTTGGTTACCACTGCGCCTAAAACCGAGCGATAAAAGCATCTCAAATTTATGCGTGCTGTAACAGGTCGGGTCAAGTATTACCAATAATTGCTCTTGCCTGTCAGGTAAATAGCTACAAGCAAACTCTTGGCTAAGGCCAACGCGTGCAGGAATGTGTTCACTCATAAATTGCTGTTAACTCCTGTGGTTGCCACATGGTTGAGTTGAGGGTGTAAGCATTTGCTCGTTTAAGTTTAGTCAAAAATTCTGAGCGAGGGATCACTTTTGCGCCTAAAGAGGTTAAATATGGGTTTTCTAGTTGGCAGTCAATAAAATGTGCGTTATGGCGTTTTAACCAATTAACTAACGCCCACATGGCCAGTTTTGAGCAATTAGTTTGATGATGAAACATCGACTCGCCACAAAAAACGCCATTTTGCATAATGCCATACAGCCCACCGGCAAGTTCGCCGTCTTGCCATACTTCAACACTATGCGCAATATTAGCGTCATGTGCAGCAATATAAGCGCTTAACATATCGTTTGTTATCCATGTGCCTTCGGTGTCTATACGTTGCTCACAGCACGCTTCTATCACCTCAGCAAAAGCATTGTTAACAGTTACTTTAACAGGGTGCTTTTTTAAATGTTTACGCAAGCTTTTACTTATATGAAAGTCATTTAGCTCTACAATGCCGCGTTCACTTGGCGACCACCACATAATGGGCTCACCTTCGCTAAACCACGGGAAAATACCCATTTTATAGGCATTACTTAAGCGCTTTACAGATAAATCGCCGCCTATGGCAAGCAGTCCATCGGGGGAGGTAAGTGCATATTCGGGATTTGGAAATGCTATATCGGTTTCACTTAGTTGGTATAGCTGGTTTCTCATAGAGGGCTTAACTTATTAATTATCATAAAAGTGTAACTATATTTTAGGCATAAAAAAAGGCTGAACTAACAGCCTTTATTAATTTTGTAGCGTTTATAGGTTATCTAAGAAACGCTCTGCATCTAGGGCCGCCATACAGCCTGTACCTGCAGACGTAATTGCTTGACGGTAAATATGATCAGACACATCACCTGCGGCAAATACGCCAGGTACGCTTGTTTGTGTAGCGTTACCGTTAAGACCAGACTCAACCACTAAATAGCCGTCTTTCATTTCTAGTTGGCCTTCAAACATGTCGGTGTTTGGCTTATGGCCTATAGCAATAAACACACCCGCTAAGTCAAGCTCTTCGGTAGCATCAGATTGCGTATCTTTAATGCGTACGCCAGTTACGCCCATGTCATCGCCAAGTACTTCGTCTAGCGTACGATTGTAGTGCATTACTACGTTACCATTTTGCGCTTTTTCGTTAAGACGATCAGCAAGAATTTTTTCACTGCGGAAGCTATCACGACGGTGAATAACGTGTACTTCATCCGCAATGTTAGATAAGTAAAGTGCTTCTTCTACAGCAGTGTTACCACCACCTACAACAGCAACTTTACGCCCTTTATAGAAAAAACCATCACATGTAGCACATGCAGATACACCACGACCTTGAAAATTAGTTTCAGACTCTAAGCCTAAGTATTTAGCCGATGCACCAGTGGCAATTATTAATGCATCACATGTGTAAGTACCTTGGTCGCCAGTTAGCGTGAAAGGGCGCTTAGACACATCTACTTTATTAATGTGGTCAAACACAATTTCCGTTTCAAAGCGCTCAGCGTGCTCTTTCATACGGTCCATTAATGCAGGGCCTGTTAAACCGTGCGCATCGCCTGGCCAGTTTTCAACTTCAGTTGTGGTCGTTAATTGGCCACCTTGTTGAATGCCGGTAATTAAAACGGGGTTTAAATTTGCGCGTGCGGCGTATACTGCGGCAGTGTAACCCGCAGGGCCAGAGCCTAAAATTAGTAACTTAGAGTGTTTTGCTTCAGTCATGATCTTTTCCTAAACGTTTAATACTGAACTTAATGGCTTCGATTCTAAGAAAAACAAGGCACAAGTAAACAAATTATGTGAATATTTTTTTCTGACAAAATTAAAAGCTGTGCAATATTATGTACTGACTTTGCCTTGAACGATAAAAAAGCACGCGTAAAGGCTAAAAAACAAACAGATGAGCAACAAAGCTTCGTTAATTCATGACCCGTTAGTATTTTTTTGATATGTTTTACCTAATTTTATTTGTCACTGATAGATTATGTGACCTTAGTGAATAGGCAACTATGTTATTTTGGCAGGAAAAACCCGCATTTGGGTTGACTTCAAAAGACGTTAACGTCTTAACCAACGCACAAGAGTACCGTACGCAATTGCTACGTTTAATTAGCAATGCAAAAAAAAGAATCTACATTACGGCACTTTATTTACAAGATGACGAAGCTGGGCGCGAAATACTGGAAGCGCTGCATCGTGTGTCGTTGGCAAACCCCAACCTTGAAATAAAAGTGTTGGTTGATTTTCATCGTGCTCAACGTGGTCTTATTGGTGCAAAAAAATCAGACGGTAACGCAAGTTTATATTGTGACTATTTAGAAAAATTTAAATCAAACGTACAAGTTTACGGTGTGCCAGTTAAAGCCAAAGAGTTGTTTGGTGTGTTACACCTTAAAGGTTTTGTTGTAGATGATACTTTATTATACAGCGGCGCCAGCTTAAATAACGTGTACTTACAATACAACGAACGCTACAGGCTCGACCGTTACTTTTTAGTTGACCAAGCAGCACTGTGCGACTCTGTGGTTGATTTTATTGAGTCTAAGCTAATAGGCTCGCAAGCCGTGCCACGTATTGATACACGACCGCTTAGGCGCCTAATAGACTTTAAGTTTGAACAAAAGCAATTAATGCGCGAGCTAAAGTCGGCCAGTTATGCAAACCCAACTACGCCCAATACCGACCCACTCGGTGTGCGTTTGTTTTTAGGTTTAGGGCGTCGTAATAATAGCCTTAACCGATTAATTAAAAACTTGTTTGATACCACAGAGCAAGAGCTTGTACTTTACACACCGTATTTTAATTTTCCGGCGCCGCTTATGCGCTCATTACGTCGATTATTAAAACAAGGTAAGCAAGTAACCATTGTAGTAGGTGATAAAACTGCAAACGATTTTTATCTGCCGCCAAGTGAGCCGTTTAGTAAAATTGGTGCACTCCCGTATTTATACGAAACTATTTTGCATAAATTTGTAAAATCGCAAAAGCGCCATATAGATAACGGCAATTTAAACGTGTATTTATGGAAGCACGAGAGTAACTCGTTTCACTTAAAAGGTATTTGCGCCGACCGACAACGCCACTTATTAAGCGGTCATAACCTTAATCCGCGAGCATGGGGCCTTGATATCGAAAACGGTATTTTAATTGAAGACCCACAGCAAAGTATTATGCAAGCCATAGATAACGAAAAGCAGGAAATTTTAAAACACTGCCGCCGTTTAACTGGGCCAAATGATTTAGAAACAGTAGAAAATTACCCGCAACCGGTTAAAAAGCTACTTGGTCAGGCTAAACGCGTAAAAGTTGATTTTATAATTAAGCGTTTTATATAAATTAATTTATATAGTCGAAATTTAGATACAAAAAAAGCAGCTAATTAGCTGCTTTTTTATTGCTTGTAGTTAGGTAACTATTTTGTTTAATAACACCTAACGACTAAACGCAAAATTACGCGTTTTCTACTGCAGTACGAGGGTCAACATATTCCATGTTGAACGCTTCAGCTACTTCTTTGTAAGTTACTTGGCCTTTAATTACGTTTAAGCCTTTTAAGAAGTGCGCGTCATCTAGTAGTGCCTTTTTGTAACCTTTGTTTGCAAGGTTAATAATAAACGGCAATGTTGCATTGTTAAGTGCAAAGGTAGAAGTACGCGGTACTGCACCTGGCATGTTAGCAACACAGTAGTGAACAACTTCATCAACAATGTATGTAGGATCAGCGTGTGTTGTTGCTTTAGAAGTTGCAATACAACCACCTTGGTCAATAGCAACATCAACAATTGCAGAGCCTGGCTTCATTGCTTTAATGTGATCGGCTGTTACTAGTTTAGGTGCTGCAGCACCTGGAATTAGTACGCCACCAATTACTAAGTCAGCTTCTAGTACGTGTTTTTCAAGTGCGTCAGCCGTTGAGTAAATCGCTTTAACTTTGTTACCAAATTGCGCGTCTAGTGCACGAAGTACATCGATGTTGCGGTCAAGTACTACAACGTCTGCGCCCATGCCAACAGCCATTTGCGCTGCGCTACGACCCACCATGCCGCCGCCAATAACAACTACTTTAGCTGCTTCAACGCCTGGTACGCCACCTAGTAACATGCCACGGCCGTGGTTAGATTTTTCAAGCGCTTGTGCACCGGCCTGAATAGACATACGACCTGCTACTTCACTCATTGGTGCAAGAAGCGGTAAGCCGCCACGTGCATCGGTAACTGTTTCGTAAGCAATACAAATCGCTTTGCTTTTAACAAGGTCTTCAGTTTGTGGAAGATCAGGTGCAAGGTGAAGGTAAGTAAATAAAATTTGATCTTCGCGTAGCATTGCACGCTCAACAGCTTGTGGCTCTTTTACTTTTACGATCATGTCTGCTTTTGCAAAAACATCAGCTGCAGTTGCTAAAATTTCAGCGCCAGCTTGTGTGTAATCTTCGTTAGTAAAACCAATGCCCATACCTGCATCTGTTTCAACAATCACTTGGTGGCCGTGATTTACTAATTCACGAACACTCGCAGGAACCATACCTACACGGTATTCATGGTTTTTAATTTCTTTAGGTACACCAATAATCATAAAATTTGCCTTATTAAGAACGGATTAACATTTTTCACTATTATATTCATCATAAGGTAGTGTGTCTCACCTTTTTTAAAAGGTTAACCAGTGTTATTATCTAAATAATAAAAATAAACAGAATATTAAACTAGTTGGGTGTATGCATCAGTTATTAGATAGAATTGACCGTAAAATTTTAATGGAATTACAGCACGATGGACGCCTTTCTAATGTAGAACTGGCCCGACGAGTTGGCCTGAGCGCCACGCCCTGTCTGGAACGCGTAAAAAAGTTAGAACGTGAAGGTTATATACTTGGCTACAAAGCGGTGGTTGATCCAGCAAAGCTTGGCCAAGGCTTATCTGTGTATGTTGAGGTAACCATTACCAAAACATCGCCCGACGTATTTGATGAGTTTAGTGCGGCGGTTAAACAGCACGAAGAGATAATAGAGTGTCACTTGGTATCGGGTAATTTTGATTTTTTATTAAAAACACGCGTAAACGATATGTCAGAATACCGCGGTGTACTAGGCGACATTCTTTTAAAGCTGCCAAACGTGAGTGAAAGCCGCACCTATGTAGTAATGGAAGAAGTAAAAGGTGAAGACGGCGTAATAATTCGCCCTTACATTGCGTAAATTTAACCGCAAAAGATAAACACACTCTAATTTATAAAAACTTGTTCATAATCAGGCCATACACATTAAGATAAAGTGCATCAAATTGCATTTCCTGCTAAGGTATTTGATTGCAAGCAAGTGCCAATAGAACAATAAAGAGGGATAGGAAGTTATGCGCCTAAACGGTGTGCAAAGACTATTAGAAACAGGGCTGATCATCAGTACCTTTGCGGCAATATTCATTTTATGTGCTTTAATCAGCTTTGATCCCGCTGACCCTGCGTGGTCGCAAACGGGTGAATTTAGAAACGTAAAAAATATTACAGGCACTGCCGGTGCTTGGGTGGCCGATATATTATTACTGTCATTTGGTTGGCTTGCTTATTTAGTGCCAGCCGCTATTCAGCTGTTTGGCTATTTATTATTTAAACAACCTCATCGTATTTTACAGCTCGATTACACCACACTTGCCTTGCGTGTTATTGGCTTTGCTTTATTTATTACATCAGCAACGGCAATCAGCAGCATTAACTTTGATGATATTTATAACTTTTCATCCGGTGGGGTAGTGGGCGATGTGATTGCATCGGCCATGATGCCAGCATTTAACTTTACCGGTACCTCTATACTATTATTGTGCTTCTTTTTTGCTGGGCTTACTTTATTAACCGGTGTGTCGTGGGTTGAATTTGTAGACTACCTCGGCGATTTAGTGGTTAGAGGCTACCGTTACATTGCTAATTACGCCCAAGGTTGGATGCAACGAGAGCGTATTGCGGCAAATCCGGTGCAAGCCGATGCCCAATTTAATGATGACGTTGACGATTATGAGCAAAGCGAT
This sequence comes from Pseudoalteromonas sp. 2CM28B, assembly GCF_023161935.1. Taxonomy (NCBI): domain Bacteria; kingdom Pseudomonadati; phylum Pseudomonadota; class Gammaproteobacteria; order Alteromonadales; family Pseudoalteromonadaceae; genus Pseudoalteromonas; species Pseudoalteromonas sp. 2CM28B. The sequence goes on from NZ_JALNTH010000007.1 coordinate 206,652, forward strand.
ACCAGATTCGAGCAACCACCAGAATTTGAACAAGAACCTGCAAAAAGTAAAAAACCAGCTAAACAAAAAGCCATTACTAAAGAGCAGCCTACCTTTAGCGAGCCGCAAATTAGTGATGACTACAGCCCATTTGATGAGCTAGACGATATACTCGACCAAGAAATTGGCTTTAGCGCCATAGATGATGAGCCTATGGATACAGCGGCTGCACTTAATGCGCTTGATCAAAGCCAAGTTGTTGAGCCTGAAAAACCGGTTACCACGGTGGTATCGCCAGCAAGGCCTATGCCTAAGCCAAAACCTGCATATCAGCCACCGCCAACAGCAAAAGAAAAGTTTGAAGAGTTACTTGATAAAGAGCCACCGCCAGGGCCATTACCGTCGCTTGATTTACTCGACAGACCGGATAAAGCAAAAAACCCGATATCGGAAGAAGAGCTTGAAAGCGTGTCGCGTCTTGTTGAAACAAAATTACTCGACTTTAACGTACAAGCAAAAGTGGTTGGCGTATACCCAGGCCCAGTTGTAACACGTTTTGAGCTTGATTTAGCACCGGGTATAAAAGTGTCTAAAATTACTGGTTTATCAAAAGATTTAGCCCGTTCGTTATCGGCAATTAGTGTACGTGTGGTTGAGGTGATCCCAGGTAAAACTTACATAGGGATAGAGCTGCCTAATAAGTACCGTGAAATTGTACGTTTATCTGAGGTAATCAACGCCCCTAAATTTGAGCAAAATCCATCGCCACTAACCATGGTGTTAGGTAAAGATATTGCAGGGCAACCTGTGTGCGCCGATTTAGGTAAAATGCCCCATTTACTGGTAGCGGGTACCACGGGTTCGGGTAAGTCAGTGGGCGTTAATGTAATGATATTAAGCTTACTGTACAAATCGGGCCCTGATGATGTTCGTATGATCATGATTGACCCGAAAATGCTTGAGCTTTCGGTTTACGAAGGTATTCCGCACCTATTGTGTGAAGTAGTTACCGACATGAAAGAAGCCGCTAACGCACTACGTTGGTGTGTAGGCGAAATGGAACGCCGTTATAAATTAATGTCGGCGTTGGGTGTACGTAACTTAAAAGGTTACAACCAAAAAGTACTTGAGGCCAAAGAAGCGGGCTACCCAATTCTTGACCCATTATTTAAAGACACCGACGGCATGAAAGAAGGCCCAGACGAGTTAGATAAATTACCGAGCATAGTGGTAGTAATAGACGAATTTGCCGACATGATGATGATTGTAGGTAAAAAAGTTGAAGAACTTATTGCCCGTATTGCGCAAAAAGCGCGTGCCGCAGGTATACATTTAGTGCTTGCAACACAGCGCCCATCGGTAGATGTAATTACCGGCTTAATTAAAGCCAATATACCTACGCGTATGGCGTTTCAGGTGTCGAGCAAAATAGACTCGCGTACCATATTGGATCAACAAGGCGCAGAAAACTTACTCGGTATGGGTGATATGCTTTACTTACCGCCAGGTACAAGTGTACCAGAGCGTGTGCATGGCGCGTTTGTAGACGACCATGAAGTACATGCGGTAGTAAACGATTGGAAAGCACGCGGTAAACCTAATTACATTGATGAAATTTTAAATGGTGATGCAACAGAAGATGTTTTATTACCAGGTGAAACCAGTGAAAATGCTGATGAAGAGTCAGATCCGCTATACGACGAAGCCGTTGCGTTTGTAATCGAAACCGGCAAAGTATCGGTATCATCAGTACAACGTAAATTACGTGTTGGCTATAACCGCGCAGCACGACTAGTAGAACAAATGGAAACATCGGGTATCGTGAGCTCACCAGGCCATAACGGCGCTCGCGATGTATTAGTACCTAATGGAGCAAATTAATGAAAAAATTAAACAGTTTATTATTAGTGCTTGGCAGTTTAATTGCCACGCCTAGCTTTGCTGATGACAGCCAAGCACTGCAAGACAAACTCGCAAGCCTTAAAAGTTTTAAAGCGCAGTTTTCTCAAAACGTAACCGATCCGCAAGGCCAAGCGGTTATGCAAGGCGAGGGCACAATTGCCCTTAAACAACCTATGATGATCCGCTGGCAGCAAACAAACCCAGACGATACCTTATTTGTATCCAATGGTGACAAAACCTATTACTTCGACAGCTTTGCTGAGCAAGTAACTATTATGGATACCCATAGCCTTATAGATTCAACACCGTTTGTACTGCTTACTTCAAAAGATCCCGTACAATGGGAAAAATACAGCGTTCAAGCCACAGAGTCTGGCTTTAGTGTAACGCCAAATAAAGGCGTAGAGAGCCAAGTAGAGCAACTTGATATTACCTTTGCAGGTAACGAGCAAGGCCTTGCTAAGTTAGTTGTGACTGATAATTCTGGTCAGCTTTCATCGTTTAGTTTTAACAATGCACAAGTAAATACCGCGCTTGATACAAGCACCTTTGAATTTACCCCACCAGAGGGTGTAGAAATAGACGATCAGAGTAACGGTGAATAATTTAGGCTTTAATTTTGGGCCCGATGTACGCCCACTTGCTGCGCGCATGCGCCCAACAACGCTTGACGAATACATCGGTCAGCAGCATTTATTAAGTAGCGACAAACCCTTGCACCAAGCCATTGTTGCAGGGCGTTGCCACAGCTTAATTTTGTGGGGGCCGCCTGGGGTAGGTAAAACCACCCTTGCGCAAATTATTGCAAACCACGCCGATGCCGAACTTATACAAATGTCGGCTGTGACCGCGGGCGTAAAAGATATTCGCGACAGCGTAACGCAAGCGCACGATAACCTACAAAGCCGCGGGCAACGCACCTTAATGTTTGTGGATGAAGTACACCGTTTTAATAAATCGCAGCAAGATGCATTTTTACCTCACATAGAAGACGGCACTTTTATATTTGTAGGTGCGACAACCGAAAACCCTTCATTTGCACTTAATAATGCGATTTTATCGCGTGCACGCGTGTATGTTTTAAAGTCGTTACAAGAGAGCGACCTATACACAGTGATAGAGCGCGCACTTAAGCAAGATGAGCAACTAAACCAAAAAAATATTGTTATTGCTAATAACGCCAAACAGGCGCTTTGCCAAGCAAGTGGCGGCGATGCCCGTAAAGTGTTAAACCTGCTTGAGCAAGCGGTTGATTTAACGAGTGAGCAAAACGGCACATACAACGTAGATGAGCACGTATTAAGCCAAGTACTGCCAACCCATTTAGCTAAATACGATAAAGGCGGCGATGAATTTTACGATTTAATATCGGCTTTTCATAAATCAGTACGAGGCAGCTCACCCGATGGCGCGCTGTATTGGTATTGCCGTATTTTAGCCGGCGGCGGCGACCCACTTTATGTAGCAAGGCGTTTACTTGCCATTGCCACAGAAGACATAGGTAACGCCGACCCACGGGCAATGGAAGTGGCGTTAAACGCATGGGATATATTTCAGCGTGTAGGCCCAAGCGAGGGCGAACGCGCCATTGCTCAAGCCACTTTATACTTAGCTAGCGCACCTAAAAGTAATGCCGTTTATATGGCGTTTAACCAAGCAAAAGCTGATGCCAAAAACGAGCCAAGCTACCCAGTGCCAGAGCATTTACGAAATGCGCCTACTAACCTAATGAAAGATTTAGGCTATGGCGCCGAGTATCGCTACGCACATAACGAAGAGGGTGCCTTTGCCGCTGGTGAAAAATATTTACCGCCAGAAATTCAAGACAAACACTATTATTTACCGAGCGATCGCGGCCTTGAGCAAAAAATAAAACAAAAGCTTGATTACTTAAAAGATCGCGACGCGCAAAGCCCACTTAAACGATACGAAAATGATTAAACTTTATATGATGATCGCCCTTGGCGGCGCCTCAGGAGCCTGTTTACGATTTTTTATTAGCGAAACCATGCTAAAACTCCTTGGTAGGGGATTCCCTTTTGGCACGTTGACGGTTAATATTCTGGGTTCATTGTTAATGGGCATTTTGTACGGTTTGATAGAGAAAGAAATTATCGCCACAAGCCCCGCTAAAACCCTTATTGGTATTGGCTTTTTAGGTGCGTTAACCACCTTTTCAACATTCTCAATGGACTCGTTGTTGTTATTACAACAAGGTCACTTTATTAAAATGGCCCTCAATATCATCTTAAATGTGATGATCTGTATTTTTATGGCTTGGCTGGGCCTTCAGCTGGTAATGCAAAAAGGTTAAAAAACTAACATGTTAGATTCTAAATATTTACGACAAGACGTTGAGCAAACTGCAGCACGCTTAGCGGCTCGTGGCTACGAGCTTGATGTTGCAAAAGTGACAGAACTTGAAGAACAACGCAAAACATTACAAGTAAAAACGCAAGAGCTTCAAAGTCAACGTAACGCCAGTGCTAAAGCCATTGGTCAAGCAAAAGCAAAAGGCGAAGACGCACAACCACTATTAGATGCAGTGGCAAATTTAGGCAGCGAATTAGACGCAACTAAAAAAGCGCAAGACGAAGTACTCAACGCCATTAACGAAATTGCTTTAGCAATTCCAAACTTGCCAGACGAATCAGTACCAGAAGGCGCTGATGAAGACGACAACGTTGAAATACTTACCTGGGGCACGCCTAAAAAGTACGACTTTGAAGTAAAAGATCACGTAGACGTAGGCCAAGACCTAAACGGCCTAGACTTTGAAATGGGCGTTAAAATTAGTGGCGCACGTTTTACAGTAATGCGCGGCCAAGTAGCGCGTATGCACCGTGCACTTACGCAATACATGCTAGATACCCACACAGATAAAAACGGCTATACAGAAATGTATGTACCGTACTTAGTAAATAGCGCAAGCCTCTACGGCACAAGCCAATTACCTAAGTTTGCAGGCGATTTATTCCATACATTAGGCCTAGTAAACGACGACGGTGAACAACAAGCTGGCTTTAGCTTAATCCCAACAGCAGAAGTACCGCTGACTAATAGCGCACGCGACGAAATTTACGAAGAAAGCGATTTACCGATTCGCTTAACTGCGCACACGCCGTGTTTTAGAAGTGAAGCGGGCAGCTACGGTCGTGATACACGCGGTTTAATTCGCCAGCATCAGTTTGATAAAGTTGAACTAGTACAACTAGTAAAACCAGAAGATTCAATGCAAGCGCTTGAAGAGCTAACAGGCCACGCAGAGCAAATTTTACAAGCGCTAGAACTACCATACCGTAAAGTAATTTTATGTATGGGCGATATGGGCTTTGGCGCAGCTAAAACATACGACTTAGAAGTATGGTTACCGGCCCAAGATACCTACCGCGAAATTTCGTCTTGTTCAAATATGGTCGACTTCCAAGCGCGCCGTATGCAAGCACGTTTTCGCCGTGAAGGTGCTAAAAAGCCAGAGTTATTACATACACTAAATGGCTCAGGTTTAGCGGTTGGCCGTACACTCGTAGCCATACTAGAAAACTACCAACAAGCCGATGGCTCAGTAGTAGTACCAGAAGTATTACGCCCGTACATGGGTGGACTTGAAGTGATTGGGAAAGCTTAAAGTACTAGCTGTAAGCTTTAATAAAGAAAGCCTCTGTTTTAATGAACAGCGGCTTTTTTGTTTAAGGAAAAAGTTCGAGGTTAAAGGTAAAAGCTGAGATATTAATTCGCAGTGAAATTCATTGTGTAAGAATCGGCTTCATACATATCGGCGCTATTTTTGTATAAGGCGTACTTTAACGCGTGACACACAATTAAAAACTTTTGCTGGTTTTATAATCTCGAAAATTGGCTTACAACACCATTGGCTTCTTGTTGTAAAACATGAGTATATATTTGTGTTGTACGTACATCACTATGACCTAATTGTGCCTGAACCGTGCGAATATCAGCGCCACTTTTGCAATAGGTGCGTTGCAAATGAATGGCGTAAGGTATGTGGTGTAACGTGTTTCCTAATTTTTGCATCGTCAGCAGCCTGTTTAACAGCGCGTTGTAATTGCTTTTCATCAATATGATGACGCCTCAGCTGCTTACTCTCAGGATCAATGCTTAATTTATGTGATGAAAATAAATATTGCCACCCTAATTGTTTGTTATGGTTTGGATATTTTTTACGTAACAAATGCGGCATGTAAGCGCCGCTATATAAGGGTTTTTCAGATCTAATTGCAGGTAACTATCAACTAATTGTATTTGAGAACTTAATTGCGGCATGAGCTCTACTGCAAGCGTTACAACACGATTTTTACCTCCTTTGCCATCCCAAATTCGAATGCAGTTATAGTCAAAGTCAATATCGTGTACTCGTAAACGCAGTACCTCCATTAATCGCATACCACTGCCATAAAGTAGTCCACAGGGTAAATAATGCTTCGCAGAGCACACTTTAAAAAAATTATTTATTTCCTGCTGCGTTAAAACTACCGGTAGTTTACTTGCTCGTTTGCTCTTAATAAAACCTAATGATAATGAGAGTGGCTTTTTAATCACTTCTTTAAATAAAAAGCTCAACGCATTTAAGGCTTGTGTTTGAGTATTAGGAGCAACATTTTGTTGGTTGACTAAATGATTTAAAAAAAGTTCGACCTCATTATCTCCCATCGTTGTTGGGTGCCTCATAGAATTAAAACGAATAAACGAAGCTATCCAGTATAAATACGCTTTAATGGTACTTTTAGCATAACGCTTTAGATACATTTGTTCGGCTATCATAGTTAAAAAAGGTGATTTCATGATATGAATCTCTAGTAAAATTTAACTGTATATATAGACAGTGTATATTGTTTTGTCCAATATTACTGATCTCCACCATTTCGGTGTATTTCCGCACTGAATAAAAATAATTTTCAGTTAACTAATTGTTTACAGGTGTTTATTTGATGGTTAAGATAAATGCATTGTAATATATGGACATTTGTCGGTTTATAAAACGACAAATGTCGTAGACAAAATTGTTAAATTGCAAAAGGAGTTCGGGTGATATTTTCCCCAAAAGGATTTAATAAGGTCGCAGTGAAATATGCTCACCTGAAAAAATCATTTATTATCTCAACTGTTTTATTTATCGTTCTCTTCTTTATATTTAGCAATATGAGTCGCCAAAATCCATATCTATCTTTTGTAGCTATGTGCACTGCAATATTGGGTGCAGAGACATTCTTTATCGCTGGCTTTCTACAATACTTCGGAAAGCTCGACTCAAGTACCTCACTAAATCCGTTTTGGTATTTTATAACTTTGGCTAAAGAGTGGCTCGAGGTTGTAATATTTGTTGTTTTACTTTTAATGCCTCTCGTAATGGCCACTATGTTAGCTTACGGTGTGTAAATGCAACTTAACAAGCGCCTAAACTCCGACAATGTTACGTTGTCATGTTTTTGGCAAACAACGCAAAAAGCCATGCCAACACATTGCGTGTTAGGCGGGCGTTATGTTTTACGGAGGTTTTGGTGATAATTCGAGTATTCATTTTAGTAAGTTTATCCTTTTCTGCTTTTGCCAATGACTCTTGTGAGCGAACTAAAGAATATGTCGAACTACGTGATGAAATATTCAAATTAGTAAATAAACCTTACAAAGAGTGCAAAAGCACAACCAATCGCGCAACGCATTGGAAAGCCGTTGCAAGTTGTGTGGCTGATGGTCAGGGAGCAGATGCCTTTGAGTGTGGGAGTTTAGTTGAAAATCAAGATTACCCGTTAGATTACGCTAACTTAGAACATTGTGAATTGCTTAAACCATCTCTTGAGTTCTTTAAGCAAACATTACATGAAATTGCCGATGCAAAAGAAATAATAGAATGTAAAACATAACAAGCCATTACAGTAACGGGACTGCTAACAGCTTGCTCGGTTCCGCTTCGCTTCACAATTTTAGCAAGCTATTATTAGCCCCTGAATGGGGCGTTGGTATGACTCCCACCGCCAAGTTAAACACACTGATCCTTGCTTAACTTTTTAAGCCATAATTACTTCAGCTCGAATTAGAGCGAGTTAATACATAGGATGAAGCAAGTAATGTCGTCGGTTATCTTGCTGATATTCGTTGGTTATTACTATTTCTAGTAACAGAGCAGACCTTACTTATTTCGTCGTGGCACCTGTCTTCAGTCTGGATTAAGGGGTCAAATCTTGACTTCAGACATTAAATTGAGTCTGGATTAAGGGGTCAAATCTTGACTTCAGACATTAAATTGCAAATAGCTAAAGCGTCATAATATAACCCATTATATTTCTCTAAAAGCAAAGCGCCTCTAATCCTCTTTGTGAACTACTTTGGCTTTACCAACATCAGCTCAGCATCTTTCCCATCCATTAATACTGCTACATTACCCTCAGTGGTCACATACACATCTCTTAATCTTCCTGTTGCTTCTGGAAATATGTGTGACTGGGTGAATTCGCCATTAGCCAGATTAACGCTGTAGAGCTTTTTATCTACAAGCGTGGTAATGAGCACATGTTTTTGAAGTGAAGGGAATGCGGCGTGTTTAGTGCCGTAATACGCCATGCCTGACGGGGCAATTGATGGCGTCCAATCTACGCTTGGCTTTTGCATACCGGGGTAGTCTCTAAAAGGAGAAATACGTGCTTGTGAATAATCGTCACCGTAGGTGATCACCGGCCAGCCGTAGTTGGTAGCTGGCGTTAAGTAATTTAGCTCGTCGCCACCTGCGGGGCCGTGCTCGTGGCTAATAATTTGCTCGGTATCGTAATCATACACTAAGCCCTGTGGGTTTCGGTGACCGAGCGAGTAAACAGCGTGTGCATTGGGGTTTTTGTGATTAATAAATGGGTTATCTTTTGGAATAGTGCCATCTAGGTTTATGCGTAATAGTTTGCCAAGTTGGCTGGTTACAACTTGTGCTTGCTCTCTAAAATCAAAGCCATCACCAGTTGAAAACAGTAGAGTGTTGTCGGGTAAAAAGAGGGCGCGGCCAGCGTAGTGTTGTGGGGTATTTTTATCAGTCGCTACTGTGTAAATAATAACAGGCGTTGAAAAGCCGGTACCATTAAACGTAGCTTTTGCAATTACTAGGCGATTAGCCTCAGCTGTGCCTTGTGCGTAGGTAAATATAACTTCTTTGCTGGTGTTAAAATTAGGCGAGAGCACTATATCGAGTAAGCCGCCTTGGCCTGCAACGTATAAACCTTCAAGGTTTAAATTTACTCTAGTTTGCTGATTGTTTTTTACAATAACAACGTGGCCGTCGCGCTCTGTAATTAGCCATGACCCGTTTGGTAGCTTAACCATGCTCCACGGCGAATTTAATTGTGCTGCGAGTGTGTGAGTGCTGTATTGCTCTTTAGGTAATTCGGCAGCACTGGCGGTAGATGCAAAAAGCCCTACAAACAGCCATAGCGCTAATTGAGAGAGTCGTTGTTTACATTGCAAGCCTTTGCTACTGTAAGAAAAAAGCTTTATTTTAAGTTGAGATAACCATGCCATTTTTAACACGTTTACTCCCTATATTTTTAGTTTCTTGGTTATTTACCTTTACGCTTGCTAGCTTGTTTCATAGCCAATACGTTGTCAATCAATTAGTTGATGTGGGCGTTGTGGTCAGCTTAAGCAACCGTATTAATTTAACGCTAGATGATTGGTTAGGGCTATTACCTACCTATGGCGCTATTATTGCCATTGCTTTAGCTATCGCTTTTTTTGCTGTTGTGTTACTTATTAAAAAGTTTGAAAAATACAGCATGGTGTTATTTGTGGTATCGGGTATCACTGCTTTTGCCGTGGTGCTAGTGGCCATTGAGTCGATTATGAATATTCATATTATAGCGGGCGCACGTGGATGGGGATTTTATTTGCAGTTACTAGCAGGTGCTTTAGGTGGCTTGCTGTTTGCCCTGTTAACCAAGGCGTTAGCCCCTAAACAGTAGGTTAAATAAAAAACTCAGTGGCTAACGCTAAGCGTTAACCTCCTCGTTAAAATACGATGTAAAACGGTTAATTAAAGCGCTACATAATAAGCGCTTTAATTGCCTCTAGGCCTTTTCTGAGAGTGGCTTCATCGTTGGCGTAGTTAATGCGTACGCACTGGTGTTTGTGCTCCCAGCTATCTTCAATGCCAATAAAAAAGTTATGCCCAGGAATTATATATACATCTTGCTCTTTGAGTTTTTGATAAAGCATTTCGCTGGTTATTTTTGAGTCTTTAAACCATAGCCACATAAAAAACGCGCCTTCGAGTTTATGTAAATAAACAGGCAAGTCGGCAAAAATTTCATCAAACAGGTTTATGGCTATCTCTGCTTTATTTTTATAAAAAGGCAATACCGTATTTTTACACAAAGGCAGTAATTCGCCTTCGTTAATTAAGCGGGTTACTAAGCTTGGCCCAATAGCGTTAGGCGATAACACCATAGAGCCGTTAACACGGCCAATAGCTTTGATTATTTCGTTATTAGCAACCACAATACCAGTGCGCAGGCCTGGCAAGCCCAGTTTTGAAAGCGACATACACAATATAATGTTTGAGTTCCACGTAAGGTTTGCATCGGTGTAAATACAGCCCGGGAAGGGGTCGCCGTAGGCGTTATCAATAATGAGGGGAATATTGTACTTGTGTGCAAGGGCGTCTAGATGGCGTACTTCATCATCGGTAATGACATTACCAGTTGGGTTGGTAGGGCGCGATACGCACAGTGCACTAATACTGGTATCGTTGGCTAATACGTTTTCTACCGCGTCAAAATCAATGACATATTTAAACTGCTTAGAGCCATTGAAGGTATTTAAAATTTCGATGTCGGGTTTTATTGCCACAAACATATCATCAGATAAACCTTGGTCGGCGTAACCTACGTATTCAGGCGCAAGCGGGAACAATATACGCTTATTAGTGCCATCGCTCATTTTGCCCGCAAGCATATTAAACAATACAAAAAAGTTAGCTTGGCTGCCGTTACCCAGTGCTATGTTTTGTGGTGTTAAGCCCCAGTCAAACTCGCTATTGAGCTGTTTAGCAAGAGCCGCTCTAAATTCGTCATTGCCAGTTGGCCCGTCGTACAAACCAAATACTTGCGATACTTTATTACTGGCTACTAGCTTTTGTAATTCATCTAAAAATACAGCATTAACCTGTGGTACGTGTGCGGGGTTACCGCCACCTAGCATAACAATATTTGGATTATTGCTTGCGTTAGCGCTGCCTAAATCTTCCATAAGCTGCGTTATTCCGTTGGGTTGTGTAAATTTAGTACCAAAATTTGAGTAGTTCATAATACCTTTGTGTGCGCTAATAACGAGGAGGGCAGTATAGCCTAAATAAAGGGCTTTATTTGCATGTTGAGAATAATTCACGGTTTAGAACTTTAAACCCTTTAGGGTATAATTAACGCACTTTTATTCGCTAGGCTATTGTTATCAGTAATTTTGAATCGACTTTACATCACACTACGCTTGAGGCTGAACCTGCCGCTGATTTAAACGAGCCTGTAGTCAAAAACACGCAATTTAAAATAGCCACGTTTAATTTATTTAACTACCTTGAGCCGCCTAATGCGTATTACGATTTTGAAAAAATTTATACCGCAGAGCAATGGGCACGCAAACAGCGTTGGATTGTGGATTATTTAAATGAGTACACGCCTGATGTAGTAGGTTTTCAAGAAGTGTTTAGTATTGAATCGCTAAAGGTGTTAATGGCGCAGCAAGGCTATACATATTTTGCTGTGGTTGATACGCCAGAGGTGATTGATGATTTTATTTTTAAGCGCCCGGTCGTGGCAATAGCGTCTAAATTTGAGATTGTTGATGTTGCTGCGGTTAAGCACAATACCGAGCTTGTTGAAATGCTTGGCCTTAATAGTAATTTTACGTTTAGCCGTAAGATGTTAAGAGCCACCATTAGATTACCCCATGTAGGTAATACCGACTGTTATGTGGTTCATTTTAAGTCAAAACGAGCCATGATTGAGAGTGATGAAAGTACTACTAGTTCAGCCAAAACCGAACCATCCTCAAGCGAAAAAAACATAATAGACACTCTCAAAGCAAATGTGGCCGGCTCGTGGGGCTCAACCATTCAGTGCGGCAGTGAAGCCACTTTACTAATGATAGAAATGATTGCCCGACGCGAAGCTACACAGCAGCCTATGGTGTTAATGGGCGATTTTAATAACGACTTAGCCGATGGTGTGTTGAGCCATTTACTAACGAATACATTGAGATTTGCCCCAGCGTTTGATGTTAAAACATACCTTGCAAAATATTGTTTAAATGACGCGTGGCAGTTATTTAAAACACTAAAAATGAGCCAATTTACGGCGCACAATACACAGCAAAACGCTGGCAATGCAGATGTTCAACAAAGTAATGCCCCCGCTGCGCCGTTATTAAATCGCAGCCCTACCCATTACTATGGAACAAGTAGTACGGTACTTGATTATATTTTACTCTCGTGTGAATTTGACCCAAGTTACGATGATAGCTTTTATGAAGTGAGTGATTATCATACATACGACAGGCATTTAATAAACCCAGAATACGAACGAGACGATTTAACAACCGATCACGCAGTGGTATCAATTACGCTAACGTTAAGGAGTTAATTCGTGGGTAACATTTATAAATAGCTTTGCAGTTTTTACATTATTATTGAACCTATAAATTACAAGTTATTAATTATAATGAACTTATTTTAGGCTTAAAACTTGCTGTAACTACTGAGTTAAAACAATTTTAAGGACATAAAAATGACTGAAGTTGCGCTTTCTGCCTATATGGCGTTTTACCTTTACTTAATAATGTTAGTGGTACAGTGGTCGGTAGCTACCTTTAGCAAAGCTAAACAGCCTAATGCTGTACCAGGTAAAATTAGCGATGATTTATCGCACGACAGTTTTATATTTAGAGCCCATCGTACTTTTCATAACACACTAGAAAACAGCGCGCTGTTTGTTGGTACTGTGCTATTTGCATTTGTTATAAATTACCAAAGCCCTATATTTGCCATGTGTGTTTGGGTGTATGTAATAGCGCGATTAATTCATATGGCGCTGTATTACGTTATAGCCACAGAGAAAAACCCAAGTCCACGCACGTACTTCTTTTTAATCAGTTTTATAGCCAATATTGTTATGCTAATTTTAATTGGCTTAAGATTATTGGCTTAATCAAGTTAAACGGAAAATAAAGTTAACAACCACTATTATTTTAGGCTTTTGGCTGGCGAGGGTATGTTAGTCAGTAGCTTATCATTTAACATAGAGATTGCGTATAGTATGTATAGTTCAAAAGAGCGAATGCTTTTGATTGAAGCGGCATTTTCATTTGTAAAGCAACAAGATGAAATTGATTACAATTTTCTGTATAGAAGTTTAGTTTTAACTGAAAGTGAAATAACCCATTTAGAAAATAACTATAATGATTAGTTGTTAGGTGAGGGAATTTAAAGCTTAGTGAGTGCATCAGCTTATAAGTACTTTCCTTTAAGTCTCAACGAATGTGTTTTAAAACTTATTAAATGCGGTGAGTATACCGCAAACATTAGAGGGTTTGTAAACACAAGTTCCGCAATTAATAAGTTAAGTTTTTAATATATTACTGGGCTTTATAACCTCGTATCCAATCTACCCAAAATATACTTTTTTTGGGTTCTGCAAGTTCAGATGCATTAGGCTTAACCTCTCGCCATGGCTGATGTTCCATATCCAGTATTATGTGTATAGGCTTGTTTAAGCCTGTTCCGTTAGTATAGTCTTCAGGAACAATAATATTAGGGCCAGGGGCACTTCGGACCAAAACACCATCTATATAGTAATCCAAATTCCACTCATCCTTCCAATGTACTCCATATCTACGAAATTTATTGCGGTATGTTTCTCCGTTGTTGTAAACCCAAGAGCCAGCGTCCTTAGGCTGATAGTCTTGAAATGGGTCTCAAATAAATTCGTGATGACTCACATGCATACGCTGGTCAAACCACTCTTGGCCAATTAGGTCGCTACCATATGACTCCATAGCATCAATTCCTGGGTAGAATCAGTACTAAGCATCCTTACAGCATTTGCCATAGTGTTGTTTGTTGGTTTTACCATCGCCTCTAGGTATAGGGGGTAAGTAAAGGTTGCTTTAGAAGAAATAATACCTGAGAGTATTTTGTTCGTTCTTGCTTTTTTGGTTGCTAGTAGACCAAGCGGACAAACCTGTAAAGAGGAAGAGAGTAGAAAGGGTAAAGTGAAGGCCTAGTAAATTAAGGCCTTCGTTCTGAGCTATTTGCTTGACGTATTTAACTATTTTTTATTCAATATTGATTTGTGTACTTGTTACTATTCCATCGTAATTGACAGAAACGATAACTGTACCGTTACTATTTGAATTACTCGTTAATCTATATCTAGCCTGATTGGTTCCAATATTAATTAATTCAGCATTTGCAATTGTGCTACCATTTACACTCCAATTCGCAAATTCTGAAACATTCAAGCTAGAAGAGGTATCACTATAGTTAGCGGTTAATGTTAAATCTAAAGTACCCAGAGGGCTCAATGTTAATGGATTTTCAGCGTCATTAATTTGAATACTTTCTAGGGTTGCGTCGCCTTCAACTTGCACGGCTATTGTTTTATACACTCCACCACAGCTCGCAACAAGCTCTGTAACGCCTGGTTTTAATGCGAGTAAAGTACCTTTATTTTCGCCCTGTTTTGTAACACCGACAGTATATGAATCTAACGTAGACCACTTTATAGTATTGTCTATATCGAAAGGAGAAGGATTGTTTATTAGATTGGCTTGCGCAGCTACGCTTATACGAGAACCTAAGTTTAATTTGATAATATCCTTAGATGTATCATCAGAAAGAATATCAATACTCTCTAGGTTAACTGGGTTGGCTGTGACAATTAAGGTATCCGATATGTTACCTATATTCGCAGTAATTGAAGTGTTCTCAATTTCACTTGATGAGGTATATAGTGTACCGTTGTTATCGATTAACGCGCTTGTTTCATCATCAAGAGTAAAACTAATATCTTTTATTGTATTTAAAGATATATAGCCATCTGAATAAGTAATATCTGCACTAATACTTGCTTCTATACACGTATTAATGTCACCTATTTCTGGTGAGGCTTGTTTTAGTTCTATGTTCGAAACGGCTTCATCACTAATTGACATTTGTCCTTCACCGGATATTTCATTTATTGTAGTGCCAGTAACCGTAATCAAACCTCTATCCAGTGGAGAATTAGTAATGGCTGTCACTAAGCCACGACTATTGACAGTGGCTACTTCTGGGTCGCTTGTACTCCAAGTAAGCTCATCGGTTACATCTCTCGTTTCTCCGTTACTATCTATACCCATGGCTTTAAGCTGAAATTGTTCTCCAGGTCTAATGCGTGTTTGATTATTGATAATAGTAACGGATTCTATAATTGTACCTTCAGTGCGAAGCTCTTCGAGAGTTACTGCTTTTTTTAGGTCGGTTGACTCAGTATCAGAGCCACAGCCAGTAACTGCTATTAATAATATCGAAATAATAGAGAGTTTGTGAGAGGTGTGTTTTATTGCCATTTTAGGATTGTACCTTTTAAAATGAGAGAATGACTAAAATTGGTAAGTAAAACCAAGAGAAATAGCTGTTATCTCGATATCGTCTTTGTCATAAAGTGATTGATAGCCAAGCCTTACTTGGGTGCTGTTTAAGTATGGAATATCTTGGTGCATTGCCACACCCCAAGCAAAACCTTTATATTGAAATTCATCATTTATAGTTTCTTCAGGGCCATTAACTGTAATATCTGTTTGCGCATAGCCGACTGAAACATCTAAACCGAAACCATTAACAACATCAGACTGCATTACGAAAAATAATGCGGCACTTTTTTCTATATCGAATTCAATGCGATAAAGGTTATCTTTCTCGTTGGCGGTTAGGTATTGGGCTTCAAAAGCCATATTATTGTTACTGACCCCTAAACGAAGTGCAGTTGATTTTGGCTTAACATCTTCGTTACTAATTGCCATTTCAGGTAATACATAGTCAACACCAATATATGCGGTGTCTGCAAAACATTGCGTTGAGGCACAGAATAGGAGTAGATAAAGAGTTTTTTCCATGTGAAAGTAAACTATCCGTAAATTATTATAAGTAAGGATGGTATATAATTGACTTAACTTAATCAAGGGAAGAGATTCGCTTGGATAAAATTAGGAACAAATTATAAATACCTGATTTAATAGCGTAATGCGCAATAAAAATCGCGCTATTTTCGGCTTATAATCTTATCTTGGCTAATCTACACCAATAAACCCACCGGTTTGATGTGCCCAAAGGCCAGCATAAATACCATTTTGCGCAATGAGCGCTTCGTGGCTGCCTTGCTCTACAACGCGTCCTGCATCAAGTACAATAAGTCTGTCCATTTGCGCAATGGTCGATAGCCTGTGGGCAATGGCAATCACGGTTTTACCTGTCATTAAATCATCTAGGCTTGCTTGTATTGCGGCTTCTACTTCTGAGTCGAGCGCGCTGGTGGCTTCATCGAGTATTAAAATAGGTGCATTTTTAAGTAATACCCGCGCTATAGCGATACGCTGGCGTTGCCCACCGGAGAGGGTTACACCGCGCTCGCCTACTTGAGCATCAAACCCTTTATTGCCTTTGCTATCTTCTAAATCGCTTATAAACTCGAGTGCTTTAGCTTGCTTGGCAGCGCTGAGCATTTCGGCTTCTGAGGCATCGGGTCGGCCGTATAAAATATTATCTTTTACAGAGCGGTGAAGCAGGGAAGTGTCTTGCGTAACCATGGCTATATAGCGGCGAAGGCTTTCTTGGCTTACATCGGTAATGTTTTGGCCATCAATTTTAATCGTCCCCGAATCGGTATCGTAAAAGCGCAGGAGTAAATTAACTAATGTTGATTTACCAGCGCCAGAGCGACCCACTAAGCCAATTTTTTCACCGGGTTTGATATGGAGGTTTAGGCCGTTCATTACCGGGCCGCGATTGGTTTCGTTAGCGGCTTTGCCGTAGTTAAAGTGAACATTTGAAAAAGCGATATCGCCCTTAGAAACGTTAAGCGTTTTTGCATCGGGTTTGTCATCTACTTTAATTGGCGTAGATAAGGTTTTCATGCCATCGGTGGCGGTACCAATGTTTTCAAACAAGCTGCTTATCTCCCACATGATCCACTGCGCCATTCCATTTAATCTAAGCGATAAACTAACCGCAACTGCAATGGCGCCTGCGCTAATTGCACTTAACGACCATAAATAAAGGGATAGTGCGGCCACACTAAATACTAATAAGTAATTTAGGCTATTAATGGCAAAGTTAAGGCTGGTTACTAAACGCATTTGCTTATAAACAGGCTGCAAAAATACATCCATACTTTGTTTAGCGTATTGTTCTTCACGTTGTGTGTACGAAAAAAGCTTAATGGTTGATATATTTGTATAGCTATCGACTATACGGCCGGTCATTTCAGAGCGCGCATCGGCCTGCGAGCTGGCAATTTTTTTAAGTTTTGGCACAAAGTACATTTGAATGGCGGCATAAATAATTACCCACACTAAAAGCGGTAGCATTAAACGCCAATCAGCTTCTGCAACTAAAAACACCATAGCGCCAAAATAAACCACAATATACATTAGTACATCGAGCAGTTTCATTACGGCTTCTCGTACGGCCAGTGATGTTTGCATTACTTTTGTGGCAATACGCCCTGCAAACTCGTTTTGATAAAAGCTAACACTTTGGCGTAATAAGTATCTATGCGCCGACCAACGAATCGACATAGGGTAATTACCCAGTAATGCTTGGTGTAAAATAGCCGAGTGAAAAAACACCACAATAGGCAATATCACTAAAAGCACTACTGCCATTTTTATAAGTTCGGCTTTTTGCTCTTCAAATAGGGTTTGCGGTGTGTAGGTGCCCAACCAATCTACTAATTGGCCCATATAGCTAAATAACGATACTTCTAAAATGGCAAGCAGGGCTGCACTAACAGACATTAAAACTAACGACAGCTCCATACCTTTAGTGTAATGACGACAAAACGCAAATAAGGTAGAGGGCGGCTGCGTTGGCTTTTGCTCAGGAAATGCGTTGGTCATTTTTTCGAATAATCGATACATTTTATAAACTTAAATGACAAATAATAGAAAATGATCATACCATTTAAGTGGCGCGCTGTAGATCTTTAGCGACTAATTTACACTGCTACTTTTATCGAATAGGGTTTGTGAGATTTACGCCTTTAATCATATAAATGTCGTCATAGCGTAAACCGCCATTTCCGTAAGGCTTTTTATGTGGGCCCGTATTACAGTTAGCTAAAAAATAGCTAAGTGGGCGCTCGCGTTTCATTCTAAAGGTGGCATTTTTATACACTAAGGTTTGGTTTTTAAATTCTCCGCCTTGTACATATACATTGTATTGCTGGCCTTGCATTTTTACCGATGCATTATTAACAACGTACCAAATGTTGTACCAACTGTTTGTATCAAGTGGTTTAGCCGATTGCGCTTGTGCATAGTTTTGAATATTACTATAGCCCTTATCAGTTTTGACCATTAGCGCCCCGGTATTGACTAAGCCGTTTGATTCGGTTTTATCGGTTACTCGTAGAGTGGCTTCAAAGGCGTCGTAGCCATGAACGTTTATTTGCTCTGGCTCTAAGTTACTTAATCCAAAAGCATGGTTATTTGGAAAAGAGGCAACGTTAATACGGGTAAAAAAAGTGTAGGTTTCGCCAACGGGCACTGTTTTTGGAAGCTTTTTATAGCTGAGGGCTTTGCGGTTGCCGACAATACCATTTTCGGCAGGCTTTTTAATTAAAAAATGGTTAATCCCTTTGGCTGTGTCCTCAACTTCTATTTTAGTTTCTTGTGGGTTAGCGACATAAGGTTGAGTTTGGTTGTCTGTGTCGGCCTTTGTCCAACCTTTTAGCGGTTGTTCAAAGTTATCTACTAATAACCACTTTGCAGAGGGAGCGTTTTGATTGTTTTGGCTACAGGCTAATAATCCTGAGCAAGCCACTAACAGTAAGCTGTATTTAACGCGCACAATCCCTCTTTTACTAATGTAAGTATAAGTATATAAATTGGTAAACCAATATATGACTTTTAATTTTTCAAACTTAAAATTTATATAACCAATTTGGTGTAAATTAGTCAACCAATATTGTGTTTTATCTATTCTACTGACGTTTATATTTTAAACGCGTAAAATACCTAACAACACGCAATTAAAAATAATAAAAGGGATTATATGTATACTGGAACGTGCTTATGTAAAGCGGTAAGTGTTGAAATTAAAGGGGCTATTTCTCAAATTATTCATTGTCACTGCTCACTATGCAGAAAAAACAGCGGGACTGCTTTTGCCACGAATGGTTTTGTAAACACTCACGAATTTACACTTACCAAAGGTGAAGATAATTTAACTGAATTTAATTTCAAACTTGGGCGTGCGCGCTTTTTTTGTAAAACATGTGGCTCACCTATTTACAGTGCTAATGCAGAGGATAAATCTCGCTTGCGAATACGCCTAGGGTTGATAGATGACGATATTGCTGAGCAGGTAATGTCGCATAATTTTGTTAGCTCTAAAGCCAATTGGGAGCAATTAGAAACCCATTTGCCGTGCTATGAAAAACACGAACCAGGGCGCTAAATTACTCTATGTGATAAATGCTGTTTATGTCGTTGTGAAGGGAAGGTCCCCACGTTTTAAATAATGGCGAATGGGCTATTTCTTCTTTATTAATGTGCACTAAGCTTTGCTGAGAAAGCATCACGACAATATTTTTGTATTCGTTAAACTCTATAAGGGCAATACAGCTAAAGTGTTGCCTAAACAGGACGAGTAAAGCTTGGAGCTCTTTTCCTGTTTTAGGGTTTAAATTTATAATAATTTGCGCATTTAGCCCGCTGCAGCGACGTATGTTTTGCCAAAATACGCTGTTAGATAAAAAGTCTTGATGTACATCGCCACTAAAAATATCAATTGTAATGACATTGTATGTGCGCGTGCACGTTGCAACAAACAGCTCTGCATTTTGTAAGTGCACTGTATGATTAGCGGGCAAGTTAAAATGGTGCTTAGCAACGCTTATCATCGCGGGGTTTATTTCTACACTGTCAAACACAGCTAAATTACTTATATAAGCCGTTTTTTTATGTAAATAATGAATGGCTCGTTCAATGCCTGCAGTACCTAAACCTAAATTTAAAACCCGTAGTGGCTCAGCTGCTTTAAGTAAAAATAACAGCATACATTGATTAACCGCAATCAGTAATTGTTCATTCTTATTAAGGCTCATCACCCCTTGAATAGTGATATCGCTTTGCGCATTTTGGGCAAGTGTTAACCAGCGATAGGTAGTATTTTGATAAACACAAATAGGCCCATATTGGTTGTTACTAGTGGCAATTAAATTGGCAGAGACAGTATCGGCTTTAAGCTGGCGCATAGGTTACAAATACAAATAAAACACCCCATTAGTTTGCCACGAAAACACGCTATGTATACAGCGTATTTATGTAACAAGGTTTGTAATACGCTTTTTTGCTTAAAAGAGGGGAGTACTTAAGTGTGGTTAATTTTTACAGTTGAGCTTACTTGTATAAAGCTTTAACTCAAAATAGTTGCACTAAATAGGTTGTTGAGTAATGGTAAGGTAAAAAATAAGGAGCTTATAATGCGCAAAACCCCTTTTTCTATTACAACTAAACTTATTAAATTGAGTACGTTAGCCTTTGCTTGTACGGCAGGATTATCAGCACAGGCTCATGCCAGCATAAAATATGAAGAACAACAAAAGCTACATGATATTGCAGCGCAGGTATCAGCTAAGCGTATTGGGAGCGACATACAAACGCTGGTGGATTTTGGTACCCGCCATACGCTTTCTGAAACTAAGTCAGATACACGGGGCATAGGTGCTGCACGGCGTTGGATTAAAAAAGAGTTTGAAAAAATATCAGCGCAATGTGGTGGTTGCCTAGAAGTTATTGAAGTTAAAGACACTATATCAGGTGAAAAACGAATTCCTAATCCTGTTGAAGTAGTGAATATAGTGGCTATTCAGCGTGGTAGTACTGAGCCAAACCGAATGGTTATTATGTCGGGCGATATTGATTCGCGGGTGAGCGATGTAATGGACTTTACCAGTAATTCACCGGGTGCTAATGATAACGCTTCAGGCGTGGCAGGGGTTATTGAAGCTGCACGTGTACTAAGCAAGCATAAATTTAATGGCTCAGTAGTGTATGCAGCTTTGTCTGGCGAAGAGCAGGGTTTATTTGGCGGTAAAATACTCACTGCGTATGCACAAGAGCACAATTGGCAAGTACATGGCGTTTTAAATAACGACATGATTGGCAATATTACCGGTATTAATGGCGTTACCGACAATACAACGGCTCGTATTTTCTCAGAAGGCACGCGTGTAGTAGAAACGAAACAACAAGCAAGAACGCGCCGTTTTACAGGTGGTGAAGTCGATTCGGCGAGCCGTAATTTAGCGCGCTATATAGATACAATTGCCGATAGGTATATTCCAAATTTAGATACGATGTTAGTTTACAGGTTAGATAGATTTGGCCGGGGCGGGCACCATAGACCGTTTAACGATGCAGGTTTTGCAGCAGTCAGAATTATGGAAACTAATGAGCATTACGACCGACAACATCAAGATTTACGTACAGAAAATGGTGTGGTTTATGGCGATACCATAGATGGCGTTGATTTTGACTACACAGCAAAGCTTACATCACTGAACGCAGTAACAATGGCTTCAATGGCTTGGGCGCCAGCTCCTCCTAAGCAGGTAAAAATTGAAGGCGCAGTTAAGGCCGACACTACGCTTTCGTGGCAAAGTTCAGATGATGATAATATTGCCGGTTATCGTATTTATTGGCGCTATACCAGTGAGCCGCAATGGCAATTTAGCCAAGATGTGGGCAATGTAAGTAAAGCTACACTTAAAAACGTTGTTATAGATAATTACTATTTTGGTGTTGCAGCGATAAGCAAAGACGGGATTGAATCGCCAGTCGTGTTCCCAGGTGATGTAGGCTCGTTTGATCACAATATAAAATAACAGCGATTTACTATTGCTTAAGTGCAATTGTGATTAAAAACAAATCAAATGGTGTATTTAAGGTGCAAAGCAGGTGTTTTATGCTTGCACCTTATTTGTTATGCACTTAGAGTGTAGAAAAAAGCAGTAAAGGTTAATAAAATGCAGCAAGAAGAAAAAAAACCATTAACAGCGCAAGAGCAAGCACAAATAGAGCAACAACGGGTTGCTTGGCAACGCGAGTGTTTTCAAAACGCCCAAAAATACTTAGCAGAAAAAGGCATTATGCCTAAATCAGTAATAGACAAAGATAGCCGCTTTTTAGCGCCATTGTGTGCTATGTGGAAATTTAAAGCGCAAAACGGTAAGAGCTACTGGGTAATAACAGGGCGCTTACCTACTGATCATGCAGAAGTCAGTGCAGCAAAAGATGCGCGCGATGCTATGCGATATTTTTCTTTACAATGGCAGTTAAAAGCAGATCAAATAATGAGTGTTGGCGCACGCGATAAAACCCAAGTCGACTTTGCTAACTTACTTATAAACCGTGCTCACGGCTTATACGAAATGCATGAAAACGAGCAACTTTGGGCTAATGAACCAAAATAAGGTATTGCTTGTATAAACGTAAAAAAGGGCTATTAACGGCCCTTTTTTAATGTACTAATGTAAATGGTTTAGTGACAAACTCAGACACTTGGCATTGCATTCGCTGCCTAGGTATACCTGCTTCCATAAAAACACCGCCTTGTTGTATAAAGCCATTTCGTCTAAAGCGTTCAACTTCGTTTAAAATACAATTAATACTAATAACTTGGTGCCCATCGTTAGCGGCAAGATTAACAATAAAAGTAAGTAATGAAGTATAAACGTGGCGATTACGGTGTGCGGGTAAAACGGCTATTCGGCCTATTAAGCCATCTGTACACAGCCTACCTGTGGCTACGGGTGCGTTACTGTTGTGAGTAACTAGCACATGATGTGCTAGTTTGTCTTGGCTATCAAATTCTATTCGTTTAGGTATGTGTAGCTCATACACAAATACTTTTTCACGTATTTGTTGTAGCTGGTCTTTTTGCCTATCCCACTCGACCTTATTAATTTGATAGCCCATAGCGCACCTCTAATTAAACCACATCCCCTCATTAACTAGTGTAGTAAAGGTTTGAATAAAAACTAGGCTAGGCTGCGCTGCGTTTAAATCGTCGGTATTAACATAATCATGATCTGTTAATAGTGTAACGGCATTTAAGTCGCAAAGTGGTAACGGGTAGTTTTCGCCATTAATACTTAATAATAGGGTGTCTTCTAGCTGCTGATAGATAGCACGTACGCCGCCTAAACGCTCAAATTCTTCTGCATTGTTTGCTATTAATTCACTCATTTGCTCGCAGGTTATAGGCTCTTCAAGCGGTGCTAAGTCCATTTCGTGCTTGGCTTGGCTTAAGGTATTGCCAAGCCAATGCTTAAATAGCTCATCGTTATTAAGTAGCGCTTGCATAAGGGTTTTAACTTTATCGGTTTCGCTCTGTAAAAGCTCACCTTTAGAGTCCCTAAGGGCTAAAGTATGATCGGTATAGCGTTTTTGGCCGCTGTCGGTATCAATAACATGATCGGCAAAACTAGAAAATAAGTCTTGCTGATTAGGCGCTCTAAATCCAACCGAGTAGTTAAGGGCGTTTTCTATTGCATAGCCTTCGTGAGGGCACCCAGGTGGTATATATAAAATATCGCCGGGTTCTAAAATACAATCTATAACGGCTTCAAATTGCTCAACTTGCAGTAGTTTTTTATTTTGCGCAAATTGTTTAAGTGTTGGATCAGGCAGACCAACACGCCAATGACGCTTACCCTCGCCTTGTATAATAAATACATCGTACTGATCTAGGTGCGGACCAACGCCACCTTTAGGGGTTGAGTAGCTGATCATTAAATCATCTATTCGCCAGTTAGGTATAAACCTAAATGGGTGAAGCAGTTGTGCTGCATCGCTATGCCAATGATCAACCGCTTGTACCAATAAAGTAGCGTGTTGCTCAGTTAATTTTTCAAAGTCTTCAAATGGGCCTTGGTATGCTTGCCAATCGTTATTGTGGTTGGTAACAATTCGCGACTCTATACTTTCTTCCATAGCAAGACCGGCAAGCTCTTCTGCCTCTATTGGGTCTTGAAAGTCTGTAAAGCCTTGTTTAATTAATAGCGGTTTTTTTTGCCAGTATTGGTTTAAAAATTCTTGCTCACAGAGGTTGTTTATTTTTAATTGGTACATAGAGTAGGCCTATAATTTTTAGTACAAAAAAAGCGAAAGGGATTATCCTTTCGCTTTTTATATGCGCAATTTAGTATTTAAACTAAATCGTCAATAAACTCAACAGCGCGGCCAATGTAGTTGGCAGGTGTTAGTTTTTTCATTTCTACTTTAGCGTGCTCTGGCAGGTCTAAACCATCGATAAAGTCGGCCATAATCTCTTGATTTACACGTTTACCACGCGTTAAATCTTTAAGTTTTTCGTATGGTTTTTCAATACCGTATTTACGCATAACCGTTTGAATTGGCTCAGCAAGTAATTCCCAGTTTTGATCAAGCTCATCAAGTAAACGTTGCTCATTTACTTCAAGCTTGCTTACGCCTTTAAGTGTAGATTGATACGCGATAAGCGTGTAGCCCATACCCACACCTAAGTTACGTAAAACGGTTGAGTCGGTAAGGTCACGCTGCCAACGAGAAACAGGCAGTTTTTGTGCAAGGTGAGCAAATATAGCATTTGCTAAACCTAGGTTACCTTCTGAGTTTTCAAAGTCGATAGGGTTTACTTTATGCGGCATTGTTGAAGAGCCGATTTCGCCAGCAATGGTTTTTTGCTTAAAGTGGTTAAGGGCAATGTAACCCCAAACGTCACGATCAAAATCAAGTAAAATAGTGTTAAAGCGAGCAATAGCATCAAATAGCTCGGCAATGTAGTCATGCGGCTCTATTTGTGTAGTGAACGGGTTAAAGGTTAAACCAAGGCTAGTTACAAAGTTGCTTGCGTGGGTATGCCAATCGTAATCTGGGTAAGCACTCAGGTGAGCATTGTAGTTACCTACAGCACCGTTAATTTTACCTAGCATTTCTACCTGTGCGATTTGGTCGCGCTGGCGTTTTAAACGCATGTATACGTTAGCAAACTCTTTACCCATTGTTGAAGGCGTAGCTGGTTGGCCGTGGGTACGCGTCATCATAGGTACTGCTTTGTACTCAATGGCTTTTTCTTTTATAGCGTTAAGTAGTTGGTCGCAGTATGGAAGGAGCACATTATCACGAGCTTCGCTTAGCATTAAACCATGAGATAGGTTATTAATATCTTCTGATGTACAGGCAAAATGGATGAACTCGTTAATAG
The DNA here is from genome assembly GCF_023161935.1 of Pseudoalteromonas sp. 2CM28B. Lineage (NCBI taxonomy): Bacteria > Pseudomonadati > Pseudomonadota > Gammaproteobacteria > Alteromonadales > Pseudoalteromonadaceae > Pseudoalteromonas > Pseudoalteromonas sp. 2CM28B. The sequence continues at coordinate 232,030 of NZ_JALNTH010000007.1, forward strand.
CGTTAATTTCGCTGTTATCGGCTACTTTTTCTTTTAGTAAATATTCTACCGCTTTAACATCGTGGTTTGTGGTGCGTTCAATGTCTTTAACACGCTGTGCGTCTGCTTCGCTGAAATTATCAACTATGGCATTTAATAGTGCATTGGCTTGGTCGCTAAATGCAGGTACTTCTTTAATATCGCTTGCTGCAGCTAAGGCTTGCAACCAACGCACTTCAACGGTTACGCGGTATTTGATTAAGCCAAATTCGCTGAAAATACTGCGTAGTTCAGTGGTTTTGCTGCCGTAGCGACCATCCACTGGAGAGATAGCGGTTAACGCTGAAAGCTCCATAATAACTCCTAAATTTTAGTTTTGAACGATAATTAAATGTTTGTTTTTGCAATAGCGAGAATTTTTCTTTTTGCAAAGAAAAAGTGACGGCGTTTACCGCCCATTTGTCGCCATAATACAGCACTGCGAATTCCTGCTAATAAAAGGGCACGAATTTTATTTTGCGTTTGCTGCTGTTTTAATAACTCGGGTTTACCATAAACCTGAATTCGGTGCCCAAGGGGGCTCAGCACCGACGAGTATATATCTGCTAAACCGGCAACTACGGTGTCATCGGTTATAGCAAAGTGATCTAAGCGACGATGAATGTCGTCGATACGACGGCCAAGTTCAGCTAAGCTTTTTGGCTCGTTATTTAAAATACGTTCAAGCTGCATTAAACCACCTACGTACTTAACTATTTCCACATCTTTTTGAGCGCCAGCAGTAAGCTGCGCCATTAATGTTTTATAGCCGTCGCGCAAGTTATGCGTACCTTGGTAAACATCAACCGGGGATGCGGGTGATGTTTGTACAATACTTGTAAATAGCACGTCTAAGTCTGAATCGTTTGCGCTGCCGTATTGCGCGATTTTTTGTACTTGTTTAGCCACTTGGCACATGGCGGCAAGCGCCATGACTTGGTGTTGATTCATTACTTAATCACCGAATCTATAATACCGCCACCTAAACACACATCATCGGCATAAAATACAGCTGATTGACCCGGTGTAACGGCTTTTTGTGGTTCATCAAACAATACGCGTGCCATACCATCTTCCCCAACGAGAAGGGTACAATTAATATCTTCTTGGCGGTAACGGGTTTTAACGGTGCAGCGCGTTGTACCTTGAGGACCAACACGGTCTACCCAATGTAATTGATTGGCGTTTAGGCCATTGCTGTATAGGCGAGGGTGGTCTTTACCTTGTCCGACAACGAGCACATTGCGCTCAACGTCTTTATCTACAACGTACCATGGCTCGCCAGAGCCTTCTTTCATGCCACCAATTAACAAGCCTTTACGCTGGCCAAGTGTATGATACATAAGCCCTTCGTGCTCACCTACGTTGTTGCCGTCAGTATCTTCAATCACGCCAGGTTGAGCAGGTAAAAACTTTTGTAAAAAGTCTTTAAATTTACGCTCACCAATAAAACAAATACCGGTGCTGTCTTTTTTGTCATGGGTGATTAAGTCTTGCTCTTCTGCAATACGGCGTACGTCTGGTTTAGCTATATCGCCTACTGGGAAAAGAGTTTGGCCTATGTGTTCATGGCTTAAGGTATATAAGAAATAGCTTTGATCTTTGTTATCGTCTAAGCCTCGGCACATAACGTATTTGTCGTCTCGTAGTTCACGACGAACATAATGGCCTGTTGCAATATAATCGGCGCCAAGTGCTTGTGCTGCAAATTCTAAAAATGCTTTAAATTTAATTTCTTTGTTACACATAATATCTGGGTTTGGCGTACGGCCCGCTTTGTACTCTTCTAAAAAGTACTCAAAAACGTTATCCCAGTATTCGGCTGCAAAGTTAACGGTATGAAGCTCGATGCCTAATTTGTCACACACTGCTTGTGCATCTTTTAAATCTTCAGCGGCTGCACAGTATTCGTCATTGTCGTCTTCTTCCCAGTTCTTCATAAACAGGCCTTCTACTTGATAGCCCTGTTGTTGTAATAAATATGCAGATACAGAAGAATCAACACCGCCGGACATACCAACGATGACTTTAATGTGACTATTTTCGCTCATGAATAATTTCGCTTATACAGATTGCTGTTAACTTGGAAAGGCCGCGATTATAGCACGCATTTTGTTTTTGCTTAAAGGGAGGAGTGGCGCAAACACACGATTTTGTAGTTATTTTATTCATATAATAAATAGCAAATAAGACTGAAACGCATTTAACATAAAAAATGATGAAAAAATTAAATAATCGATTGTAAAAAGATATTTCGGTGCCATTCTTACTCTATTAAATGATAATAATGCTTTCATTACCTTGTGCTTGCTTGTAAATTCAGCTGCCAGTAAGATTTAGCATATTAGACTCACTTTTTTATTATAAAAATATTTTCAACGGAATGAATATATGAATTACGCCTTCCAGGTAAAAAAGCTTTCAACGTTAATACAATATTATGCTGCAAACTCACGCGATGAACTAAATGAGTTGCTCATAATGCCTACAAGCGACTTAAAACGTGATACGTATACGCTTTTTCATGAAGTTTTTGAGCACACTTTACCCTCAGATGCCAAGCAAAACAGTCCTATTGATGAGATTTTCAATGCTGTCTCAAGTTCTTTTGAATTAGTTGACGAGTCAGAAACTGCCTTGTTTGAGACTATGAAACGCTGGTGGGATGAATGGTATTTTGCATTAAGTATGGATAATTCGCTTTCTAATGAAAAAGAAGATGCGCCATACAGTTTCCTTTCTAAAAAAATGCATCATCCTATGAAGCGCCACGAAATGAGCCACTACGCCCATTTATTTACTATTTTGCCTATGCCTATCTCTAATGTGTGTGCCAAAACCGGTGATATTATTAGGATTAATCAGCGCTTTATAGATGTATTTGGTTATACCATTGATGACTTACCTAACTTAGAGCAGTGGTGGGTTAATGCATACCCAGACCCTCATTATCGTGAGGCCGTGAAAAAAACCTGGCAATCGACGTTAGAAATTGCCAATGAAACAGGGCAAGACATCCCCGCGCATGATTACCATGTTACTTGTAAAAACGGTAATACAATTACCATGGAAGTATCTGGAATCAATTTGGGCGATGAATATATTGCTGTATTTAATGATGCGACCAAGCGTTTAGAAGATCAAAATATTTTACGCGACATGGCTTTTTTAGATTCGCTAACACAAATAGCAAATAGACGTCGTTTTGATGAAAAGCTAAGTAAAGAGTTTGAAAAAGCCGTTGAGTGTGGTGACGATTTGGCGATTATATTAATCGATATTGATCACTTTAAACTATTTAACGACCGCTACGGGCATGTTGAAGGTGATTTATGTTTGTATAACGTGGCGCAAGCAATAGCGTGTACGGTAAGCCGCACCGAGGACTTTGTGGCGCGTTATGGAGGAGAAGAATTTGTTGTATTGCTGCCTCAAACCGATAAACAAGGGGCCTTATTTATTGCTGAGCATATTCAAAAGGCAATTGAAGAGCTGCACATCCCTCATGAAGACAGCTTTACCGGCTACTTAACCCTGAGCATGGGTATTCACGCAATTAATAAAGAGGATAGTTGCGATCAAAAAGAGTTTATTAAGGCCGCCGACAGCGCACTTTATTATTCAAAAAGGCAAGGACGAAATTGTTTAGCATTAAGTTAATTTATAGCCTTGGACTATTTATATAGCTTTGAGAATTATACAAAGCGCAGATGTTTAATTATCGTCGTAAATAAAGTCTACGTCTTGAATAGGGCGGTTTAGGCTGTCTTCAATACACTTTAAAACTAAATGGCTTCTTAGAGGCAGTGCTTTTATGTCTTCTAAACTGTGCCAGTTGGCACTAATTATATCTGCATCTTTTGGGCAGGGCTCAGTGGTGATTTGAGTGCCATCAAACATAAAACAAAAGCGTAAGTAATGCACCCCATTAGCCGCATGTAAGTTATAAACACCGATTAAGCCAGTGGGCGTTAGGGACACACCTGTTTCTTCAAAAAGCTCTCTGCTGGCTGCTTGAGCCAGTGTTTCGTTTAGTTCTAAATGGCCGGCAGGTTGGTTGTAACAAATATTAGAAGTAAATTTATCTCGCTCTTTTACCAGTAAAAAATGCTCTCCTTTTTTTACTACAGCAGCCACCGTTACATGGGGTTTATGCATTTACCTCACCTTTTATAACACTGTACTGTGCGCTGTTTATGCCATCTAGCGTGTAATTGCCAATACTGTAGCGAATAAGCCTTAATGTAGGGTGCCCAACATGGGCGGTCATACGGCGAACTTGCCTATTACGTCCTTCATTAATTGTAATACTTAACCACGTTGTAGGAATCGATTTTCGCTCTCTTACCGGCGGCACGCGAGGCCAAAGTTTTGGCTCGTCAATAATTTTTACGTTTGCGGGTAAGGTCATCCCATCTTTTAATTCAACACCTTTACACAGGGCATTAATGGCCTCTGCGCTAGGCTCGCCTTCAACTTGCACCCAATAGGTTTTATTGGTTTTTTTATTCGGTGCGGTAAGGGTATTTTGAAGCTTTCCGCAGTTTGTTAAAAGTAACAAGCCTTCACTGTCACGGTCGAGTCTGCCTGCAGCGTATACATCTTTAATGGGAATAAATTCAGCCAAGGTTTTTCTATTGGCATCGTCTGTAAATTGGCAAAGCACATCGTAAGGCTTGTTAAATAAAACAATTTTTCTATCTTTAGGGGCTATAGCGGGTTTAATTTCACGCGAAGTTGTGCTTTTTTTAGTGAGCGCGCTGCGTGAGTAAGTTCTACCGGTGGTGCGTTTAGTGGTACTTTTACTTGCGCGATTATGCATTGGTTTGTTCGCCATTAAATACACCTAGCGGGCTTGGGTAAGCCGGCAATTTTTGTGGCTTGTTTTGCAGGCCCCTTGGGAAATAATTTATATAAATAAATACTATTGCCTTTGTCCTCGCCAAGCGCTTTAGCCATGGCTTTAACAAGCATTCTTATTGCTGGGCTGGTGTTATATTCTAAGTAAAAATTGCGCACAAAATTAATCACTTCCCAGTGTTGTTCACTTAAGATAATGTTTTCTTGCTCGGCGATAATGGGGGCTAACTCTTTTGTCCACAAGGTGTAATCTAGCAAGTAGCCTTGTTTATCAGTGTCGATTTGTTGATTATTAAATTCAAGCATGGATTACCAGGTAATAGATTGGTTAGTAGATAGAGTAAAGGCAACAAACTCATCGTAATTAATAAGTGTTTGGCCTGGGCTTAGTTTAACTGCGCGTGCCTGCGCATCCTCTAAAAGCAACAATAACGAATCGTTTAATTGAAAATACTGCTTAGCGGCATAACAGGCATCACCAACAAGGAGTACTTTATCGGTGTCTTTAATTAAGTTTTCAAGCTGAGTAGAGTCGTAATAAGCCAGTGGCTTTGAAAAAATGTGTAATGTACTCATAGGTTCACCACAAAATCTTGCTGGCCGATCAGCTGCTGTTGCTCAGTGTAATTGAGGCTGGTTGAATCAATAATTAATTGAGATTTGTTTAAGTTATAATCTAGTAACGATTTTTCACATACATATATGTTTTCTACTTCATAGATTTCAAGCGTTTTGATGTTTTTAAAAAAATCTTTTACACCAAGTTGCTGTGTTGATTGATTATGTTTTAAAGCAAGCACTGCAGGGCCGCTAAATAGCCAGCTAATATTTTGATCAACTGCGGCAAATATCAGTGACATGTCTAGGGCATCACGGGTATTAAGCTCATCAAAAGGGCTGGATTGGCTCATTACTAAAACGTTTTTCATTTAAACTGTATCCATTTATCTGCATCACTCACTAGCATGGCAAATTCTGCAAGCCCGGCTACAGTAAACACACCTGTTTGGCTTGTGTTTAAGCCACGTTTTTCTGCTGCGGTAATACATAGCATTAAGTTAACGTTTTTATCTGCAAGTTGTTGCCATTGCGTAGGAATTTGCAGTTCGTCAGAGGCTAGCTCAAAGTGAGCTGACGCGTGATAAATCCCATTTTGATACAAAAATATCGCATCTATGGTGTGGCCTTGTGCTAAACATGCATTCGCAAACTTTATAATACGTTGCGTTGAGTCATGATCTGAAGGAGGAGTATGTAAAGAAAGAACAAATCGCGCCAAAACAATTCCAATAAAAAAGCCCCAATAAAGGGGCTATTTTAACAGAACTATTTAATTAGTCATCACTTGCGCCAAGAAGGTGCAGTAAAGAGGTAAATAGGTTATATACGTTTAAGTATAGAGCGACCGTCGCGCGAATGTAGTTAGTTTCGCCGCCATTAATAATACGGCTAGTATCAAATAAGATTAAGCCAGACATAATTAACACAACAGCAGCGTTAAGCACCATAAACATTAGCGAGCTGCCAATGAAGATGTTAACTATGCTTGCAACAATAACCACTAGTAAGCCTACTGTTAAAAAACCACCCATAAATGAGAAGTCTTTTTTAGTGTTTAATGCATAAGCCGATAGACCAAAAAATATTAATGCAGTAGAACCAAGCGCCTGCATAATAAGCATAGGGCCATTAGGCATAGCTGCATAATAGTTAAGTAGTGGGCCAAGGCCTGCGCCCATACAGCCTGTAAAAGCAAACACCCAAAACACGCCTGAGGCTGAGTCTGCTTTTTTGTTTACAACAAATAATAAACCAAACGAAACCAGTGTGAACACAATTCCCATAAAGTAAGGTAATTGTAATGCCATTGAAATACCCGCCGTAACAGCACTAAATGCTAATGTCATGGCCAGTAAGAAATAGGTGTTTTTAAGTACCTTGTTTGTTTCAATGGTCGACATTACCGGTTTAGCGGTATTGTACGAATGATTAAATGCCATTGTAGAGCTCCTTTAAGTGAAACATGTTTGTTTCGATAATATAACTAAAATTAGATTACCAACTCTTATATGTTTGGGCAAACCTTTGTAGATCAATAGAGTGTTATTTTTTAATTAAAGTTCATTAAAGCATCAAAAAGAAATTATTTGTTTCATCTTTAAACAAATTAATTGTTTTTTAAGCACTTAAACAATTTTTTTAAAAAAAAGCTTCACAAAGCCAATGGGTTTCCCTATTATGCAGGCCGTGCGGAGAGATGGCAGAGTGGTCGAATGCACCGGTCTTGAAAACCGGCATAGGTTTGTAGCCTATCTAGGGTTCAAATCCCTATCTCTCCACCACCTTATTACAATAATTATGAGTACACTCTTACTTGTAATTTATAGCACTTTCGGAGAGATGGCAGAGTGGTCGAATGCACCGGTCTTGAAAACCGGCATGGGTTTGTAGCCCATCTAGGGTTCAAATCCCTATCTCTCCACCATTATATTTAAGCCCGCTTTTAGCGGGCTTTTTTGTTTTTACGCTTTATTATTAGGCCATCTTAGGTTTCCTCGCTTATTTCCCCATTTCGGTTTGCTATTAGCCGCTATTAACATATCGATGTACTACTATTATTTTTTTAGATTTTAAAATTGGTCATTAAAATAGTATGTTGTGGCTCAAGGATGATTTACCTTCAAGAAAACTTATTATTTATCGTGCAATGATTCTCATTGATAACGGTGTTTGTTTTATTTGTATTTCAACCTTTTGACACAATTAACGATACATCATCACTTTTGCAGCTTTGCTGTGCTGTATACCTACGACGCTGGCTATGGGTAAATCAGTCATTAATTGAAGAACGTATTTAATATTGAAATCTAAAGGTTAGGTTTTATTGACGATAGCGCCTATAAGGTAGTGAACTTTGTCTGATAGGCGACTAAGCAGCTCAAAATAAGCGTGGGCTGGCAGCACAATGCGTGTTTGTTTTTAGTTCACAAAACCATTTATTAAAATCATTTGCAAAACATTATTAAACCCACCCACTAAACAGCCCAACAGAAGTTAAATCTTCAAATTATCAACCTTGCAAAGGGGGTTAAAGACCTTTGCTAGAAACGCTAAGATATACTTTTATAAAATTAAAATGCCTAGTTACAGCAGTTTAAAGAGTGCTTGTTTTCCCATCATAAATTACGACCATAGTCTCTGTTTCTAACCTTAAGAACTTGGTGCATGCTTAAGATAATGTTTGTAGTGTGTATTTAGGAACTTATATGAAACATCAACTAGCCAAAAGTGTCGCGCTTTCTTTATTATCCCCTGTGATTGTTGGTAGTTTACTTGGCCTTTATTATGGGCTCACTATGAATGGCGATGCGGCTACCATTTTCTTACAACTACTGATGAGTGCAATCGCGAACGCACATATTGTTGGACTGACTATGGCCGCTTTTGTCGTACCGGGTTATTTGCTTATGTTTAAGTATGCAAAAGTGAATTATTCAGGTGTACTGACTCTTGGGCTGCTCGGTGGCGCAATATTTAGTTATTTACTCAGTGCTACAACAGGCGAGATATTTTTAATTAATAGTGTAATGGCCGCTTTTGCCGCAGGACTATTTTTATTTGGCCTGCGTAAAACATCAAAAAAATAATTGCAGAAATATTAATCAAGCGTGCTGAAAAACGGCGCTATTTCTGTTTTTTTGCCTGTAAAAGGTTTCAATTTTTCACGACAAAGAGTACCTTTAGCTACTGTCTGTTTAATAAGAAGTAGTTTGGTATGCAAAAGCACGATTTTTACCAGTCATTAGTTAAGCAAACTGAATCACTAATTGCTGGTGAATCTAATGTCATTGCTAATATGGCTAACGTAAGTGCGCTATTATTTACCTCATTAGAAGATGTAAATTGGGCGGGCTTTTACTTTATGGATTCGCCAAGTGAATTAGTGCTTGGGCCTTTTCAAGGTAATCCAGCGTGTATTCGTATCCCTGTTGGTAAAGGGGTGTGTGGTACGGCTGCAGCAACGTTAGAAACTCAACTAATCGAAGATGTACATGCGTTTGATGGCCACATAGCCTGCGATGCAGCGTCTAACTCTGAGATTGTTGTACCTATCATGAAAAATGATAAAATAGTTGCTGTTCTTGATATCGATAGCCCAACTATTGGTCGATTTGATACTGATGACCAAGCAGGTCTTGAAGCATTAGTTAAATGCTTAGAGGCAAGCTTATAATGAAAGACTTGCTAAATGTTCAAGACTACCTATTCGCAGTACAAGATGTAGGCGATTGGGAAGGGGAAGAAGAACATGTAGCGGAAACGCTCAATGATTTGATTCACATAGCCTGGGATAAACTTCCAGATGATTTAGATTGTGAATCAATCGATGAAATAATAAATGGTATTTGGGAACACCTTCGAGGTGATTTGGCTGTACTTGAAGCCGACTTCGAAGAGTTAATCGACTGGGTAATACACTACGTTGACTCGTCCCTTGATGAAAAGATGTGAAAAATAGGTTCTAAAATGGAAACCACAAACAAGCTAAAAGATATTAATGAAGTGCTGGAATTTCTTTATCAAGAATTTCCACAATGTTTTAAACAAAAAGACGGTATTAAACCGCTTAAAGTCGGTATTTTTAAAGATATTGCCGAGCGTATCGAAGGGTCTGAAAAAGTAAGTAAGACTCAAGTACGTCAAGCGCTTAGAAAATACACGTCTAACTGGCGTTATTTAGAAGCTGTGACTAAGTCAGAGTTTCGTATTGATCTTGATGGTAATCAAGGTGAAAAAGTTGAGCAAGAGCACATTGACCACGCTCAAAAAGCACTAGAAGAAAGCCGTGCTAAAATGGCAAAACGCAAAAAACAACAGCGTCCACGCCAAGATTCAGATTCTAAATCTTTCAAGAAAAAACCAGCCCACGCTAGCAAAAACAATGCACAAGCTAACAAACCAGCTAAAGCAGCCCCTGCTAAACGTTCAGGAAAAGTTGAACCTTTACCTGCAAGTGAGGTCAAGGTTAATAACAAGGTTAAGGTTAAACTTGGCCAAGCACTTGTAAATGCGGTGATTACTGAAGTAAACAAAGACGAAGTTCATGTTGAATTAGTAACTGGCATGCAAGTTAAAACCAAAGCTGACAGCTTATACATTATTTAAGTTGTAAATAAATTAAGGAGTTGTGTATGAGTAAAAAGTTTACGCTCATTCCGTTAGTTGCTGCCCTGTTTTCGGGTTCTTTATTCGCTTCCGTAGAAGCGGCAAAACTTGAAGACTTGCCTGTACTTAAACAAGAAAGTCAACATGGCACTGCCAGCAAACGAGTGGCTAACTTATTTGCTCGTTCACACTATACACCGGTTCGATTTAACGATGGGCTTTCTAGCAAAGTGTACGATCGTTATATCGAATCCCTTGATTTTAATAAAAGTGTGTTTTTAGCAAGCGACATTGCTGCGTTTGAAAAATACCGCAACGATTTTGATAATGCTATTACCACCGGTAAGCTTGGCTTTACGTTTGATATTTTTAACTTAAGCTTAAAGCGCCGTTTTGAACGTTATGATTACTCTTTATCGTTACTAGATAAAGAAATGACGTTTGATAAAGACGATGAATACTTTTTTGACCGTGAAGATTCAGCATGGCCAGCATCGCAAGCTGAGCTTGATGAAATTTGGCGTGAACGTGTTAAATACGATGCCTTGCGTTTAAAAATGACAGGCAAAGATTGGGAAGGGATCATAGAGGTCCTTACTAAGCGTTATAAAAATGCACAAAAACGTTTAGTGCAAACAAATTCAGAAGATGCATTTCAAATTGTAATGAACTCGCTAGCGCGAAGCATTGAGGCGCATACGTCGTACTTATCGCCGCGCCGCGCAGAACAATTTAAAATGGATATGGACCTAGAGCTTGAAGGCATTGGCGCCGTTTTAAGCCCAGATGAAGATTACACCGTTATTCGTAGCTTAGTACCAGGTGGACCTGCCGATAAAACAGAGCAGCTAAAAGCTGACGACAAAATTATTGGTGTTGCCCAAGATCAAAAAGAGTTTGTTGATGTTATTGGCTGGCGTTTAGATGATGTAGTTGATTTAATTAAAGGCCCTAAAGGTACTAAGGTACGTTTACAGTATCTTAAAGGCTCTGATGCACATGGCACGCCTAAAGTAGTTGAAATCACCCGTGATAAAATTCGCTTAGAAGATAGGGCTGCTAAATCTGAAGTATTTGAAGCGAGTTATTCAAATTTAACTTCAAAAATTGGTGTTATTGAGATCCCAGGCTTTTACAACAATCTTTCAAAAGACGTTAAAGTTGAATTAGCTAAACTAAAAGAAGAAAACGTAGACGGTATTATTATTGATTTGCGCCAAAATGGCGGTGGATCATTATATGAAGCCACACAGCTATCAGGCTTGTTTTTTGACCAAGGTCCGGTTGTACAAATTCATACACTAAATAACCGTATCGAAGAGCAAAAAGACCGTGACGGAATTACCTACTACGATGGCCCATTAACTGTTTTAGTTGACCGTTACAGTGCTTCAGCCTCTGAAATTTTTGCCGCCGCAATGCAAGACTATGGCCGCGCAGTAATTATAGGCGAGCAAACCTTTGGTAAGGGAACGGTTCAGCAGCACAAAGGCTTAGGTCGTGCGTACGATTTATACGACAACGACTTAGGTAGCGTACAATACACTATTGCTAAGTTTTACCGTATAAACGGCGGCAGCACTCAACATAAAGGGGTTATTCCTGATATTTCATTCCCTTCGGCGATAGACCCAGCAGAGTGGGGCGAGAGCAAGCAAGATAATGCATTGCCGTGGGATAGCATAGTACGAGCTAAGTATAATAGGCAGGGTAATTTAACGCCTGTAATCACTTATCTTGAAAAACAGCACGAAGTACGTATTAAGTCAGAGCCAGAGTTTGGTTACGTATTTGATGATATTGCCCGTTACAATGAAGAGAAAGACCGCAAAACTATTTCTTTAGTTGAAGCAGACCGTATTAAAGAAAAAGATGAAAATGAAGCACGTACTCTAGCGCGCACTAATGAGCGTTTAAAGCGTTTAGGTAAGGAGCCAATAGAAAACCTAGATGATGTACCTGAGGTAATTGAAGAGCTTGACCCTTTCTTAGAAGAGGCAGCACTGATCACTCAAGATTACATTAACTTTGGCCGCATCGCTAAAAAATAAACACGTGTTTACCCCGTTCAAAAGGCGCTTTTTGCGCCTTTTTTGTTACCTAAATTTCGCTAAATTGCTATAATCGCGAATTACTAAATTGAGTTACATTACTGTGGCTTAAAAAAAGCACTGATACGCTAAAAATAATAAATAACCACGCCACGATATGTGGTGTGCAGGAGTCACTATTTTGAAGCCTTTAGAAAAACCGATTAAACCCGCCTCGTTTTTTGATGCACTTGTACCTATCACTGTTTTAATTTGCCTTTTAGGCGCAGCGGTATATTTATTTGGCGATAACTCGTCATCAGGTCCTAACCAAATAGCGTTATTATTTGCCACCTTTGCTGCGGCATTAATAGGGCTAAAAAATGGCTATACGTGGAAAAAGCTTGAAGAAGCCATGATTGAAGGTATTACCTTATCATTGGGGGCTATTTTAATTTTATTAATGGTGGGTGCCTTAATTGGTACTTGGCTGTTGTCGGGTACCGTGCCAACGCTCATTTATTATGGCTTACAGGTTATTAACCCAAGCTGGTTTTACGCCGCAAGCTGCTTAATTTGTGGCATTGTTGCAATGAGTATAGGTAGCTCTTGGACCACAGCTGCCACCATAGGTGTGGCGCTTTTAGGGGTGGCCACCGGGTTAGGGCTTGATCAAACTGTGACGGCAGGGGCGGTTATTTCGGGGGCTTACTTTGGTGACAAACTCAGTCCGCTTTCTGAAACTACTAACTTAGCACCGGCTGTTGTTGGAGCTGATTTATTTGAACATATCCATCACATGTTATGGACTACTGTTCCTAGCTTTGTCATTGCATTAATCATTTTTATATTTATGGGCTTTAATGCAACGGCTTCTAACGAAGCCGGCAGGATTGACGAAATAACAGCGATTTTAGAGCAGAACTTTAATATTGGCTTTGAAATGTTAATTCCATTAATTGTGCTGCTAGTTTTAGCTATTAAAAAAATGCCAGCGTTTCCGGCAATTTCAATTGGCGCTGTAATTGGTGCTGTGTGGGCAATGTTGTTTCAGTCTGATTTAATTGCGACACAAATCGACCTTTCTCAGGGTGAGTTGGTTGGTTATTTTAAAATTATTTGGACGACTTTTTTCGATGGTTTTAGCATCGATACAGGTGATGACAAAATGGATTCACTACTCAGTGGTGGCGGAATGGCAGGTATGTTAACTACAACATGGCTGATCATGACGGCTCTTATGTTTGGTGCCATTATGGAAAAAACCGGCTTATTAGATATTTTTGTTAAGAGCATTTTAAAAATTGCAAAAAGCACGGGCTCGCTTATTACATCAACCATTGCTACTTGTGTGGGCACAAACTTAATAGCGGCTGATCAATACATTGCTATTGTAGTGCCTGGTCGTATGTTTAAAGAAGAATATAAAAAGCGTGGCTTAAAGCCCGTTAATTTATCGCGTACTTTAGAAGATGGCGGCACAATAACAAGCCCGTTAATTCCGTGGAATACCTGTGGTGCGTACATGCAAAGCGTTTTATTAATAAACCCATTTGACTATGCCTTGTATGCTTTCTTTAATTTAATTAACCCTTTCTTAGCGATTATTTATGCGTACGTAGGCATTAAAATTTTACGCATTGAACCCAAGCAACCTGCTTAAATCTAAATAGCTCCTTTTTTAAGGAGCTTTAGTTGGAGTAACTATGACTGTTTCAGCAAAGCCAAAAGCGCAATACTTAAAAGACTACACTGCGCCTAATTTTTCTATAGAGCACACTGAACTCACTTTTGACTTACAACCACTAAATACAAAAGTGACGGCGCTACTAACGCTTAAAAGAACAACAAATCAAAACTCAGCGCTTGTGTTAGATGGCATAGACTTACAATTAGTGGAGCTGCAAGTAGACAATATTGCTTATACTAATTATAAGATTGAAGGTGAGCACCTAATCATTAATGATTTACCTCACACATGCCAGCTTAAAATTGTTACTGAAATTTCTCCTGATACAAATACCTCTTTAGAAGGCTTGTATTTATCTGGTGGAGCGTATTGTACGCAATGTGAAGCGCAAGGTTTTAGAAAAATAACCTACTTTTTAGACCGCCCTGACGTGCTAAGCACGTACGATGTGACGATTATTGCTGATAAAAGCTTTAAGCATTTACTGTCAAATGGTAACCAAATTGACAGTGGTGAAACAGCTGATGGTCGCCATTTTGCTAAATGGCAAGACCCATTTAAAAAGCCAAGTTACTTATTTGCATTAGTAGCTGGTGATTTTGATGTACTAAAAGACACCTACACAACAAAAAGTGGGCGCGAAATTGAGCTTGCGTTATTTGTTGATAAAGGCAATTTATCGAAAACACCACATGCAATTAACTCATTAAAAAAAGCCATGGATTGGGATGAAACACGCTTTAACCTAGAATACGACTTAGATATTTACATGATTGTTGCCGTAGATTTTTTCAATATGGGAGCAATGGAAAATAAAGGGCTAAATGTATTTAATAGTAAATGCGTATTGGCTAACCAAGAAACCGCCACCGATAAAGATTATCACACGATAGAGTCGATTGTTGGTCATGAGTATTTTCATAACTGGACGGGAAACCGTGTTACCTGTAGAGACTGGTTTCAGCTATCGTTAAAAGAAGGGCTCACAGTATTTAGAGACCAAGAATTTAGTAGCGATTTAGGCTCACGCGCACTTAACCGCATTGATGCTGTTAAAGTAATGCGCACACATCAGTTTAGTGAAGATGCGGGGCCAATGGCGCACCCAATTCGCCCTGAAAAAGTTATCGAAATGAATAACTTTTATACCGTAACGGTGTACGATAAAGGGGCTGAAGTTATCAGAATGATGCACACCCTGTTAGGTGAGGTTAACTTTCAAAAAGGGATGCAGCTATACTTTGAACGCCATGATGGTCAAGCGGTTACCTGTGATGATTTTGTTGCTGCAATGAGTAATGCTTCAGGCATAGATTTAACGCAATTTAAGCGTTGGTATAGCCAATCAGGTACACCACGATTAAATGCAACACAGCACTATGATCACGATAAGCAACTTTATACTTTAACAATTGAGCAATCAGCTCCGCTAAATCAGCCAGATAATAAGAGCCTTCACATTCCATTTGCCATCGAATTATTAGATGAAAATGGGCAAAGTATTGCACTTACTTATCAAGGTGAAAAACGCGACCACGTGCTTAACGTAACTGCGCCAATGCAAACGTTTTACTTTGATCAAATACCTGCTCGCCCAGTGGCTGTACTACTTGAAGATTTTTCAGCGCCCTGTATTTTAAGCCAGCAAAATTCAGAACCTGATTTACTGCATATTATGCGTTATGCGCGCAGCGATTTTTCGCGTTGGGATGCGCAGCAGCAGTTATTTATTAATGCAGTTAAGCAAGCAGTCAACGCACCTGAACATGCAACATTAAGTGAAAACGTTATTAATGCACTACGTGTGTTAATAAGCGCACAAAGTGGCGATTTAGCACTGGTAGCAGAGCTTATAAAACTGCCAAGCTTTGACACGTTTGCCGCTGAGTTTGACATAATTCCTGTTGACGAAATCATTACAATCACAAGGTTGTTTGAGCAACAAATTGCCGAGCAATTATCTGATGAGCTTTTACATTGTTACAGCTCGTTTGTAGATGATGGCAGTATAAATCCTGATGCAGTGGCTATAAGAGCGCTTAAAGGTGTTTGTCTACATTACTTAGCTAAAATACCTTCTGAGCAAGTTGACCGCTTTATTAAAGAATCGGCAGCTTCACCGAATATGACCAATGTTTTAGCCTCATTAAGTGCGGTAGTAAAAGCATCACACCCGTTAAGAACAACGTTGTTAGATCACTTTGATAGCCAGTGGCGTCATGATGTTTTAGTTATGGACAAATGGTTTGCGCTGCAGGCTATGCAATCTGGTTATGATGCTATTGAGAATATAAAAGCGTTGTACGCGCATCCTAGCTTTGATTTTTCAAATCCAAATCGTGTACGCGCATTAGTGGGCAGCTTTAGTCATTTTAATACCGCACAATTTCACCGAAAAGATGGTGAAGGTTACGCATTATTAGGTGATTTACTTATTAAGCTAAACGCGATTAATCCGCAAAATGCCTCTAGAATGTTAACGCCTTTCATGTCGTGGAAACGCTTTGACACCACCCGTGCTCAAGCAATGAAAGCACAGTTGCAACGCTTAGCAAACCTTGAAGGATTAAGTGCTGATTTATATGAAAAGGTTGAAAAAGCTCTTAATTAAATGATTGAGTATTACTTTTCTTTACACCTGAGCTATAACAAATGCATGGACTACTACCATGGTCGTTTTAGCTCAGTACAAGTGGTTGAGGATAACGGTAAAACAATACGTTTTGCCGCCTCGCACTTACGCCCTTACATTTCATCTATAGGAATAAGAGGGCGTTTTAGACTTTTACTTACCTCCGAGAATAAATTTATTCGCCTCGAACGTATCGCCTAACCTGCTGTTTTTATGTTATAGATACATAAAAATATTATCTTTTTGTTAATTTCAATTTGTTCTATTGTTAATTTACGTGTATAAATTATCTGGTATGACGTCTTACCAATACGTAAACGTCAGCTCAAAAAATATAATAATTGATTGAACGCGACCATTTGTAATTTTTTATAATCGCTTCTATCGTTAAGATTACACTAAAAACAATAACTTGATCACACATAATTACCCACGACAGGGGGGATACACAATGATAAGAAGATCGCTTTTTGTTAAAAACAAAATAGCTATAGGTTTAGCAGCCGCAAGCTTAGGTTTATCTGCAGCAGCGAATGCAGCAAATTTTGAGGTAGGGGGCTTTGATGTCACCTTCGACTCAACTTTTTCCTATGGTCAAAGCGTCCGTGTGGAAGACAGAGATTTCGACATTATTGGTAAAAGCAATAATCCTGCATTTGATTGGACTGGGTATAATCCTTCATTAAATACAATTTATTCTTCTCAAGATGTTTGGGCTCAACCAGGTTCTTACTCTAATAATGGCGATGCAGGTAATCTTAATTTTGATAGCGGTGATTCGTTTTCAAAATTATTGAAAGGAACACACGACCTTTCAATTAGTAAAGATAACTACGGCTTATTCACACGTTTTATGTACTTTTACGATTTTGAGTTAATGGATGGTGATAGAGCCTACGTTAACCCAACCTCAGGACAAGGCGTAGATCCATGTGATGATGACGACACAAAAGAGCAAAGTTGTGCCGACATCCGTTTATTAGATGCCTATGTTTGGGCAAATTTTGACTTAAACGATGGCAATAACCCGCTGTCAATTCGCCTAGGTCAACAAGTAGTAAACTGGGGTGAGAGTACACTTATCTCTCATGGTATTAACGTAAACCCGGTCGATATTGACCGCTTAAAAGCGCCAGGTGCTGAGCTTAAAGAAGCATTTATTCCTGTAGGTATGCTTTGGGCGTCATTAGGGATCACTGAAAATATTACTTTAGAAGGTTTTTATCAGTACCAATGGCATGAAACACGCCTACCGGCTGCGGGTACTTATTTTTCTACCAATGACTTTGCAGCAGAAAACGGCTATCAGCAAAATGTACAGTTAGGTTTTACTTCAAACCCTGACATTGATATGGCCTTTTTAACCGACAGCCTTAATAACCTTTATACTAATTTTGCTCAGGTAGCCGCAGCACAGGGTATTGACCCAACAAGTGCTGAAGGCCAAGCCCTGCTTGCAAACATGTATTTAGCTCATCCAACTAAAGTTGCACTTAAAGGTAAAGGCGATAACGGTAAAACAGAGCCAGATGACGGCGGCCAATATGGTTTACGTTTAGGTGTATTTTTACCAGAGTGGAACGACACAGAAGTGGCGTTATACCACGTTAACTACCATAGTCGACGTCCGCTAATTTCTGGTCGTGTTTCTAACTTTTCTCAAGCTGCCATCGCACAAGATCTAGCGATGATTGCAACAACAGAAATTACAGATGACAACGTGGCAGATTTAGTTGCGTTTTCAAAAGCAGAAAATGATTACCCAGAAGATATTAAACTTTACGGTTTAAGCTTTAACACCACAATTGGTGAAACCGCGTTTGCTGGTGAGTTTGCATTTCGTAAAGACGAACCGTTACAAATAGACGATGTAGAGCTACTTTATACCGCCATGCCTGAACAATTGGCGCTTGCCGGTATTCGCCCAGACTTTGCGGGTATTTCGCAAATGAGTTTTGGTGATGCGATTAGCTCTGTAGCGGCAGGTGAAGTTGCACAAGGTTATATTGAACGCGACACATCACAAATTCAGTTTACTGCAACACATTTATTTGGCCCGTCATTAGGTGCTGATAGCTGGGCTGTAGTAGGTGAAGTAGGTGCTGTTAAAATTCATGATATGCCTGACTACGACGAAATGCGTTTAAATGTGTCGGGTACAGGTCGAAGCGGTGTGATTACAGGCCCAGGCACTACTGACTACACAACATTACAACTAGGCCTTTCTAATGGCCCAGAAGAAAAGTCGTTTGCAACGGCATCATCTTGGGGTTACCGCCTAATTGCTAAAGGTGATTACTTTAACCTTTACAATGGCATTAACTTCTCTCCACGATTTGTATTTTCTCATGATGTAAACGGTAACACACCTGATCCTATGTTCTTGTTTATTGAAGACCGTAAATCGTTGGGCGTAACGATGAACTTTAATTACCAAAATGCATGGTCACTTGATGTGAGCTACAACTCATTTTGGGGTGGTGGCGATATCAATACTTTCTCAGATCGTGACTACGTTTCTTTCAATTTAAAATATTCAATTTAGGGGTAATATTAGTATGATTAAAAAACCTACCCTCATCGCTACCGCTTTGTGTAGCATGTTTTTAAGTTCAGCGGCAATGGCAAAAATGAGCGCTGAAGAAGTTGCACGTTTAGGACAAGACTTAACGCCATTTGGCGCAGAAAAAGCAGCCAATGCTGATGGGTCAATTCCAGCGTGGAATGGCGGTATTACATCTGCACCAGAAGGTTATGAGCCAGGCATGCACCATTTAGACCCGTATTCTGCGGACAAAGTGTTGTTTACCATTGATAAAACAAACCTTGATAAGTACAAAGCTAACTTAAGCCCTGGTCAAATTGCTTTATTTGAAGCATACCCAGATACGTTTAAAATGCCTGTTTATGAAACGCGCCGCTCTGCGTCTTACCCGCAGTTTGTATACGATGCAACAAAAGAGTTTGCTGCAACGGCTGAGCTTATTGAAGGTGGCAACGGAATAAAAAATACCGCAATTGGTATTCCATTTCCTATTCCTAAATCTGGCTTAGAAGCTATTTGGAATCACTTATTACGCTATCGTGGACAATCAATAGAGCGTTTTGGTGGACAAGCTGCACCCACCGCATCGGGTTCGTACAATTATGTTGGCTTTGATGAACAACTATTGGTTAAATATTCAGATCCTAAAGCGACTCCTGCAGAGCTTCAAGACTCAAACATTTTGTTTAAATTTAAGCAAAAGGTGACAGAGCCAGCACGCCTTGCCGGTACAGCGCTACTTGTACACGAAACTATGGATCAAATTTTAACGCCTCGCCAAGCGTGGACATATAACTCAGGTCAGCGTCGTGTTCGTCGTGCACCAAATGTTGCATATGACGCTCCAGGTACAGCCGCAGATAGCTTACGTACTACCGATGATTTTGATATGTTTAATGGCTCACCTAACCGTTACAACTGGACGTTAAAAGGTAAGCAAGAGCTATATATTCCGTACAATAGCTACAAGTTACACAGTGATAAACTAGAGTACGACGATATTTTAAAACCAGGCCACATTAACCCAGAGCATACGCGTTATGAAAAGCACCGTGTATGGGTTGTTGAAGCTAACTTAAAAGATGATACACGCCATATTTATAAAAAACGCGTGTTTTATATTGATGAAGATAGCTGGCAAGTACAAGTGACCGATATTTATGATAATCGCGACCAGCTTTATCGTGTAGCAATGGCATATGGCTTAAACTACTACGAAGTACCTACGCAGTGGAGTACCTTAGAAGTGTATCATGATTTAAATTCGCGCCGTTACTTAGCTATTGGTTTAGATAACCAAGAAAAAATGTACGACTTTTCAGAGTCGTTTAACGATAACGAATTTACTTCAAGCGCATTACGCCGTGAAGGTAGATAACAACGTAATATGCAGCTAACAGCCCGTTAGCTGCTTTTTTCTTTCTCATCGCGTTTGTCTATACGACACGCAGGATTTTCCTCAGCAAACAGACAAACAATTCTTCAGTTCAAGGCGATTAAAATTTATGAAGTATTTGGTATATGCCAGCCTGATCATAAGCGGTGCGAGTATTGCACAAGATGCACCTCAGTATGCTATTAGCGCAATCAACGCAAATAAAACCCTACTAACTGATATTACCAATACAGGTGCTGCTTTAGTGGCTGTAGGTAAGCACGGTACGGTAATAACAAGCAAAAACGCTGAGCAATGGCAGCAAGCGCAAAGCGTCCCTACACAGGTATTGCTAACAGCTGTCGATTTTTCTAATGAAACTCATGGGTGGGCATGCGGGCACGATGCCACAATAATTAATACCACCGATGGTGGTTTAAATTGGCAATTACAACAAGCAAAGCCAGAGCTTGATAAGCCGTGTTTAGATATTTACTTTGAAGATGACTCAAATGGTTTTGCTGTTGGCGCTTATGGCATGTTTTATCAAACCAGTGATGGCGGTAAGCACTGGCATAAACGCTTTTTAGACTCTTTACTGTTTAGTGAAGATAGAGAGTATTTGAATGATTTAAAAGAAAATGACCCTCAAGGCTACGAGGCTGAAACAGCATCTATACTGCCACATTTTAACCGTATTGAAAAAACAGACAGTGGTTTGATGTTAGTCGGTGAAATGGGGTTAATGGCCAAAAGCAGTGATAATGGCCAAACATGGCAACGCCTTGATGAAATTTACCCAGGTTCTTTTTTTGCGGTAGCATCAGATCCGCAGCAAGAAATTGTGGCAGGGCTGAGAGGAAATGTATTTGCTAAAAATAAAAATGAACAACAATGGCAACATTTTGAAAATGTTAAAACGGCCACGGTTAATAACATTATAAATTATAATAATGAGCATTGGTTACTGCTGGCAAATAGTGGTGTGATCTTTCATTTAAAAGACGGCTTACTTACACATGAACAACGCCCCGATGGTAAAGCTATTCTAGATGGCGTAATAATTAATAATAAATTGGTCATGGCAACAGAAGATGGCATTAAAGTGAAGGAGTTGAACCCTTAATGCATACGTTTTTAGATTTTTTAGAAAAGGCGGTGTTTAGACACCGTACTATCATGTTGATCGCTTTTGCGCTAATCACATGTTTTTTAGGCTATAAAGCCACTCATATTGTATTAGACGCCTCGTTTAACAAAAATATTCCGCTAAATCACGAATACATGAAAGTGTACACCAAACACGAAAAACAATTTGGTGGCGCAAATAGCATTTTAATTTCGGTGTGTGATGACAGTGGCAACATTTTTAACCCCGAATTTTTCACCCAATTAAAAGCAGTACACGATCAACTGTATTTTATTCCTGGTGTAAACCGCCCATTAGTTAACTCTATTTTTGCGCCCAGTGCGCGTTTTGTTGAAGTGGTTGAAGATGGTTTTGCTGGCGGCCCAATCATTCCTGCAAACTTTAAAGCTGACCAAAAAGGTTTAGCGGTAGTTAAAGAAAACATTGAAAAAGCAAAAGTAGTAGGGCGAATGATTGCCAGCGATTACTCATGTGCCATGGTGACCGCGCAGCTACTCGAAACCGACCCGCAAACTCAGCAAAAGCTAGATACACTGGCATTTGCAGATAAGTTAGAAACGCAAGTAAGAGAGCCTTTAAGTACAGATAAAGTCAGTATTCATATTATTGGATTTGCCAAAATGGCCGGCGATATCGCACAAGGGGCAAAAGGCGTTGTGCTATTTTTTGCTATTGCCATTGGTTTTACCTTTATTATGGTATGGCTATTTTGTGGCAGTTTGAAGCTCACCATTTTACCTATAGCGTGTTCAATTATTGCCGTAATTTGGCAAATGGGTTTATTGTCGAGTCTAGGTTTTGGTCTCGACCCTATGTCTATATTGGTGCCGTTTTTAGTATTTGCGATTGGTGTAAGCCACGGCGTGCAGATGATCAACGCCATTGGTAAAAAAGTAGGTGAGGGCAAAAGTACCCGCATTTGTTGTCAATCAAGCTTTAGAGCATTACTTGTACCTGGTGGTATTGCGCTGCTTTCAGACACGGTGGGCTTTTTAACCCTGCTGACTATTGATATAGGTATTATTCGTGAACTTGCAATCACAGCAAGTTTAGGTGTTGCTGTTATTATATTTACTAATTTAATTTTATTGCCAGTGTGGGCCTCGTATATGAATTTTGCCAACACTGTGCATATTCAATCAGGCGATGCGCAAAAGCCAAATATGCTAGATGCGATACGCGATTTATTGGTAAAAGCCACAGACCCTAAAACCGCAAAAATGATTATTGGTTTTACGCTGGTGTTATTTGCATTAGGTTACTGGCAAGCAGATAAAATGCGAATTGGTGATTTACATGCAGGTGCGCCTTCGCTGCATCAAGATGCTCGCTACAATCAAGATACTTTTTTAATATCGGACAAATACACTATTTCGTCGGATATTTTAAAAGTGATTGTTGAGGCTTACCCAGCGGCGTGCACAGAGCACGATGTGATGGCGCGCATTAGCCGTTTTCAGTACAAGGTAGAAAACGTGCCAGGCGTACAATCGGCGGTTAGTTTAAGCTCTGTGGCGCAGTCGGTTAACGCAGGTTACAACGAAGGTAACTTAAAATGGCAAAGCTTACCGCGTAATTCAGCCAGCTTAGTGCAATCAACAGCCCGTGTAGAAACAAGCACAGGATTACTCAATGGTGATTGCTCAGTCATGCCGGTGATTATATTTTTAGATGATCACAAAGCAAATACAATCGATACCGTTATTCAACGTGTTAAGCAATTTGCACAAGAAGAAGGCACAGACAAGTTAGCCTTTAAGTTAGCATCAGGGCCTGTAGGGGTGATGGCGGCAACAAACGAGTCTGTTTCTGCGGCGCAAATTCCGATGATGCTATACGTTTACGGCGCAGTTATTATTTTGTGTTTGTTAAGCTTTAAGAGCGTAAAAGCGACAATCGCAGTGGTATTACCTCTGTATATTGTATCAACTCTTGCACAAGCACTTATGGTGCAATTAGAAATTGGCTTAACGGTATCTACTTTACCTGTTATAGCCTTAGGTGTAGGTATTGGTGTGGATTACGGTATTTATATACTTTCTTCGATGATGGGCCAACTTAAGCAAAACGTACCGCTGAGCGTGGCGTACCGTAATGCCCTTGTTGAGCGTGGCAGTGCTGTATTGTTTACCGGTATTACCCTTGCGATAGGTGTGAGTACGTGGATATTCTCTGATCTTAAGTTTCAAGTAGATATGGGAATACTGCTTACCTTCATGTTTTTAGTAAATATGTTAGGTGCGGTACTGCTATTACCCGCAATTGGTAGTCTGCTGTGGACCGACCAGAAAAAATAAAGTGAATAATTGTGCTCCTAAATGACCTGTAATGGTCATTTATATCTATATTTTGTGAATAGATGACCAAATAGCTGAAATGCTTAAAATGTTTTCATCGAAAAGGCTGTTTA